>NC_014207.1:0-305987 GCF_000093025.1 Methylotenera versatilis 301
TATATTATTAATTACAATAAAAACAAATAGTTAACAATTAATTTTTTGCTGACGATTGATCTGCAAACTAAATACCTAGGTAAATCACGATAGATGGAAAATTTTTGGCCAACTTGTCTCAGTCGTTTTGAACAAGAGCTCTCAACGCAACAATTTAACACTTGGATTAAACCTCTACACGCAGAAGTAGAGGGTAATGCGGTGCGCTTAGTCGCGCCTAATCGTTTTGTCATGCAATGGGTGAAAGAACGTTTTCTTAAAAAAATAGAGCAGTTTGCGCATGATTTACATTTAGCCAATATTAAAATTGATTTTGTCATTTCTGATTCAGATCAAAAAAATAGCGCTGAAAAACCAGCAGCTAAACAAACATCAAAAGTTGAAATTAGCACTAATATTAATTTGATGGAATCAAAAATCAGTCAAATTAGCCAAGCGATTTCTACGTCTAAGAATATCAATAAAAAAACTAGTGAGTCCTCCAAAGTCAGTTCCGGCTTAAATAGTGCATTTAATTTTGATAACTATGTCACTGGCCGTGCTAACCAATTAGCACGTGCTGCAGCCATACAAGTCGCTGAAAATCCTGGCACTGCCTACAATCCGTTGTTTATTTATGGCGGGGTAGGGCTAGGTAAAACGCATTTATTACAAGCCATTGGCAATGAGTTAAAAAAACATAATCCTGATGCCAAAATTCGTTACTTACATGCAGAACGTTATGTCACTGATGTGGTAAAAGCTTATGAACACAAAGCTTTTGATGAGTTTAAGCGCCAATATCACTCTTTAGATTTATTGTTGATTGATGATATTCAGTTTTTTGCAAAGAAAACACGGACGCAAGAAGAGTTTTTCTACGCATTTAATTCACTGATTGAAGCGAAAAAACAAATTGTCATTACTTGCGATACTTACCCTAAAGAAATTATCGATGTAGATGAACGTTTGCGCACTCGCTTTAGCTGGGGTTTGACCGTTGCGGTAGAACCACCGGAGCTTGAAATGCGTGTGGCTATTCTATTAAAAAAAGCGGAAGCGGTTAATTTAAACTTACCTGAAGACGTCGCTTTTTTCATAGCTAAACAAATACGCTCCAGTGTACGTGAGTTAGAGGGTGCGCTAAATCGTATTATTGCTATGGCGAAATTTACTGGCCATAGTATCGATGTACATTTAGCAAAAGATGCGCTTCGTGATTTAATAGCTGTTCGCGGTAGGCAGGTAACGATGGAAAATATACAAAAAACCGTTGCTGATTATTACAAAATTAAAGTCGCTGAGATGTACAGCAAGAAGCGTACACGTAATTTTGCGCGTCCTAGACAGATTGCCATGGCTTTATCGCGTGAGCTTACTAACCATAGCTTTCCAGAGATTGGCGAGGCATTCGGTGGTAGGCACCACACCACGGTAATGCATGCATGTGATGAAGTAGATTTATTAAGGCAAAATGATCCAACATTTACACGTGATATTAGCTTTTTAGTACAAGTTATTAGAGATTAGAAATACCATTTAGATTGAATTAAAATTGAATAGTAGTGCAATAAACTGCAAAGTTAAGTTATGAACTTTCTGTGGATAAAAATAGGATAAGGTTGTGTATTTGTGAATTTCATTTTTTACTCAACAAATTATCCACAGTAGAATATGCTTTTATCAAGATAAAAAAATTAGAATTAACATACTGATTTAATTAAAAAATAATCAGTTATCAACAGAAAATTGCAACATTATTATTGTTATTATTTATATATATATTATTTAGGTTATAAAGATGAATATACAAATCAACCGCGAAACATTGTTAAAGCCTTTGACTTCTGTCACTAGTATTGTAGAAAAAAGACATACCTTACCTATATTGTCTAATTTGTTATTAGAGGCTAAACAAAATAAAATTCATCTAACTGCTACAGATTTAGAAATGCAAATATCGCTTTCAATAGAAAGTGCAACCACAGGTGATTTTTCAACAACAATATCAGCTAAAAAATTATTAGATATTTGTCGTTCATTACCAGATAGCTCAGAAATTAATATGGCGACTAATGACAGTCGTATTACTTTAAAAGCTGGCAAAAGTAGATTCAACCTACAAACTTTGCCTGCAGCAGATTATCCTGTCATGACTAAAACACAAGGTGAAAGCACTTTGGTAACGATAGGTCAGCGTCAGTTAAAGGATTTGTTAAAGCAAGTTGAGTTTGCAATGGCGCAACAAGACATTCGTTATTATTTAAATGGCTTGTTATTCGAAGTGGTTGCGAATCGTTTAAATATTGTGGGTACAGATGGCCATAGACTAAGCTTTACCTCAACCGAACTTAAACAAAATTATGACAAACAAGATGTCATTTTGCCGCGCAAGACTGTGATTGAATTAATCAAGCTGTTAGATGATAGTGATGAAGATGTACAGATTGAATTAGCCAGTAACCAAGTAAATTTCAGTTTTAGTCACTTTAAATTAATCTCAAAAGTGATTGATGGTAAGTTCCCTGATTACAATCGTGTTATTCCAACTGGTCATCAAAACTCATTTACTACGGATAGAGTTGGGGTTTTGTTGGCAATGCAGCGTGCTTCAATTTTATCTAACGAAAAATACCGTGGTATTCGTATGGTGCTAAGTAATAATAATTTAAAGCTAATCAGCACCAATAGCGATCAGGAAGAAGCTGAAGAGGAACTGGAAATCGATTACGCAGGTGATAGCTTAGATATAGGCTTTAACGTTACCTATTTAATTGATGTGTTAAATAACACCAGTAGCGAACAAGCAACTTTCTCATTTGCTGATGCAAATAGTAGCTGTTTAATCACTGTGCCAAATAATACTGATTACAAATACGTAGTTATGCCAATGCGCATATAAGCGCATGTTTCACGTGAAACACTCAATTAAACCCAAATATATATTTATAAAAAGACAAAAAGCATGGCTGAAAATCAACCAGAACTAAAACCAGTATCTCCAGATTACGATTCATCAAGCATTAAAATTCTTGAAGGTTTAGATGCCGTTCGTAAACGTCCAGGTATGTACATTGGTGATACGTCTGATGGATCAGGCCTACATCATATGGTGTTTGAGGTACTAGATAACGCGATTGATGAGGCATTGGCTGGTCATTGTGATGATATTAAAGTCACGATTCATTCTGATAACTCAATCAGCGTGTCTGATAATGGCCGTGGTATTCCTACAGACATTAAAGATGATGATAAGCATGAGCCTAAACGCTCAGCCGCTGAAATTGTGATGACTGAACTGCATGCAGGCGGTAAGTTCGACCAAAACTCATATAAGGTTTCTGGCGGTTTACATGGTGTTGGTGTCTCTGTAGTTAATGCTTTATCTGATTGGTTGCGTTTAAAGATATACCGCCAAGGTAAAGTGCATCAAATGGAGTTTCAGCGCGGAGTTGCGGTATCACCACTCGTGCAAACTGGTACAACTGAAAAGCGTGGTACCGAAGTTCACTTTTTAGCTTCAGTAGAAACTTTTGTATTGGTTGAATATCATTTTGAAATATTAGCAAAGCGTATTCGCGAGTTATCGTTCTTAAATAATGGCGTAAAAATTGAGTTGGTCGATCAGCGCACAGGTAAAAGTGAGAATTTTGCTTATTCTGGTGGTATTAAAGGTTTTGTGGAATACATGAACCGTACTAAAACCGTGCTTCATCCTAAAACTTTTTATGCAATGGGTGAAAAAGACGGTATGACTATTGAAGTTGCAATGCAATGGAATGACTCATATTCTGAAACTGTGCAATGTTTTACCAATAATATCCCACAACGTGATGGCGGTACGCATTTAACGGGCCTACGCACTGCCATGACACGTACTTTGAACCAATATATTGAACAAAGTGATATTGCCAAAAAAGCCAAAGTGGAGACAACTGGTGATGATATGCGTGAAGGTATTTGCTGCGTACTCTCAGTAAAAGTGCCGGACCCAAAATTCTCATCACAAACTAAAGATAAATTAGTATCTAGTGAAGTGCAGCCAGTGGTATCAGAAGTGGTTTCAGCTAAATTAGCCGAATTCTTGGCTGAAAATCCAGCAGATGCAAAAATTATCGTAGGTAAAGTAGTAGATGCCGCTCGTGCCCGTGAGGCAGCACGTAAAGCGCGTGAAATCACTCGTCGTAAAGGTGTAATGGATACCATGGGCTTGCCAGGTAAATTGGCAGATTGCCAAGAACGCGATCCAGCAAAATGTGAAATTTACCTAGTAGAGGGTGACTCAGCGGGTGGTTCAGCTAAACAAGGTCGTGATCGTAAGTTTCAAGCTATCTTGCCACTAAAAGGTAAGATCTTAAACGTAGAAAAAGCACGTTTTGATAAATTGCTAGGCTCGCAAGAAATTGCAACACTCATTACCGCGCTCGGTACCAGTATTGGTAAAGCGGACTTTAATGCAGAAAAACTACGCTATCACCGTATTATTATCATGACCGATGCCGACGTTGATGGTGCGCATATCCGTACGTTGTTGCTCACATTCTTCTACCGCCAAATGACGGAACTAGTAGAACGTGGTCATATTTATATTGCTCAACCACCTTTGTATAAAGTAAAACAAGGTAAAGATGAGCGCTATTTAAAAGACCAACAAGAGTTAGATCAATATTTACTGCAATCTGCACTAAAAGGCGCAGAGCTCACCACTAAAACAGGTGCAGAAGTCATTACAGGTGCACCGTTAGCTGAAATTGCTAAGCAAATGGTGCTGACAGAAGCAGTCATACGCAGAATTGCAGCGCTTTATGATGAAAGCGTGTTGCGTGCTATGCAAGATTTGGGTGAAATGAGTTTAAGTACTAAAGAAACCACAGAAATTGCAGCTGCTAAATTACGTCCTATACTAGGTGCTATTGGTAGCGATGTGATTGTAGGATTTGACAAAGAAGCCGGCGCACATCGTTTAGAGATTAATAAATACGTACATGGTAATTTGCAATGTTGCGTGATTGATGCTGAGTTCTTAGGCTCAGGCGATTATCGCCAAATTAGCAAAATGTCTGTGATGCTACAAGGTTTGTTAGGCGAAGGCGCGTTAATCAAGCGCGGCGAGAAAGAGCAAACTATCACCACATTTAAACAAGCGCTGGATTGGTTGCTAGAAGAAGCGAAACATAACCTCAATATACAACGTTACAAAGGCTTGGGCGAGATGAACCCATCACAGCTGTGGGAAACCACAATGGACCCAACCGTGCGTCGTTTACTTAAAGTACAGATTGATGATGCAATTGCAGCCGATGAAATATTCACCACACTAATGGGCGACCAAGTAGAGCCACGCAGAGCATTTATTGAAAGCAATGCTTTAGGTGTGGGTAACTTAGATATTTAGTTTTGTAGGTTCTTGCTAATTTCTGTCGTGTGCCAAGGTAAGTGCAAACTGTGCCAGTTTATTGCAAAACTCATGTCATAGATAATGCAAAAATTCGGTAGAGTTTAAAGAAATATCAGAATATTAACTCTGATATTTTGTGAGCGTTTTTATCTATTTAAATGTCTGATCAATACGAGTACAGTAAAATTTAATACATAAAATATGGCTGAAAAATACTATGCTGATTTAAATCACTTAACGTCTGATGAAGTAGAAGCGTTCTATCAACGATATTTGAACGAAAAAACCAGTGATTTGGTCAAAAGTTACAACATGAAACCATCACTTGCAAACAGCATTATAAATTTACTTCCTTTAGATTTATGTAGCGCTGCCTGTGCAATTTGTGGGGAAGCGGCCTTACTCTCCAAGAAAAGATCTAAAACTGAGTCTTCTAGCCGAAGACCAGCAATGCGCGTAGCACAGTGCAGTGGTTGTGGTCATAAGCAATATCTCTCTGATGACCTAATCATTATTCATGCCCCAGTAGAAAATTGTAATTGTGAACACTGTAAAGAGGAAAAAGCCTCTAGAAAACAACAGAAAATTGATGCAGCGGAAGAAGAGCGTAAAGAAACTTCCAAAAAAATAATCAATGCTCACACCATCGAGCGCCGTTATATCCCATTTTCAGAATCTGACGAGAGTTATAACCTTGCTCCAGTAGCGATGCTAATGGCCATGATTGTTGAATTGCATTAATAACTGACCCACCAATTGCATTTAAAATTGACCCACCCTTAGCTGTTAATTTAGCATAAATTTATTGGGTTGGTATCTTGATGTCTCTCTCCTTTTGACTGTGTGCAGTACTGTGTTTATAGCGGAAGCTATCATTGCCTGTTTCAACAATATGGCATCGATGCGTTAAGCGATCTAATAATGCCGTTGTCATCTTTTGATCTCCAAAGACATTACCCCATTCAGCAAAGCCTAAATTAGTCGTGATAATGACGCTGGTATGTTCATACAACTTACTCAGTAGATGAAACAACAAAGCACCACCTGCTTGGCTGAATG
Organism: Methylotenera versatilis 301; assembly: GCF_000093025.1. Classification (GTDB taxonomy): domain Bacteria; phylum Pseudomonadota; class Gammaproteobacteria; order Burkholderiales; family Methylophilaceae; genus Methylotenera; species Methylotenera versatilis. The sequence goes on from NC_014207.1 coordinate 6,437, forward strand.
GTAAATATCCCAGTTCATCTAAAATTACTAGATCTACATACATCAGCCTAAACGCCAATTGTCCTTGTTTGCCAGCAGCCTTCTCTAACTCTAATGTGTTGACCAATTCAATCGTAGAGAAGAAACGTACACGTTTTAGATGATGCTCAATCGCTTGAACACCAATGGCTGTAGCTAAGTGGGTTTTACCTGTACCAGGTCCTCCAATCAGTACCACATTCTGCGCATCTTCAGTAAAGGCACACCGGTGCAATTGCTTAATTAAAGGTTCGTTTGCTGAACTCTGGCTAAAATCAAAACCAGTCAGGTCACGATAGACTGGAAACTTCGCAATCTTGACTTGATAGTTAATTGAACGTATCTCTCGTTCTGCTATTTCAGCTTTTAACAGGCTGCCTAATATGAGTTGGGCTGATTCGTAGCTAGGTACGCCTTGTTGATGAAGCTCATCTGCCGCTTGTGCCATGCCATACAGCTTTAATCCTTTTAAAGTGGTCATCATCACCTCATGCTGCATGACGCACCTCCCTTAAGCCATCGTAACGTTCAACATTTGCGATAGGCTCTTCATTCAATGACAAACGTTGCGGCGTATCTGCTAATGGCGGCGGCGCAGGACTGATCATTCGCCTTAATATATTAAGGATGTTCGGTTTAGACGCTACGCCTAATGCCAATGACTCTTCAATCGCAGCGAGTACTTGTGCCTGATCATAATGCAATACCAGCGACAGTACTTCGACCATCTCTCTGTCACCTCCAGCTCTTTTTAATAACTTGGTTTGCAGTTGCTTGAATGCCTCAGGCAATGCCGTAAATGGTGCGCCATTACGTAAGGCACCAGGTTTACGCTGCAATACACTCAAGTAGTGCTGCCATTCATAACACGTCACGCTACTGCGATGATGACGATTGATGATGCGTTTGTGTTCAGCAATGACAGCCATTTCTGACACCATGGTTAAGTGATCTGCATAGACACGTAAACTCACATGTCGATTAGCAAAAGAGGCTGGCACACTGTAACGATTTCGTTCAAAGTTGACTAAGCAAGTTGGTGTGACACGCTTGGTGTACTCCACAAAGCCATCAAAGGATTGAGGCACGGGCATTAGCATCTGGCGCTCCAATTCCCAAACATCTGCAATGGTTTGTTGTCTATCTTCCGGATGGGTGATTTGCTGCCATAAGGCCATACAGCTTTCGGTCAGCCAATCGTTCAGCGTTTCCAAACTGGCAAATGGTGGCGCTTGATGCCACAGCCGATGTCGTGCATCCTGCACATTCTTCTCAACTTGGCCTTTCTCCCAACCAGAGGCTGGATTGCAGAACTCAGCTTCAAACAGGTAATGACTGGTCATGGCTTTAAACCTTGCATTCACGGTGCGTTGTTTACCACGGCCAACCTTATCAATTGCAGTGCGCATGTTGTCGTAGATGCCGCGCTTAGGAACGCCACCTAAGCATAAGAATGCGCGATGATGTGCATCGAACAACATCTCATGGGTTTGTAGTGGATAAGCCCGCAAGTAAAAGGCGCGACTGTGAGCAAGTTTGAAATGGGCAACCTGTAGTTTCGTGCGCTCGTTGCCGATGATAGCCCAGTCCTCGCTCCAATCGAACTGAAAGGCTTCACCAGGGGCGAATGTCAGAGGAATGAAAGCACCGCGACCGATGGTGCCAGCCAGTTGCTGTTGCTGCAGTCGCCATTGCTTGGCATAGGCGACCACGCGGTCATAAGAACCAAGGTAACCCAGCTTGACTAAGTCATGATAGAGCTGCTTTACGCTACGCCGTTCTTTACGCCCGCGATTGGATTCGGTTTTAAGCCATTGCTGCAGCTTGTCTAGATAGGGACTTAATTTGCTGACACGTCCTTGCCCCATATATTGAGGGATAACAATGTCATTGCGCAGGTATTTCTTGATGGTGTTGCGAGATAAGCCAGTCCTTTTAGCAATCTCACGAATCGACATTTGATCACGCAAATGCCAGCGTCTGATTACACTTAATAGTTCCACGGTGATCACTCCCATTCTCCTGCTCATAGCTTGAGCAGAATAGTATCGGTACGTGGGTCAATTTCTAGTGCAATTTATATCGTTAGGTGGGTCAATTCTGAGTGCAATTCAACAATCCAAGATGCACTAAACAAAAAGACTAGTTGGGTGCCAAATGACCTCCCAATCTACCCGTTGGTGCTGACGCTGGAAGACTGGTTCATATTTAGCCCTCGCGTTCGCGAAATGCTAAAGGAACACGTGTGCCAATTGTTGGATGAAGCAGGAATTGATAAGAATGTGCTGGTGGACATGCCATACACAATTGCGTCTGCCAACGAGTTCGAAATTACAAGTCAGGTCATCGCGCAAATTGGCATATTCACCTTCATGTCCAAGAAGACTACACCAGAACAGCAGGGGTTGTCGCTGTTGCCTTTCGCCACAAACGACTTCAAGGAAGAGATGCGAAACATAAATGGACGTTTGTTCGCTGATGATTTTGCCAAAATGATGCCAGACATCACACGAGATTATTTTTGAGGTCTTGCCACCGTAGTGTGGGAAGTCCAGTTTTCTTAAATCAGTCAAAGAGTATGCGGCGGGTCAACGTATTTATAAAAGTAGCATAGAGAATTTCCAGAAAACCTATATTTTGTTAGCAGTGAGTGCTATTTAGCAGAAAATATCCCCAGGAGCGTCTTTAAAGGCGATGAAAATTAAACCAGTTTGTGGTCCGGTCATAGATGGATGTAGACAATATTTTTTTAAGCGGAACGCAGTGTTATGAGAAAAGTTATTTAAATAAATAGAGTAATATAGGCTATATGGCTAACAAAATTTAACGACTTAACCACATCGATATTTAATTTCTTATTTACCCATTTGGGCTCTTGTTCAACATCTTTGAATAAGCTATAGTCCACTCAAAGGTGTATAAAATCCACACCAAAAATAGCAGCTCAAGCTAATAACAAATAATAATCATTAGGGGAAGCAGTGGCTCAACCACTCAATATAGACACCTTCGTGTGGGCTACGGGGGCTTTTTGTCAGCTTAATCGCGTTCCTTATGACGCCTCTCTCCTAATTAAGCAATTCCCACCCCCATATGATGTCGTTAACTTACAGCAAGCCTTACAAAGCTTTGGATTAAATAATAGTGTTAAAAAATTTTCGATAGAACAACTGCCAACGGCAAGTCTGCCTTGTTTAGCATTATTGAACCCTACGCCATCACCTGAAGGCAATACTCCCGTAGGTAATACAGAAGATCAGCCTGCACCCATCAATGGTGTTGCTTTAGTCCTAAGACGTGATGAAAAGCGCCTATTAGTCCTTCAACCAAATCAAGCAGAACCTATTACTGTAGGGATTGATGATTTCGCTCAACAAATCACCGGTGACTTCTTAGTCGTACGTAAAGTGGAAGAAACAGTTGCGGATGATGGCAGTACAATCTCAGCTATCAACGCAGCACCAAACAACAACACATCAGCCAAGCAAAACAAAACAGCTAAAAACTCAGATCCAAAAGAATTTGGTTTTAGATGGTTCATTCCTGAACTACTTAAATACAAACGTATCTGGTCTGAAGTGCTATTAGCTTCACTGACCATTCAATTAGTCGGTTTAGCTGTGCCGATCTGTACACAAATCGTCATTGATAAAGTGGTAGTACATCACACCACCAGTACGTTAATAGTCATTGCCACGGCTCTGTTTATCTTTCTGATCTTTACTGCAGCCATGGGCTGGGTGCGTCAATATTTGGTATTGCATACCGGTAACCGCATTGATGCGACTTTAGGTCATAAAGTATTCAGTCACTTACTCGATTTACCTGTTCGTTATTACGATCACCGCCCAACAGGTGTCATCATTGCCCGTGTACATGGGGTAGAAACTATACGTGAGTTTCTGGCAGGTGGTCTTGTGACGTTACTGTTGGACTTCCCCTTTCTGATTGTTTTTCTTGCCATCATGTTTTGGTATAGCTGGCAACTCACATTGATCTCAGTCGCAGGTTTAGCACTGATAGCCATAATCAGCTTTATCGTCACCCCTATCATTCGTGCCAAGCTTAATCATCAGTTTATGTTAGGTGCGCGTAATCAAGCTTTCCTCACTGAATATGTCTCAGGTATGGAAACAGTTAAATCTCTGCAAATGGAACCACAACTCAAGCAAACTTTTGGCAACTACTTAAGCACTTACCTCAATGCCAGCTTTGATAGTCGTAAACTCTCTATTACCTACAATACTGCAGCTAATACACTAGACCAATTACAAACACTGGCGATTCTCTGTGTTGGTGCATGGTTAGTCATGCATAACACTAATTTCACTATTGGCATGTTAGTCGCCTTTCAGATGTTCTCAGGTAGATTGTCTGGTCCAGTGCTGAGACTAGTTGGCTTATGGCAAGAGTTTCAACAAGCGGATATTGCGGTGAAACGTTTGGGTGATGTGATGAACGCACCAGCAGAACCCATGACACTCATCCCTACCAGAGCCAATACCAATCAAACCATCAACATCACTGTTGATAGCTTGGGCTTTAAATACTCAGATGAGCATCCATGGCTCTATCAGAACCTCACCTTCAACATTCAGGCTGGACATTGTGTTGTTGTAATGGGACCTAGTGGTTGTGGAAAAAGTACATTAGCTAAACTGCTTCTAGGTTTCTACCAACCACAAGAAGGTAACATCAAGCTCAATGGGCAAGATATTCGTTACCTAGCTGCCAATGAGCTGAGAAACCACTTTGGCGTAGTGCCACAAGAAACCGTTATCTTCTCAGGCACGATTTACGACAACCTGACGCTTGCAAACCCTCATGCAAGTTTCGAGCAAATCATTCACGCTTGTCAGTTGGCAGAAATCCACAATGCGATTGAGCAGCTGCCGCAGGGTTATCAAACCACCGTCGGTGAACACGGTACAGGTTTAAGTGGTGGACAGAAGCAACGCATAGCCATTGCGCGTGCATTACTTAAACAGCCTAAAGTCTTAATCTTCGATGAAGCCGTGAGTAACCTTGATCAACAAACGGCGGAGCACTTTGCACAGACTGTGAATAAGCTTAAGGGCAAGGTCACTATCCTCTTCATAACGCATCAGTTGCCTAAGGGTCTGCATGTGGATGAGGCGGTGATACTGGGTAAGGAAAATCCTAATTATGTAAAACAAATGGGCTCTGAGAAAGTGTAAATATGAAGTTAAATTATGAGGTTCCTGCATGAGTTTAAAACAACGACTTACAGAGTTATTGAGTTTGATTAATGCAGAGTCGAGTGTATTGCAATGAAAGAAGATGGTATACAAGTGAAAAATTTTAAAAAGTCAAATATTGTTCTTATTCTAGGAGTGGCATCATATTTTCTTTTAAAGTTTTTATTACCTTTAGATAGTCTTTCTAGCTATATCCTTAAAAATAATTTTAAGGATAGCTTGCTATTTCAAGTGCCAATGTTTCTGTTTTTTTTCTGTGCATTAATAATTATTGTTTCCAGTAACTATTTAAAACACTTACAAAAAAAACAACAATTTGAGCATTCAATAAAGTATGGACTTTGCACAAGGATATACGACATTTGTTCTATGTTTGTTGTATTTTTATCAGGATATTTAGTGTGTTTAGTCAGTATTAAATAAAAAATTATAAGGGGTAATAAATTATGGCACTTCAAGAATTTGGTGATTTAGTTAATGCCGTTAATGGTCTTAAGGGGGCTGCTGAATCTGCTAACAATCCCAATAGAACACCAGCGCAAGTTGCAGCAGACGGATTGGCTGCTTCAAGTTTGCTAACCAATACGATGGGACTGCTTAATAGTATCAATTCTGCAGTACCTGGGGTTCCAGTAGCAAATGGATTTTTTAATTTAGCGAATCTTGAAGCTCAGGCAGCATTATTGGATCAAGCCATTGCGAACGGAGACAATGAGGCCATAATAAAATCTTCACTGGATCTTGCCTCAGCCTTAGCAGGTGCACTTGGAAGCGTGCCCTCGCCATACTCTCCGGCATTAAAAGCAGCAAGTTTAGCTTTAGCTGCGGCATCAGCCTTGTATCAAAACCGCGAAGCATTAGCAGAAGCATTAAACGATCTTACAAGCCCCAATCCCAATTTACCTGATAAGGCGCCTTTATTTCCCCTCGGTGATGCCAACAATAACGGCATTCCAGACATTCACGAAGGTAATTGGATTAAACCTGACCCTAAAACTAAAACTTGGTGGGATCGCGCCAAAGACTTCATCCTCCGCCGCGACCCTTTAACCTTCGACCTAGACAACGACGGCCTAGAAACAGTCGGCATCTCCAGTACTAACCCCATCCTCTTCGACCACGACGGTGACGGCACTAAAAACGGCACTGGCTGGGTAAAAGCCGATGATGCCATGTTGGTACTCGATAGAAACGGCAATGGTACCATTGATTCAGGTCGTGAACTGTTCGGTGACAACACCATTAAATCTAACGGACAAACTGCCGAAGATGGTTTTGATGCTCTTGCAGACCTTGACAGCAATGCAGACGGCATTGTAGACAATCAAGATGCTCAGTTTGCCAACCTGCGTTTGTGGCGTGACCTTAACCAAGACGGCATTAGCCAAACTGGCGAACTCTTCACCCTCAATGAACTCGGCATTGTCGGCATCAACGTTGCCAGTACCGTTCACAGCACCGTTCTTGCCAATGGCAACCAACTGACTGATACTGGCAGCTTTATTAAAGCTGATGGCAGTACAGGTACCGTAGGCGAAGTGACGGGTAACCTAGGTGACATCAACCTAGCCGAAGATACCTTTCATCGCCAATTTGCAGATCATCTTGATACCACTACCGTTGCCAACCTGCCAGATATGCAAGGCAGTGGTGCCGTGCGTGACCTCAGAGAGGCAGCAACACAATCCACCACTTTACAAAACTTACTCACTCAATACAGCGCTGCCACTACCCGTGAAGGACAAATGGCGCTCATAGACCAACTGCTGGATGCTTGGGCCGATACCAGTGGTTATGCAGAAACCTATGATGATCGTGTGGCCGGATTACATTATCAAACACCTACAAATACCTCCGTGCCTTATGTCGTGAGTTACGATGCCTTCGGTAGTATTACCAATGCCACTTACCAGACTGGTGTGACCAATACTGGTAGTTCTGGCAGTGGCAGTGGAGGTGTCATCAGCATAGAAGTCATCACCCCAGAATACCAAGCCCTCATCAATAGCTGGAATCAAAAGATCCATATCCTCGAGGCCTTTAACGGCAATTACTTCTTTGGTCTACCTACCCAACCCACCCAAGGGGCTAAAACTGGTATTACATTTGAGGCGGCCAATGATCAAGGTGGCGGCGTTATGATATCGGCTCCGATTAATATTCGTTACGACCAATCGCAACTGGATTTACTGCAACAAAGCTACGATGCTTTGAAAGCCTCTGTGTACGATGCTTTGCTACTGCAAACTAGATTCAAACCTTTGTTAGATGACATTAACCTGGTAATAGACGCCAATGGAATTAGCTTAGACTTTACGCAACTGACTAATATCTTTAACCAAGGCATTAATAGCAATGCCGAGGCAGGTTTGTTGGAGTTGATTGATTTTAACTTTGCGACTAAAGACTTGCTTAAAGACTCGGGTTGGGCTGGTTGGTCTAGCATGACTGCGCAGTTGGAGCTTACTCAGACACCAGCCATTAATGAGGCGCTTAAGCTCAATGGTGCAATGGTAAAAAACACAATGGGGTTTAATAGTAATGGCACCACAAGTGATGATGTCATTGTGGATGATAGTGCTTCAGACAATTTATCTGGTGGGAGTGGAAATGATATCTTGTTCGGACTGGCTGGCAACGACAACCTGAGTGGAGATACTGGCAACGACGTGTTAGACGGCGGCACTGGTGACGACACTATGAGTGGCGGTGAAGGCAGTGATACCTACGTCGTGCGCACTGGATCAGGCCAAGACGTCATTAACAACATTAACAACAGCAGTGAAGCGGTGACTGACACCCTCCAATTTGCCGACATCGCCTCAACGGGACTGACTAGCTTAAGCCGTCAAGGCAGCAGCCTCATCATTGGCTACGGCAATGGTGACAGCGTCAAGCTGCAATATCAGTTCTACGGTGATAGCAGTTACCAAGTGACACAGTTTAAGTTCTCCGATGGTGTCAATTACACGTTTGACCAACTGATGGCGGCCTATCCGATTGCACTGACTGACGGTAATGACTCCGCGAACTTTACCAGCGGCAATGTTGAAATCGTCCATGCTGGTGCGGGCGATGATACGGTATCCACCTTTGGTGGTGACGATGTGATTGACGGTGAAGCTGGCAATGACTATTTAAATGGTGGCGACGGTAACGACACCTTGTATGGTGGAAGCGGCAACGACAACCTGAGTGGAGATACTGGCAACGACGTGTTAGACGGCGGCACTGGTGACGACACTATGAGTGGCGGTGAAGGCAGTGATACCTACGTCGTGCGCACTGGATCAGGCCAAGACGTCATTAACAACATTAACAACAGCAGTGAAGCGGTGACTGACACCCTCCAATTTGCCGACATCGCCTCAACGGGACTGACTAGCTTAAGCCGTCAAGGCAGCAGCCTCATCATTGGCTACGGCAATGGTGACAGCGTCAAGCTGCAATATCAGTTCTACGGTGATAGCAGTTACCAAGTGACACAGTTTAAGTTCTCCGATGGTGTCAATTACACGTTTGACCAACTGATGGCGGCCTATCCGATTGCACTGACTGACGGTAATGACTCCGCGAACTTTACCAGCGGCAATGTTGAAATCGTCCATGCTGGTGCGGGCGATGATACGGTATCCACCTTTGGTGGTGACGATGTGATTGACGGTGAAGCTGGCAATGACTATTTAAATGGTGGCGACGGTAACGACACCTTGTATGGTGGAAGCGGCAACGACAACCTGAGTGGAGATACTGGCAACGACGTGTTAGACGGCGGCACTGGTGACGACACTATGAGTGGCGGTGAAGGCAACGACACCTACACCATCGATGTGCTCACTGACGTCATCACTGAGAATCTCAATGAGGGTACAGACCTAGTCAATGTAGCCATCGCAACAGCTTCAGGTACATACACAGTCGCAGCTAACGTTGAGAATGCTACTCTGATTAACACTGTAGCTTACAGCCTCATAGGTAACGCACTCGACAACATTTTAATAGGTAATGCTGCTGTCAATACACTTAACGGTGATGCTGGTAACGACATACTTGATGGCGGAACTGGCGCAGACACCATGAAAGGTGGCAAAGGCAACGATACCTATATCGTCGATAACGTCGCAGATATCGTTTCAGAAAATCTCGATGAAGGCACTGACACGGTGCAGTCGTCTGCAACCTATCTACTCACAGCCAATATAGAGAATTTAACCCTCACTGGTAACGTCGCGATTAATGGCGTAGGCAATGCACTAGATAACATTATGATAGGGAACTCCGCTAACAATACCCTTAATGGCGCCGCAGGTGCCGATACCATGATAGGAGGTTTAGGCAACGACACCTACACAATTGATATGCTGACTGATGTCGTTACTGAAAATCTGAACGAAGGTACAGACTTAGTTAACGTTGCAATTGCAACAACAGGTGGAGCATATACAGTTGCAGCCAATGTAGAGAATGCGACTTTGACTAATACTGTTACGTACAGCCTCACAGGTAATGCACTGGATAACATTCTAATAGGTAATGCCGCAGTCAATACTCTCAATGGAGGTGCAGGTAACGATACATTAAACGGCTTAGCAGGCAGCGACACCATGATCGGTGGTTTAGGAAATGATATTTACACTATTGATGTCCTCACTGATGTCATTACTGAAAATCTTAACGAAGGTACAGACCTAGTCAATGTAGCCATCGCAACAGCTTCAGGCACATACACAGTCGCAGCTAACGTTGAGAATGCTACTTTGACTAACACGGTGGCTTACAGCCTCACAGGTAACGTTCTTGATAATGTATTAACAGGTAATGCCGCAGCGAACACTTTGGATGGAGGTGCAGGTAACGATACATTGAATGGTTTGGCAGGTAACGATACGATGATAGGTGGTCTAGGCAACGATACCTACACTATCGATGCACTCACTGATGTCGTTACTGAAAATCTAAATGAAGGTACAGACTTAGTTAACGTTGCAATTGCAACAGCATCTGGTACATACACAGTTGCAGCTAACGTAGAAAATGCTAACTTGGTCAATTCGGTAGCCTATACTTTGAGCGGTAACGAATTAAATAACGTACTGACTGGTAATGCATATGCAAATACGTTAAACGGCTTAGCTGGTAACGATACGCTTAATGGCGGTGCTGGTGTTGATACATTGGTGGGTGGCGATGGAGATGATACTTACATTGTTGATACTACAACCGATGTAATTACTGAAGCTGATACCGTGGGTGCTGGGGTTGATACTGTTCAAAGTAGCGTTACTTATGTACTTGGTGCTACAAGTAATCTAGAAAACCTCACGCTTACTGGTACTACAGCGATCAATGCCACAGGCAACGCCCTAGCCAACTTCATGAAAGGCAACAGCGCCAACAACACCATCACAGACACTGCAGGCGGTAACGACATCCTACAAGCCTTCGCAGGCAACGACACCTTCAATGACACTGTAGGCAACAACCTGTTTGATGGTGGACTAGGCAATGATCTCATCACTGCAGGCTCAGGTCGTGACATCATTATCGGTGGTCAAGGTAACGACACCATTACTACAGGCACTGGCTATGACGTCATCGTCTTTAACAAAGGTGATGGTCAAGATATTATCAATGCCTCTACCGGTGCAGACAACACCATCAGTCTAGGCGGAAACTTCGCCTACAGTGATTTAAGCCTGACTAAATCCACCAATGACCTCATCCTTAAAATGGGCGCTAGCGATCAGATCACCCTTAAAAACTGGTACCTCACCAGTCCAACGAATAAGAGTGTGATCAACCTACAAGTAGTTGCTGAAGCGATTCAAGGCTTCACGCTTGGCGGTACAGACGATTTACGCAACAACAAGATTGAGAACTTCAACTTCAGCAACCTGGTCGCTGCCTTTGATACTGCAGGTGCAACCGCTAACTGGCAACTCACCGATGCCAGACTCACCACGCACTTGACTGCAGGCAGTGACACTGCAGCTATCGGTGGTGACCTAGCTTACCAATACGGCAACAACAGCAACCTGACGGGCATGGGCTTACTCAATGCACAGAGTGTAATTGCCGCAGCGAGCTTTGGACAGACGGCACAAACGTTGAGCAACCCGACGGTGTGGCAGGCTGAGGTGGCGAAGTTGGGGTAGAGAGTGCACTTCAAAGCTAAGTTTGCGTATGAAACTACTTAATGTGGGATCAAGAGTCAAGGTTCTTCTATAAAGTGCTTTTTAATCTTGATTAACGGCAGAGCATTTTGTGCAGACGGTAAATAAACTCGAAGGTAAGGTCATCATTTTGTTTGGCAGCAAAAATGCCTAGTCATCAGACGCATTAATTTAACAGGAACAGATTCTATGATAAGAAAACTTAACACTTTAATCTTAATAATGATAGCGGTGCTATTAATGGGAGCTTGTATGCAAAAAGATACAGTCATTCCGAAAGAGGGTGACGTTGTGACGTGGATGCAGAACTCGTCACTTATCATAAAAACCAAGCTGGGGCAACGGCGTGAGCATATATCAAGAAAAATTGATGATTTAATTTATGAGCCTGAATATGAGATGTTTGTCGGTCAGTTTCCTATTGATTATGTACCAGAACGTTTTCCAAAGTTTACCGAAGCAGAGCGCCTGACTTTTGAAGCCGAGTATGCAAAGAAGTTGCACGGGGTAAAAGACATGCATGACATTGAGTTTAGTTTGATGTTGAACGGGGCTAAGGGTAAGGTCACGGATGCAGGTTTTTACTCAGACCAAGCACTAGATCATGTCAATCAAGTAAAGGTCGTACTTAAAAATTTTGCCGTGACTGAAGGCAAGACAAAGGAAAAACGCGAATATTTTATAAAATCCAAAAAAGGTAGTTACGATAAAAAGCTATCAGAAGCGTATGGCATAGATTGCTATACGATTAATGGCGACTCATTTGGTAAGTTTTTGTGTTACGGCGAATCTAGTAATAAGGCAGTTTCTGGTGTTTTTTTTGCTAGGCATGCTGACGGGTGGGTGGGTGGAGAGTTTTGGGAACCTATCTATGGTGGTATCCATATTGAGTGGCATACCCATATTCAAAATTTAAAGCATTGGAAGGAAGTAGATGCTGCAATCTGGCGTTTATTGGAAACGTGGAATGTTTCGCCTCTAGTAAATCCTAATCAACAATAAATTAGTAAAAAAGGATATTTTCATGGCTATTGTTTTAACTTCTGCTCAACTCAACAGAATCAATGAGTTAGGAAATCCGACCGATGGTAGTAAACCCGACTACGCGGGCATGTACCAGTATATTTTTGACACAGTCGGCAGCCAAATGCCGACTGAGCAATGGTATTGGTTTCAACAGGCGGCACTAATTAATCAATATTTAAATGATGTTGCACTTGGAAAACCAACTCCAAATGTCTCACAATCCGCCTATTTTATACAACAAATTAATATATTGAGCTTAACTTTGGCAGGGCCAGGTCACGATGCATCAGATACAAATATTGCGCTTATTAGCAACACCATTGGTCTAAACGTTTATAACGACATTATTCAGCATGACGGTCTCATTCCAAAATTGGCCTCTCAAGTCGGGATGGATATTAATGCCGCGCTTCAGACAGGCCATTTGAATCTCAGTCAGTGGGGAGGGTCATTTTATTTTTGGGATACAGTGCCACCTGCCGGACTTGGCGGGACTTCTGGAGTTGGAGGGGCTGATGGTGTTAGAAAGATCGGTCAAATTATTGTTGATTCTGGAAATTTAAGTAACTTTATAGAGATGACCAGCACAGCCATGGCGAGAACCATTGCCAAGTTTGGTTTAAAAGGAGATGGTGCGTCCATCAATGCACTTCTTGGCGCGATACAAACATTTTCTTATGGTCACACTGATGGCTTGGGTTCAATTGCATTAGATCCCTTATTAGCAGGACAGCCTTTATTGGCTGCTGAGCTTGTGTACAACAGTGATCAACAAGTGGGTTTAAAAGTTCTGTTTAGCGTGGTGCAAAAAACCGTAAAACTTATTCCAGCGTTAAATGCAAATCTTGATTTTTCTCAAGTAACTTTTGACGACTTTATAGATTACTTTAAGGATGTGTCATCTTATTTAACCGCAGATACTATTGGAGCAGCGATATCAAATTTGTTTAAAGATACCAAGTTTGGCACAAGTGGTAATGATGAATTAAATGGTGGTTTTTTAATTGGATTAGGCAATGATGTTTTATTTGGTTTAGGTGGCAATGATCACTTAGATGGTGGACTTGGGAAAGATAGGCTGTATGGCGGCGCAGGCGATGATGTACTTGATGGTGGTTGGGGTGATGACCAATTATATGGCGGTAAAGATAATGACACTCTCAACGGAGGAGATGACAACGACCACCTAGAGGGCGGTGCAGGCAATGACACCCTCAATGGCGGCGAAGGCGCAGACTATCTCTACGGCGGCACAGGCACAGACACCTACATCCACAACACAGGCGACGGCAATGACGTCATTATGGACTCAGACGGTGACGGTAAAATCCTTATTAATGGCAGTACAACACCACTTAGCGGTGGCAAACAAGTCAAAGGCACCACCAACCTCTGGCTAAGTGATGACAAAAAGACCCAATACGCTCTCTACCACAATGGCGACGGCACAGACACCCTCAACATCTACCTACAAAATAACGAACGCCTGTTTGTTAAAGACTGGCAAGACGGCAACCTAGGCATTAGCCTTAAAGACAATGAAGCCAGCACGCCTACGGTAAAGACCAATAAATCAGACTTCTATGTCGCCCAAGACGATGAAGTTATTGATGGCGGTGATGGCAATGACGTATTGTTCAGTAGCACCACAGCAGCCGTCACCCTGACAGGCGGCGCAGGCGATGATTTAATCATGGCTAATGGCAATGGCGGCGGTCATCTTGATCTCTACACGGCAGATCATGAAGATTACATACAAATCACCACCCCAGAAGATTGGGTCACCCACCAAGCCAGCTGGCAAATCGGGCATAGCACCGTGCCTGACGACGTTTTCTATAGAAATGGCTACGACCTCTCAACAGAGATCAACGTCACCGGCACAGATGCGGCACTAGGTGACGTCTCCCTCACCACTGACCTTCGCACATTCACGGGCGCTGCCGACCAACAAGGCGCCACCTTGCTGGGTGGCACTGGCAATGATCTCATCAGCGGCTCCTCCGCGGCTGACTACATAGACGGCGGTGACGATAACGACATACTTTACGGCTACGCTGGCGATGACAACATGTTTGGCGGAAAAGGAAAAGACTACATCGTTGGAGGTGATGGTAACGACAACATCGATGGTGGCACAGAAGACGATGAACTCGTAGGTGGTTATGGTGCAGATTACCTGATGGGTGGAGCGGGTAATGACATATTGATAGCCGACCTTCCAAAAGTAGCTGGCACCGATGCCCCACCCACCAGCACCGATTACAGCCAAATGGGCGGTGATATTTTAGACGGTGGCATTGGCAATGATGAGTTGTATGGCGGCGCTGGGGACAACACCTTATTCGGTGGCAAGGGTGATGACAACCTCTCGGGCGACGGGCTAGGTACACCAGCACAATACCACGGCAATGATTATCTAGATGGCGGCGAAGGCACTGACCAGCTATGGGGCAATGGCGGCAATGATACCCTGCTAGGCGGTGATGGCAATGACCATATAGAAGGCGATTACAACGTCGCTAAACTTGCGGGACAATACCATGGTAACGATTTGATTGATGGTGGTGCAGGCGATGACGAGATTTTAGGTGAAGGTGGAAATGACACTATTTTTGGTGGTGCGGGTGATGACCTCATTTTGGGTGATGGTGGTGGAGTGTCTGCTGAGTTTGAAGGGGATGATGTTATTGATGGTGGCGATGGTGATGATGAGATTTCTGGCGACGGAGGTAATGACACGCTACTTGGTGGAGCAGGAAAAGATAAATTATATGGTGGTTTAGGCAATGATCAGTTAGATGGTGGAGCAGGTGATGACCGGCTGCATGGTGGTGAGGATAGCGATACTTTGCAAGGCGGTAGTGGGCATGACGCTCTTTATGGTGAGATGGGTAATGACACTCTCATTGGTAACGGAGATGGTGACTATTTAGCAGGCGGTGCGGGGCAGGATACTTATTATGCCCAAGCGGGTGACCTCATTGATGATGTTGACCAAGATGCGAATACCATCAAACTCGGCTCAGCTAACCAAGATGCTAATGCTGCCAATGTCACGATGGAGTTAGTTGAACTTGATATAGTTGACCCTGACACACAAGCTAGTCACGTAGAACAAGCTATGGCGATTAGCAACAATGGTAGTACGAGTTATATCTTACATGGCACTACTAGTAATGCTAAATCTGTATTTGACTTAGGCGGCACACAAATTTCTTATGCCACGTTAGTGGGTGACACTCTGCAAACGCAAATTAATATCAAGGCGGTGAATGCTACGGCCATTGGCGGTATGCAAAATGACACTTTAGTTGCAAGTGATGGGCTGGATACCTATCTCAGCGGTGGTCGTGGCGATGATGCACTATATGGCAGCACTGGTGCAGATGAGTTAATTGGCGGCCAAGGTGCGGATGTGCTTAATGGTGATGCGGGTAATGACAACATCACTGGCGGCACAGGTAACGATATGCTTAACGGAGGTTTAGGCGCAGATACCTACCAATTCCAGTTAGGTGATGGCAATGACACCCTAGCCGAACAAAATGATGCTATCAGTCATATACAGTTTGGTGCGGGCATTACGACTAATGATATTAGTATTACTTATACAGACCCAACCAAACCAGACCCTAGCCTAGGTTTTACCATTAATTACGGTACACACTTGGATGTTACGACCAACATCACCACAACCGATAGCATACACTTTATGCAAGGTCTCAATAACGGCATTACCGCCGATTTCAGCTTTGCTGATGGCACCACTATTGCCAGCATAGAAGACCTACTTGTCCTTAGTAATCACACGGCGCTTAATCTCACTGCTGACGACAGCAACAACATTCTCATCGGCAGCAACCAAAATGACACATTGATTGGTTTAAACGGTGATGATGGCTTGATTGCAGGGCAAGGCAATGACACGCTTAACGGCGGACAAGGCCATGATATTTTAATGGGTGGAACTGGCGATGATCGTTACCTATTTAACCTAGGCGATGGCCAAGACCTGATTATTGACAGCAATGCTGAAAACAATACTATTGTCTTTGGCGCAGGCATAAGCCTAGACAGCATCACTACACAGCAAAGCTATGGGCAAGATGGTAAAGACTATCTGACACTCTATTATGGCAATCAAGGTGATAGCATCACCATCCAGAACGGCAGTAACAATAGTATTAAACAATTCCAATTTACTGATACCAATAACAGCTACAGCCTCAACAGCATCATCGCGAATCCGCTCACCCTTAATGGTACTGCGGGTAATGATACCCTTATAGGCAATCGTAACAATGACACCCTAGATGGTAAAGCCGGCAATGATACGCTGATAGGCGGCTTGGGGAATGACACTTACCTGATCAACCTAGGTGATGGTACAGATACTATTATTGAAAGTAGCAATGGTCAAAGCAATGCTAACAATACGGTACAGTTTGGTCCGTCTTATGGTGCTGGTATTAATTTAAATGATGTGACTGGCACAAAACGCATTGATGCTGATGGTAAAGAATACTTAGTACTGCAATACGGCAGCAACCCATCGGATCAAGTCAGCATTCTGGATGGTTTCAAAGGTGCAATACAAAACTATCAGATACAGAAAACTACAACGGTGGTCTATTCGAATGGTGGCGGGTATACCAATACCGACCCCGTCACTCTAACTTGGCAAGCACTCATTGCCAGTACCGTGATTACGCCGCTCACAGTGAGTGGTACTGAGGGCGCAGATTCTTTAATTGGGGGTAAAGCATCTGATACGCTTTTGGGTGGCGCTGGGGATGACGTACTTACAGCAAATGCTGGTAACGACTTACTTGATGGTGGCGCGGGTAATGACATGCTTGATGGAGGTGTAGGCTTAGATACTTATGTCTTTAATAAAGGTACAGGCAATGACGTTGTGCTAGAAACCAACGTGGAAACTAATCGCATTTTGCTTGGTAATGATATTGCGCTGGCAGATTTGGATGTTGCGCAAATAGGCAACAATTTAGTGTTATCTATTAAAAATACAGCTGATACCCTTACGCTACAAGACTACTTTAGCAATAGAAATCCATGGCAGGTCAGTACTGCAGATAATGCGATGAATACGACAGTTGCAGACTTGCTCTATGCCCATAACCTTAATAGTGCATTGCTACCGATTGAAACGCGCATTCAGAATTATCAAAATGATTTCTTAAGCGCTCTTAAATTAAGTGAACAAGCTATTTTTAATGCAGCGAATCCAAATAACGGCCCGTATGACAAGGTAGTTAACAATTTTGATATTACATCCATCACTCAAAACAGTGACGCTGCGAATATTTATGGTTCTGCACAAAATGATATCAGTAATACTACCCTGCAAACTGGCACAAGATCCTATACAGCCTATACGTATACGCCTGCAGCCACGCCACAAGTCCAATATCAGACAGTGTCTTTAGCTGCCGCTGCACTGCTGTACGATGGCGGTGGCGGATTTATTGAACTACCTTATGGTGCCCAGCCAATAGTGGTGATGGATCCTTGGCCAACAAGTGGTGGTGGAAGCTCACAGCAACCTTCACATATTGTTGGATACTCAGTACCTACGAGCTCGAATACAATCTCTACTTCGTACAACATGACAGCTTATACTGCGACTGCGCCTGTTTACACCACTTACAACAATCAGCAGCTTGTCGTTGAAATTATCAACGGCGGGAGTTCAAGTAACAACATACAATCGAATAATGGTGGGTACGCTAACCTTGAGAGGTGGTGGGGCTATCAAAGTGATGTTGTGTATAGCTTTGATGGAGTAAGGTTACGCCATATTGATACCTATCACAATGATTTAGATATTGCGCATCAAGTGCTTAATGGAGGTGCTGGCGATGATGTTTTAAGTGGTGGCGGTTGGGCATTAGACGCTAATGGTTATGATTCATTTTATGCTGGCGGGGATCATTTCTTTCAGAACATGGGTAACAGATCAGGCAGCTTTTTGTACGGAGACAGTGGTAATGACACACTGATTGGCACTGCACTTGCAGATGAGTTGATTGGAGGTGAGGGAGATGACATTCTTAACGGCGCAGCGGGGGCAGATACTTACCGCGTATTAGCTGGAGCGAATCAGGGATGGGACACGATTAACGACTCGGGCTATGCAAAAACTCAAGAAAATGGTGAGTTAAATGACCTGGATGCAGGATATGGAGGGAAAATACCTACAGATACCATCGTATTTGAAGCTGGGATTCGCCGCCAAGACTTGCAACTTTCTTGGGGGGAAGTAACCGCCGATGGCTCCAAGGTTCTCGATATTAGCTGGGGGAGTAACACAGGTATTCATGTGATTGTGCCAGATGTCTACCAAGTAGGTACAGACTGGAGTGGTACAGCTACATATGCAGGTGGACTTGGTATTGAGAGCTTTCAGTTTGCCGATGGCACCTCAATGACGATGGCAGAAATGCAGGCGCTAATACCTTCTGCAGATATCAATCATGAGCCAGTAGTAGCCAATGCAATATCAGCCCAAACGGCCCTCGAAGACAGCACCTTCAGCTTCACCATCCCAGCGGACGCCTTCAGTGATGCAGATGCAAGCGACGTACTAAGCTACAGCACCACCCTAGCTGATGGCAGCGCATTACCAAGCTGGCTAAGCTTTGATGCGGTCACCAACACCTATAGTGGCACACCCTTAAATGAACATGTGGGCAATCTCAGCCTGACACTCACTGCAACCGATCTGGCCGGCGCCTCAGTAAGCCAGAACTTTGACTTGTCAGTGCAAAATACCAATGACGCACCGACACTCAACTTAGCATTGGCTGATGCAGTCGCCACTGAAACACAAGCCTTTAGCTACACGATACCAGTCAACGCCTTTACTGATGTTGATGCAGGCGATGTACTTAGCTACACCGTGACACAAACAAATGGCACAGTCCTACCAAGCTGGTTAACCTTTGATGCCGCTACCCGCACCATTAGTGGCACGGCATTAGACGCCAATATTGGCGTTCTAGACTTAAAAGTCACAGCAACGGATATGGCTGGCACCAATGTACAGGACAGCTTCCAACTCACCATTAATCCACTCAACCGCGTACTTACTGGCACGACAGCTAACGACACCTTAATTGGTGGCCAAGGCAATGACTTGCTTGATGGCGGAGCTGGATCAGACACCATGAAAGGGGGTAAAGGCAACGATACCTATATCGTCGACAACGTCGCAGATATCGTTTCAGAAAACCTCAATGAAGGCACTGACACAGTCCAATCCTCTGTCACCTATCTGCTCACAGGCAATATAGAGAATCTCGTCCTCACCGGTAACATTGCTATTAATGCTGTAGGTAATACACTCGATAATATCCTGACGGGTAATACCGCTAACAACACACTCAATGGTGCCGCAGGTGCCGACACCATGAGTGGAGGTTTGGGTAACGATATTTACGTGGTCGATAACGTTGGTGATGTCGTCACTGAGAATGCCGGCGAAGGTACCGATACTGTACAAAGCAGCATCACTTACACACTCGGCAATGCATTAGAGAACCTAACGCTCACTGGCACAACAGCGATTAATGGCACAGGAAATGCATTAGACAATCTACTAACGGGCAACACCGCCAATAATACATTGATAGGTGGTGATGGCAATGACACACTCAACGGCGGCACAGGTGCCGACACCATGAGTGGAGGTTTGGGTAACGATATTTACGTGGTCGATAACGTTGGTGATGTCGTCACTGAGAATGCCGGCGAAGGTACCGATACTGTACAAAGCAGCATCACTTACACCCTAGGCAACGCATTAGAGAACCTAACGCTCACTGGCACAACAGCGATTAATGGCACAGGTAATGCATTAGACAATGTATTAACTGGCAACACCGCCAATAACACCTTAATAGGTGGTGATGGCAATGACACACTCAATGGCGGTACTGGTGCCGACACCATGAGTGGTGGTTTAGGTGACGATCTTTACATCGTAGATAACGTCAACGACATTCTGATTGAGAACGCCGATGAAGGTTATGACACCGTACAAACAAGCGTTACCTTAACGGGGCTAGCAGATAATATAGAAGGCATCACACTTACTGGCACTGTGGCCATTAACGCTGTAGGTAATGGGCTCAATAACACCATGGTTGGTAATGCAGCTGCCAACAAACTTGAAGGTGGCGATGGTGATGATGTGATTAGTGGCGGTGCAGGCGCAGATACGATGGTAGGCGGAAATGGCAATGATCTTTATACCGTCGACAATGTGAACGATATCGTCATTGAAGATGTGAATGGTGGCGATTCTGATTGGATAAAAACTTCAGTCACCCTTACCAGCCTTGCGGCGAATGTGGAAATCTTAGCCATCTTAGGAACCGTGATCAACGCCACTGGTAATGAGCTAGATAACATCATCTTTGGCAATAGCAGTAATAACGTGATTGATGGAGGATTAGGTGGCGACGGCATGGCAGGTGGCGCAGGTAATGACACTTATCTAGTTGATAACATCAATGATATAGTCTCAGAAAGTGCGGGTGGTGGTACCGATAATGTTCAGTCAAGCATCACTTATACATTAACTGACAATGTAGAAAACCTCACGCTCACTGGCACTAATCCCATTAACGGCACAGGCAACACTCTCAACAACACGATCACTGGTAATGCTGGCAGCAATACTCTAGATGGTGGAGCAGGCACAGATATACTGGTAGGCGGCGCAGGCAATGATACTTATATTGTAGACCTCACTGCAACCAACACCCTCCAAGACAGCATTACAGAAGTAGCTGCAGGCGGTATAGACACCCTAGTCCTTAGAGGAGGAACTGTATTAGCAACCGCTGCCACCATTACCTTAGGCACCGAAGTTGACAACCTAGATGCCAGCGCAACTGGCATGACACTCCTTAACCTCACCGGCAACGCCCTAGCCAACTTCATGAAAGGCAACAGCGCCAACAACACCCTCACAGACACTGCTGGTGGTAATGACATCCTGCAAGGCTTCGCAGGCATTGATACCTTCAACGATACCGTAGGCAACAACCTCTTCGATGGCGGACTAGGCAATGATCTCATCACTGCAGGCTCAGGTCGTGACATCATTATCGGTGGTCAAGGTAACGACACCATTACTACAGGCACTGGCTATGACGTCATCGTCTTTAACAAAGGTGATGGTCAAGATATTATCAATGCCTCTACCGGTGCAGACAACACCATCAGTCTAGGTGGTAACTTCGCCTACAGTGATCTAAGTCTCACCAAATCCACTAATGATCTCATCCTAAAAATGGGTGCGACTGATCAGATCACTCTTAAAAACTGGTACCTCACGAGTCCAACGAATAAGAGTGTGATCAACCTACAAGTAGTCGCAGAAGCCATCCAAGGCTTTACCCTTGGTGGAGCAGACGCGCTACGTAACAACAAGATTGAGAACTTCAACTTCAGCAACCTGGTCGCTGCGTTTGATACCGCTGGTGCAACCGCTAACTGGCAACTCACGGATGCAAGATTGACGACCCACTTACAAGCAGGCAGTGATACTGCCGCTATCGGTGGAGACTTAGCTTACCAATACGGCAACAACAGCAACCTGACAGGGATGGGCTTACTCAATGCACAGAGTGTGATTGCAGCGGCAAGCTTTGGACAGACAGCACAAACGTTGAACAATCCGACGGTGTGGCAGGCTGAGGTGGCGAAGCTTGGGTAGTAGTCTGAATAGAGTGAAACGCCTGTTGATTACATGGGAGTTAGGTGCTAATTATGGACATCTATCGCGTCTAATTCTTGTAGCTGATGCTCAACGCGCTTTGGGACGAGAGATGTTGTTTGTCGTCTGTGATTTGGATGCAGCTCAAAAGTTACTAGCTCCTCAAGGCTATGCTTACGTGGCAGCCCCTCGATTGAAGTGTAAACCAAGCAATGAGTTAATGCTCAGCTATGTCCAACTGCTGTTAGCTGTAGGCTATGCTGATCAGTTAGCACTGCAAGTAGCTTTAGGTAACTGGTTACATTTATTCAATGAGTATCAACCGGATCTAATTATTGCGGATCATTCACCAACCGCATTATTAGCTAATCATATTACTAAAATTCCAGCAATTCAACTAGGGTCTGGCTTTGAAATACCTCCTCTCGATCACTGGCCTGAAATGTTGCCGTTTAATTCTCAACAAAAGCTTCAGTTACAAGACTCAGAACAGCAATTACTCGTCAACATGAATCGGGCATTGATTGTTCATGGGGGGCTTGCAATGCAATCCGTGACTGAGTTATTTAAAAACTGCCATCAGTTACTTACCACTTTTGCCGAGTTAGACCATTATCCATACAGAAATCATATGAATTATATTGGACCTATTTACTCGGTAAGTAGTGGTTCAGAGATTTTATGGACGGATACTTTGCAGAAGAAAGTGTTTGCTTATGTTTGGTCGGGTCTACCTGGTCTTAATCATTTAATGCTAGCCTTGGCTGAATTAGATATAGAGGTCATTGCAGTAATACCAGAGTTATCTAATGAAGCTTTGCTGCTATTCAGTCAACCTAATATTCGTATTTATAGAGAAACAATTAACCTCTCAGCCTTGTTAGATAATGCTGATTTGTTGATTACACATTCTGGATTTGGCACTGTCAGCGCTTTCTTAAAACAAGGCGTCCCCGTCATGATAATTCCAGATACTTTAGAACAGTTTCTAGTGGGACAGAATGTTGAAGTGCTAGGGGTGGGATTAGTCATGGGATCTAGGCGCAGTCAGGATAGTTTCAAGCAAACAATTTCGCAGTTATTACACTTAGGGCTAAACACCTTATCTTCATTTCAGGAAGCGGCAAGTCAATTCGCTGCACGATACCGAAACTGTGATCAAGTAATTCCAATTCAAGCAGTCACACTTGCAATTCATAATACATTAAACGAGTAAATAATGGCTTCAAAAATATCAACTAATTTCGACTTCTCCCCCGGTATCCTAGGTGTACAAGAACGTCCACCTTCACCACTACCACGCATCGTATTGCGCGGTGTGTTGATATTAGTCTTCCTGATGCTGCTCTGGGCCATGTTTGGTCGCCTAGATGTGGTTTCCGTCGCTGAGGGTAAACTCGTCCCGGTCAGTTATATCAAAATCGTCCAGCCCTCTGAAGCAGGTATCGTGCGTGATATCACCATCAAAGAAGGTCAAGCTGTCACTAAAGACCAAGTGCTGATACGGATGGATGCCAATATCTCTGAAGCAGACAGCAAAGCTGTGCAAGCTGCCTTGCAATATAAATCTATAGAGTTGCGTCGTATTGAAGCTGAACTGTCCAATCAGCCGTTCACACGACAAGCGAAAGACTCTAACGAACTGTTTAACCGTATTTACGCGGAGTATCAATCGAATCGCACTGCGCTACAGGATGACTTAAATGCTGAATCCGCCAGCTTACAAAAGGCCCATAGTGATTTAGCCGCCACGGTAGAAGTACAACATAAAATGGAGCAAACACTCCCCAGCTATAAAGCCCAAGAAACTGCCTATAACGAATTAGTCAAAGACGGTTATGCAGGTGCACTCATGGGGCAAGAGAAACAACGTGACCGTATTGATGCCGAACAAAACCTGCGTGCACAAGAATACAATGCAAAAAGCCTGCAAGCGAGCATTTCGCAATCACAAAAGAGACTCAATCAGGTGCAATCAGACTATCGCCAAAAGCTAGAAGCCGAACGCGTCGCCACCTTTGCAGAATTCCAACGCCTAGAACAAGAATGGGCTAAACAATCCCACAAGAATAGCTTGTTAGAACTCAAAGCTCCACAAGCCGGTATCGTCAAAGACTTAGCCACACATACGCCTGGCACCGTGGTTTCACCTGGCACCGTCATTATGACGCTAGTTCCCAACAACGAAGCCCTACAAGCCGAAGTTTGGATGAAAAACGAGGATGCTGGCTTCGTCCATGCCGGTCAAGAGGTGAAGGTAAAACTCTCAGCTTACCCATTCCAGAAATACGGCATGGTAGACGGTAAAGTATTACAGGTCAGTGCTGATGCTACAGATAAATCTGCTTCTAACAACAATCAAAACAACGCAGAACAAAATCAATCGCCCAGCAATGCCCAGCTGTCATATCGCACCATCATCCAGCTCAGCAAACAAAGCTTAGACACAGAACAAGACAAGCTGCATTTAACGCCAGGCATGCAAGTGGTTGCAGAGATCAAGCTGGCAGATGAAACTGTGATGGAATATCTACTATCACCCATTAGCAAAGCCTTCCGTGAAGCAGGTAGAGAGCGCTAATATTAAAAACAACTATCTGAGCAATATCACCAATCAATTCCGATTCATCCCAACTTTAATTTAAGTATCGTTATGAACTCAAGCATTCGTACTCTCTGCATCCTATTGCTGTTAACGCCCACTATACTCAAGGCCGCACCTCAGGCGCAAAACCTCAAAGACATCTTTGAGTTAGCCTTGCAGCATGATTCCACTTGGGCCGCTGCACGCTACGCCAACAGCGCCGCACAAGAGAAAATAGTGCAAGGTGAAGCTTTGTTACTCCCCACCGTCAGCATTAACAGCAGCGCCACTCGTTCTGATACCAGCATCCAGTACACAGGATCCACTGTCTACAGAAACAATAACCAATCAGAAAAATTTAATACGTTAAGCTACGGCATTAACGTCAATCAGCCCTTATATCGCAAACAAAATACAGTGCAATATCAATCAGCCACTCTTCAAGTGAACTTTGCTGATCTGCAACTACAACAAGACCGCCAAGATCTGCTATTGAAGTCAGCACAAGCTTACTTTGATGTGCTCTTAGCACAAGACAAGCTCACGCTCAATCAAGCCCAGAAATCAGCTATCAGCAGCCAGCTCGCGCAAGCTAAGGCTAACTTCAAAGCTGGTGTGTCGACCATTACTGATGTGGATGAGGCGCAAGCCAAGTTTGATACTGTGCAATCACAAGAGATCGCCGCATACAACGAAATAGAAAACAAAAAACAAGCCGTACAACTACTCACCGGACAATACCCAGGGCCATTGAATGGTATTCAAACAAAAATCTCACTCAGCCTACCAGTACTAACAGCACAGGGTGAAGAGCACGCTAGCAACAATCACCCCAGTGACAATAATCCCAACGACAATATCACCTTATGGATACAACAAGCGCAGCAAAACAACATCGCCCTCAATCAAAAGAAACTAGACTATGAACTGGCGAGTAAAGCCATAGAACTAAATCAAGCTGGTCATCTTCCCACCTTGGATGCAGTAGCGAGTTATAACAGAACGAATGCCAATGGTGGTATCAACGGCTTTGGTAGTGATTTAAATAACACCACGGTTGGTTTACAGTTTCAAATGCCTTTATACCAAGGAGGAGCGACCAGCTCTAAAGTCAGAGAAGCCATTGCCAATCAACAAAAGGCACAAGAAGAAATCGAAGCAGCCAGACGTAAAGCTGAACTGGATACTAGGCAAGCTTATTTAGAAGTGACTAGTAATATCGCCCAAGCCAATGCGAATGAACAAACCTTGTATTCCACAGAAAGTCAGCTGGCATCCACCAACAAGAGCTTTAAGTTAGGCATTAGAACTAATGTGGATGTACTGAATGCACAACAACAAGTATTTAATGCTAAAAGAGACTTATTGCAAACGCATTACAATTATTTGCTGGGTTTGCTTAAACTCAAATATGCCAGTGGGATATTGCATGATCAGGATTTGGAAGAGGTGAATGGGCAGTTGGGAGCGGGTGAGTAGCTAGGGTGTCAATTCAGTGCTATACAACCTAGGGCTAAACATTTTGGAAAGTATAGACTAGTTATAAATGCTTACATAAACTGAGAGTTTAGGGTATTTCATCACAGATTTTAGCTGCGATATTCAGAACTTATGGGAGTAGAAGGTCGGAATGGGTCAATAGTTGCTATGTAAGATTGGTTGTGTTTGCAAAGATGTAAGTCGATATTTAAGTGTGGATGGTCTTGGCTAATCTCTTAATGTAATCCCTAATGAATAAGGAAAAATAATGGCTCAAGGTGTTGTTGCTGACAACTGGTCTTTGCAGGACATTTCAACTCTTTTAACTGAAGGCCTTGAGGTCGATACGGCTGGAGAAATTATTTTAGAGAATAATGTTCATTCTTATAAGCCCGTATTAAGTGCAATTATTCAAACGGAGGCACTCTTTGATTTTCTTACAGATCTTCTATTACGGGATGAAATATTAGTAGAAGAAAGTTTTACATCAGCATGGGAGCGTATTGATAGCCCAATTTTAGAAGCTAAGAAACTGGGGATTGTCAGGCCTTATCCATTTCTGTCAGAGCCAGAGAAGATTGCAGGTCCGCGTGATCGCATTGTTGAGCATATTTGTTCAACAGAATCTCTTAAAGTCGCTCATCAAAAAAATGTCGATGGGTGGAGTAAACACAGAAAAACGCCAGATGGATTACTTTCAGCTACTCTGTGGGGAGGTGCAGGCATGTGTGCTAGAAGTTTTGTTTACGAAAAAAGCTATACACCGCATCCTTTAAGGAAAAGATTATTTGTGAATTCTGGATTTATGCTACCAGCTGGAGACTCACTTCATCAATTTACAACATTTTTAGCTGACAAAAAAGTGAATGTTTCTAAAAAGATTTATGGCAATGACTCTTTATATTCAGCATATGTGAACATTCCAGCTATACCAATCCGAATCATTCAAGAGTCATCATCTGCTGATCAGTTAATTTCCACAGCACTAGAAATGAGAGATGACTTCCAAGCTTTACGGGATTGGTTAAAAATGTTTCAGAATGCGATGAGTTTAGAAGATACAAAGAGTTTATTGAAATATAGAGAACAACTAGATTCTGTTAGCCAATACATTGATAAAAAAATTGGACTTGGCTCAACCAACAATCCAGTGACAATGGAAGCCGGAATGGGTATTTTTAAAATTGCTACTCAGAGCAATCCCCTCGAAAGTTTAAAAAATCAGTTTGGGATCAGAGCTACGATTAATAAATTGATTTTTGGCAGTAGCGGAAAAGCAGAAATTAAAAAATATATAGATATGTTTGGGGAGCAAAAAACTTCAATTGGTGTCAATGCTTGTTTAGAAGCGCACCACAGTTTGCGTGCAAAAGTGCACCAGTTTAAGACCTATTTTTAAAGCGATAAGAGTCATTTCCTGTTTCAACAATATCGCAGTGATGCACAAGTCTATCGAGTAATGCTGAAGTCATTTTTTCATCTGCAAATAACTTACCCCATTCCGAGAACGCCAAATTAGTCGTTATGATGATACTGGTCTGCTCATGCAATTGACTGATGAGATGAAACAGCAAGGCACCACCTTTTTGGCTGAAGGGTAAATAGCCCAGCTCATCTAAAATCACCAAATCATATTTTGCGAGTTGTTGCGCTAGTTTATGTTTTTGCTGATCTTTGTCTAACTCTAACTGATTGACTAAATCCAGCACGTTGTAGAAACGCACTCTAGCACCCTTAGTTGCTGCATCCACCCCAATTGCACTGGCTAAGTGGGTTTTACCTGTCCCTGGACCACCCACAAAGATGATATTGCGCTTTTGTTTGATATAGTCACCATCAAGCAGCAACTCAATACTGGGTTGATGCACAGGAGACTGTTCAAACTTAAATGTCGTGAGTGATTTATGTTGTGGGAACTTGGCTTGCGTAATGCGATATTGCACACTGCGACGCTGACGATCCGTTAACTCTGTTTGTAATAATCGGCCAATAATGTCTGGTGTTGATCGTTTGCGTGCAATCCCATCAGTCACGATTTCATCCCAAGCTTCTGCCATGGCGCCTAGCTTCAACTCTGCCAGCAAAGCAATACACTCATGCCGCTGCATACTGCGCTCCTAAGCTAAGTAAGCTGTCATAACGGGATAGCTGCGCTTGTGGTGGTATGCGCAGCGGTACATCGTAGCTGATGATTGTGGGAATCACCGGTTCGGTAAGGCGATGAATAATGTTGAGCACGGCTTCAACCGTCGGCATTTCATTCTCTAATGCAATGGCAGCTGCTTTGACGCCTATTTCCTCGCCATAATCAGCAATCAAACTAAGTAGCTTCACCATGGCACGATCACCCTTGGGTTGTTTGAGCAAGTGACTTTGCAGTGTTTTAACGGGTTGCGGCAAAGGCTAGTGTAAGAATGGCTCGCCATTACGTAACGCCCCTGGTTTGCGCTCAAGTGCTGAGAGATAATGCCAAGGATTATAAGTCGTTTGTTGTTTATCAAAGCTGCGAGGATGTTTAGCCACTTCACGCCCTTCAGCAATCACTTTTATTTCGGTTGCGCTAATATGTAGCTCCACGTTACGCAGAGTGTAATTGCAAGGCACACTGTATCTATGTGCATCAAAGCTGACCAGTGACAGCGAGTTAACCCGCACCCATTCAACACGGTAGCCCTGATATTGCGTACATGGAACGAGTACGCGTTGCTCTTGTACAAAGCGTATTGCAACCGTTACCGTCTTATCTTCTGGATGCGATGCTGAGAGAATACGGTCTTGGCATTGTTGCAATAAAAACGTATTAAACTCTTGCCATGTGGCAAAGGCTAACATTGGCTCAAATACTTGCTTTCGCAAGGTGCGCACTTGCCGCTCAATTTGACCTTTCTCCCAGCCGGATGCAGGTGTACAGGCTACGGGTTCAATCATGTAGTGATTCATGAGCGCTAAAAACTGTGCATTAAATTCACGCTCCTTGCCAACACCGATGCTTTTAACAGCCGTCTTCATGTTGTCGTAAATGCCGCGCTTCGTGACGCCACCAAAGTAAGTAAATGCGTGATTATGGGCGTCGATGAGCATTTCCATTCTTTGATTGGGGTAAGCGCGCACAAAGAAGGCTCTGCTGTGACACAAGCGGAAGTGTGCAACTTGAGCTTTATGCACGACGCCAGCAATCTTGACGGCTTCCGTACTCCAGTCAAACTGATAAGCATCACCTATCGGGAAATGCTGAGGGATGAAGGTGACGGATGACGCATTACTTTGATCAGCAAATTGCCGTATATAAGCCGATACAGCGCTGTAGCTACCTAGGTAACCACAAGATTGAAGCCATTCATAATGACGACACGCAGTCATGCGTTTATTCTTAGGTTGTGTTTGTGCTTCTAACAGGCGTTGGTCGAGTTGAGTTAAAAAGTCTCCTAGCATCGGATAGCGCTTAGCAGGTTTCTGGTAAACAGGAATCTGCGTTTGTTCGATGTGCTTTTTAACCGTTCTACGATTGATGTTGAGTTTTAATGCGATGGCACGAATTGAAAGCGACTCTTTGTGATAAAGGCGCCTTATCTTGGCTATGGTTTCCATACAGATCATCCTAGGTGAGCCTCGCAAAATTGCGAGAGTTTAACAACTCCTAGGGTGGTGCACTTCTACACGCAAATCCCTAAGAGATCTGGTGCATTTTTGCACTGAAATTTACAAGATGTATTTATAAAGCGACTGATAGAAGTATTTGGGTTAACGGCATCACCTAGTTTTGCGCAAGGGAGTGGGGTTTTTTCAGGATAAATGCCGGCAGCAACCATTGCCCAATAACCTCTTGGTGGTCTAGGTATATTTAGATTCTTTAAAATACGGATTAGATA
The DNA here is from genome assembly GCF_000093025.1 of Methylotenera versatilis 301. GTDB lineage: Bacteria > Pseudomonadota > Gammaproteobacteria > Burkholderiales > Methylophilaceae > Methylotenera > Methylotenera versatilis. The sequence goes on from NC_014207.1 coordinate 36,553, forward strand.
ACTGTCTGAGACCCCATAGCGCTTGGATACTTTGGTGATAGGTTCAGACCAGATTTCATCATAGAGTTTTTCACGTGTAACTGACATGAAGTAGCTCCTAAATTTAAATTCATATTCGAAATGGTAGCGATAGCTTTCACGTAAATACTTAATGACACTTCGCGACGATTGATTATTTTCAATAAAGCTACATGAAATATCAACTAGACTTATGGACTTTAAATAATCTAAGCATAGAAAAACATATATGAAAGCTTCCGAACGAATCATAGATGGACTTAAACAAGGAATTGACCGCCACTGGCGCTACACGAAGAATCTATTAAATGTAAAACCAGAGTATTTATTAACTGTGTCTGTAGCAGACGCATTGACTGACGGATTCGACGGCATTTGTGGGCTAGATTTAGAAATTAAGCTTGAAGAGCCAACTCGTAGGTTATGGGGTAGTTTATGGATTAATGCAGTTGGTTATAAAAACTATTTCCCTCTTGTGAAGCAAAAAGAGTACGAAAAATATAAAATGATACGTAAGGGTAAAGTTGACATATATGTTGAATGCAATTCAGAAAGCTGGATTATTGAGCTTAAAGGGTTCAATCCAAGTGCTGATGAGATTAGGAAAGAAATAGTTAGGCTTACTCAATTTATAGCTGCAAATGAACAAAAAAATAAATGCAGGGGTTGTTATCTTGCATTTCCAACATTATTGGATCGAACCGAATGGATTGAAAGTACAGTGCTTGCTATCAGTGGGAACGCACCTTTCCTGATTTCATTTGAGAGTGAAAAAGTTGAAACTCTGGAAGATCCAGATGATGGAATGCCAGTTTTTTATGCAAATTGCATTAGCATCGTTTGTATCTAGTTACTATTTCGCTTCTTGAAATTATTATTGATAAAATTGGTCATAAATGTTTACAAATATGATTATTTCTCATAAAATTATGAGAAATAATCATATGAAGAATTTGAATGGACTATAAAGAATTTCGTAGGCATATCGGTAAAGCTGCATTAAGTGTAAATTCATTCGCCTCAATAATTGGCGTATTACCTAATGCAGTTTCGAATTATTCGAAAAAACAATTTGTTCCTAAAGAGTATGCTGTTATAGCTGTTTTGATGGGAGATGCGGCAGATCGTGGTGTCGATTTTGTTAGTGTTCTTAATAAGTTTGGTATTTATGAACAAATCAGCACAGATAAAAAAGTAAGTTCAATTAATAAATATAAAGCTAAAACTTGATTATTTTAGTACACAAAATTTCGGAGGTTATATGAGTACACCAGATGGTAATTTTCGTGAGACGGAATATCTTGGTTTGGGATTTCTCGCAGTAAAAAGTAGCGTACTATTGTCCCGAATATTACAAGGCCAAGATATAAATGATGACGATAAATATATTTTAAAACGGGCACAAGATTTTTTGACTGAAGTGTCTAGTGGGGCAAGACTTGTAAACTCAGGCAATAGTACAAATGCAAATGCCATTGAAAGTGTTCGTAAGCTAAGCTATTCCGTTGAGCCTATAAAGCTTATGCATGAACAAATACGTGCTACAGAGGTGGAAGGCGTGTTTAATGACATGGCATCGGCAATTGAGTCAGCAATAGCTTCTCCTAATCCTGCTGATTTAAAAGAAAATGAGTTAAATAGGGCAACAGAATTTTTCAAAGTTCTACACCTATCATTGCTAAATATTGTTGAAAATAAGCAAAAAAGATTTGGTTCAACATTTGAATTAAATTTTGCTCGTATTTAGAGGTGGATAAACTAACATTTCAGCCTTTACAATATTGGAAAGGTCAAACTCAATTACTTAGAATTGGTTTGCTGAAACGAATAGAAGAACTTTCAGTTTCTGATTATCCTACGGCATCTCCGAATCAAACAATTCGTTTTTTACAAGACTATTTGAACGAACTTAGTCACGCAATTGATAATTCTGGTACAGAGGATGAGTTAAGAATATTACGTATGCAAATTGCGCAATTGGGCGTGTTTCTAGATTGGCTAGATAACGCACATACAGAGCAAACTCCTCGAGGACTCGTGCAGCTTTTAAAGCACCTTATTAATCTAATCGCTCCAAACTCTAGAGTAATAGCCAGACCACAAGCAGAATATAATTATTCAATTCGCGATTTAGGTGGGTTCTTAAAAAGTTTAGTTGATAACTACATCCCACATTCAAAACAGTCAGTATTTCAAGACTATCTCTCTTCCCCTACTAAATTGATATCCTTTCCTAGGATTGAGCGAGACAACATTTTGGCTCATGCTATATTTGGCCATGAATTAGGTCATCCGATTGCAGATGAATATCTAAACCAAGAAACAATTGAAACTGGCGAACTGCAAAAACATATAGTTGATTTTTTACAACAAGAACTAAATAAACAAAATAAACAATTATCAGAAGGTGAAAAATTAGCTGAAACGACAAAGATTTTTAATCAAGTACTTGAAGTTCGTAAACGAGCACTTCAAGAGTTAATTTCAGACGCAGTTGGGATAATTATTTTTGGTCCTAGCGCTTTCTTTGCCTGCTATGAATTATTTTGGGGAGGTGATCTGGATGCATTACCTTCCCCAAGAGAGTTTTATCCTCCATCACGCATGAGGATAAGACTAATGCTAAAGTTGATGAAAGATCTTGGATTTCAACAAGGCCTATTAAATATTAAAGATGATAGGTCTAAAAATTATATAGATTCGGTGAAAGAATTTTTATCCTTTTGTGAGAATTTAACCACAATTAATACTGACCACCAGGCCATCAACAATAGTCCATTACATAAATTAGCATATGATTCTGCAATTAGTAGTTTGGAGAAAGCTATTAAATTTGCTTTAGCCAAAACAACAAATGTAGCTTTCGATGGCAATAAAATATTCTTACAAGTCCCGGAATTAATCAAAAGAATAGAGATGAATATCCCACCAAATGAAATAGGAGACCCAAAATCTCCTCAATTGGTAGATTTTCGTGCATCTTTATTATCGGCTTGGATATATAAATTAAGAAACATAAATCCAGATACAAACAACGAACTGACTAGTTCAGAAAATGAACGTCTTCAAAAATTGACTTTAAGAGCGATTGAGTACGTAATTCTTCAATCTGAGTACAATGAAATCATGCATATTGATAATGGTGCTACTCTATGAGTGTATTAGGTAATCTTGAACTGCATAAGTTGTTAAGTAGAGAAAAAATCGAAGAAAGACTTATCGTTACTCCACTGTTTAACCAAGACAAACAAATCAATGAAGCATCTATAGATATTCGACTGGGCAATGATTTTATTGTGACGAGACGAGGAAATTTGGCAAGTTTAGATCCTGCAAGGCAGGATGTCAGAGAGTCTAGATATCAAACTAAACATTTTGTAAATTTTAAAGAGCCCTTTTATTTACACCCACAAGAATTAGTTTTGGCTGGGACATTGGAATATTTCCGTTTGCCAATTGATGTTGCAGCAACAGTAACATCAAGGTCACAATGGGGTCGTGCTGGTTTAGTAATTGCTACGGCAACTGCAGTCCATCCAGGATTTTGTGGAACAATCACATTAGAACTACTTAATTTGGGTGAGGTTCCGCTCGTTTTGTACCCAGGTACATGTGTAGCGCAAATAGTATTTTATGAATGTGTTGGAGGTACAGCCTACAAGGGCCAAATGAGTCATAAGACAGATGCACATTTTGCTGGTGTTTCAGCAGATATGAAAATGAATGACAAAGAGTTTTGGTTACCAGAGCAATCATAAACTTTAGTAGGATTATCTAAAAAAATGAGACTAAATTACATTAATGTCTCTTTACTAAATTGTTAACTTATTGATTTTTTGATGTCGAAATACTGATAAAAAAGAGAACCTACATTTTTGTAGGATATTACTAGATTCTTGATTTGTCTCAGTATTTAGATTTGTGATGCTCAGTAGAAAAGCCCTTTTGGGCTTTTCTTATATCTACAAATAACTTTAATTTCAAAATAAGCCGAAATCAATAGTTACATACGGAACTCTAAATAACATGATTGAATTAAAAACATCTTTAAACAAAATATGGGCTAAGTTGGCTGCAATCTATGGCAGCAGCGTTCTTCTGATGATGCTGTGGGTGCTGGGGCTTTTAGTTATCATTTGCATCGCATTATTTATATTTTTTAATTCGGCTGCACCGACTAGCTTAACTATTACCGCTGGTGAGGAAGGTAGCATTTATCAGAAAAATGCGTTGAAATACAAGGCGATTTTAGCGAGAGAAGGTGTGACGCTTAATATAGTGCCATCAAACGGCTCTATTGATAACCTGAATAAATTGGCTGACAAGCGCGTACACGTTGATGTTGGATTTGTGCAAAGTGGGGTTGTCGGTAATATCAAGACCGATAAGCTGATGTCGCTTGGTAGTATTGCCTATCAACCCATGATGATTTTTTACCGTGGTGAAAGTAAAAACTTGATTTCGGATTTTGCTGGTAAGCGATTGAATGTCGGCGAGCTCGGAAGTGGTACACACTCTTTGGCATTGACTATGCTAAAGGAAAATGGAATTTTACCAGGTGGTAGTACAAAGTTAATTGAAACACCAAGCCCTAACCCAGTGGAAGACTTATTGCAGGATAAGATTGACGCAATATTTGTGATGGGGGACTCTGCATCATTGCAGTTGATTAAAGACTTGGTCAAAACACCAGGTATTAACATCTTTAATTTTGATCAGGCTGATGGTTATACAAGGCGTATTAAATATTTACATAAGTTGGTTTTACCTAAGGGTTCAATCGATTTAGGCAAAAACATTCCTGTAAACGATTTAAATTTAATTGCACCTACGGTTGAGTTAATAGCCCGTGACACCCTGCATCCAGCACTTTCTGATTTGTTACTAGACGCAGCAAATGAAGTACATGGTTCGGCAACTTTATTTGTGAAAAGTGGAGAATTCCCTAATCTAACTACTCAAGAATACCGAATCAGCCCAGACGCAACGCGCTATTACAAGTCTGGTAAAAGTTTTCTCTATCGTGACTTTCCATTTTGGATGGCTAGTTTTATTAATAGAATACTGGTCGTTTTGGTACCATTATTGTTGATATTGATACCTGCAATAAAATTAGCGCCAAGTATCTACCGATGGAAAATTCAACTGTCCATTTACCCCTTTTACAGAGCCTTACTTGAGCTCGAGAAAGATGCCTTTGGATCAGTAAATGATGTGGAAAAGCGTCAGGAGATTATGAGTAGTCTAGATGAGCTAGAAGCGAGGTTAAGTAAAATAAAAATACCTGCAGCATTTGCAGATATGTTTTATGGATTGCGCGGACATATCAATTTTGTACGCACTAGGCTGCTGGCTGAACAAATTTCCGATGCAACTGCATGATCTTTAGGCGATTCAGTTAACTCTTATTGTGTAGAAGTTCAATTTGATACATCACTGAATGTTAACTTTCTAAACAAAGTAGTTATTAAGTGCTAGTTTAAGGAATGATTCTATTCACCTTTGATGTAAGCTTATTTATATTAAGCTTCAATTTAATTCGATATAAAACTTCATCTGAGCGTGGTTGTTTGTATGCGTATCTTGTGCAGAGTTTAAGTAGGATTTATTTAGGGTCTAAGTAAGTGGCAATTAACATAAAATTACTCAATATTTCAAAGAGTTACCGACTAACGTTGGTTATGTTGCTTATTTTATGTGTAGTATTTACTGCCTATATCTATTCAGAAAAGCAAATAGATCGCGCTAACGAGTTAAGAATTCAATCGTACTTTCTAGCTGAAGAATTACGCCAATCGTCTGATGATCTTACGCGTATGGTTAGAACCTATATCATCACTGGCGATAGTATTTATAAACAGCATTTTCAAGAGATTTTGGATATACGTAATGGCAAGCTTCCCCGTCCAACTTCATACAACAATATATATTGGGATTTGGTATTACCTGACAATGTAAGACCACGCGCCTATGGTGAAAAGAAGCCTTTACTTCAGCTAATGAAAGAAGCTGGGTTTACCGATGTAGAGTTTGCAGAGTTGTCAAAAGCTAAGGCCAATTCTGATTTGCTGACGAATATAGAGTTCGCAGCAATGAAGTTAATCGAGCCAACAAACGCGACTAAGGAATTCAATCGTAATCAAGCTAGCCTAATGCTAAATGACTTGGCTTACCACAAGGCTAAGGCTGGAATTATGCAGCCCATCAGTAACTTCAATCAAATGATGGATAAGCGAACGCTAGCTAATATTCATTATGCCGAGACCACCGCCATGGTGTTGAGAATGTTCGTCATGCTCTTCGGAATATTATTGTTTTTTACGCTATGGCGTGCCTATAAAGCGCTCAATACAACATTAGGAGCTTCTGCAGATGAGGTTCATGGCCATTTAGTTAGAATTGGCAGTGGTGATTTTTCAGCCAAGATTCCTGTCAGTCAAGGTATGGAAAATAGTGTGATGGGATGGTTATCTCAAACACAGATCAAGTTGGCTCAAATTAATATTGAGCATCAAGCTGCTGAGGCGCAGAGTCATAGGCAAACTCAATTGTATGCAGCTTTAAGTCAATGCAATCAGGCTATTGTGCGCAGTAAAAATGAGGCTGAGTTGTTCCCTAAGATTTGCCAAGATGCGGTGATATTTGGTGGAATGAAGATGGCTTGGATTGGATTGTTTGATGAAGAGAGTCAGTTATTAGCACCCGTTGCATCCTATGGAACGGGGACTGAGTATTTAGATTTGCTCAAAATCTCAGTAGACGATAAAAATATTACTGGTCGCGGTCCAAGTGGTACTGCATTTCGTGAAGATAAACCATTTTGGTGCCTAGATTTTCATAATGACCCAGCAACAGAATTTTGGCATGAGCTTAGCGCAAAGTTTGAATGGGGCGCCTCTGCTGCGTTACCGCTGCATCGTAATGGTAAGGTTGTGGGTACATTTAATATATATGCAGATGACCAAAACGTGTTTGATATGGAAGGTCAAAATCTATTGATTGAAATGACGTCAGATATCGATTTTGCGCTTGATAACTTTGATGTTGAAAATGAGCGGGAACAATTTAAAGGAAAATTATTAGAGAGTGAGGAAATCTCCAGATTAGTACTTGAAAATTCTTTAGATGCAATCATCAATATGAATAGTGATGGCTTGGTGATTGAGTGGAGTGGCGCCGCATATAAAATGTTTGGTTACAAACGAGAAGATGCACTTGGTCAAAAACTGTCTAATCTTATTATTCCAGTGAGAGATAGGGAGGCACATATCAAGGGAATGAACAGAGTGATTGCCACTAATCAGTCGAATATGACAGGCCGACGTGTAGAAGTGAGTGCGTTAAGATCTGATGACACAGAAATTCCCGTTGAAATGTCTGTTGCAAAAATTGAGACAGGTAATCTTGTCTTTTTTAGTGCCTTCGTTAGAGATATTACAGATCGTAAAGAGTCTGAAAGCCAAATTCAGAAACTCGCACATTTTGATGCGCTAACCAGTTTGCCGAATCGGATTTTATTGCAGGATCATTTCAAATACGCATTAAGTTTAATTAAACGCAATAATGGTAAATTAGCCGTTATATTTCTCGATCTCGATCACTTTAAAGACATTAATGACACCTTAGGTCATAGTATTGGCGATTTATTGTTAATTGAGGTCGCCAAAAGATTACAGTTGACCTTACGTGAGGAAGACACGCTGTCACGTTTAGGTGGAGATGAGTTCATCTTAATATTACCTGGTACTGATTCTCGCGGCGCTGCTAACGTAGCACAAAAGCTGCTTAGCATTATGGCTAAGCCTTATCACATTGATTCTTTCGAGCTTACTGTCACTGGCTCAGTGGGTGTTGCGCTATATCCGAATGATGGTACAGATTTTGAGATACTTTCTCAAAAAGCCGACACAGCGATGTATCGAGCCAAACAAGAGGGCAGAAACAACTATCGTTTCTTTACTGCTGAAATGCAGGCGACATCCTCCAGAAATCTGCAATTGGTCAATGCTCTGCGTTATGCACTTGAACGCAATCAACTAAGCTTGCATTATCAGCCTCAGGTATCGCTTCATCAAAATTGCGTCATCGGAACTGAGGCTTTATTACGCTGGCATCACCCAGAGCTTGGTTCTATTTCCCCTGCGGAATTCATTCCAATTGCTGAAGATTCAGGTTTGATCATTTCTATCGGAGAGTGGGTGTTACGGCAAGCCGTGAAACAAGCTAAGTTATGGATGGAAGAGGGTCACGCACCGTTAATCATGGCCGTGAATATTTCAGCAATACAGTTCCGTCATCCAGATCTACCCAACTTGGTCACACAAATACTTGAAGAGATTGGACTGGCTCCGGAATATCTTGAGCTGGAGCTCACTGAAGGTGTCGCGATGTATGATCCTCAGGCCGCCATCGAGATGATGAATAATCTACACGAGCTGGGCATTCGCGTGTCTATTGATGACTTTGGTACAGGCTATTCTTCATTAAGTTATTTAAAGAAGTTTAAAGTTTATAAACTCAAGATAGATCAATCTTTTGTGCGAGACATCAGCACCGACCCTGAAGATAAGGCGATTGTAAGTGCAATCATTAGTATGTCTAAAAGTCTTGGCTTACAAACTATCGCAGAGGGGGTGGAAACAGTCGAGCAACTCACCTATCTGCGGGCTCAAGGCTGTGATGAGGTGCAAGGTTATTTCTACAGTAAACCTATGCCAGCAGAACAGGCGGAGGAGTATTTCAGAGAATTTAAATTGAGGTAAATAAAAAAGCCCTTTCGGGCTTTACTAAATTAGAGCTGGAAATTGATTAACACCAATCAGGGCCTGGAATTTCAGCAAAGACTTTGCGTAAACCTTCGCCCCAGTGTTGACGTACTGAAAGAAAGTAAGGGTCATCTTTTGCTACGCGATGGTTGTAGTCTATGCTGAGTTTGTTGTTTCTATATACCAGCACGTCAACTGGCAAATCAACTGACACATTGCTGCGGATAGTTGAGTCAAATGAGATAAGTACGCATTTAAGCGCATCTTCTAGGCCACATTTGTAGTTAATGACGCGGTCTAAAATCGGCTTTCCGTACTTTGTTTCACCTATTTGAAAGTAAGGTGTTTCTTGGCTGGCTTCAATAAAATTACCCGCAGAGTAAATATTGAAAAGACGCGTTGGTTCACCGGCAATTTGTCCTGCAAATAGAACGGAGATATTGAAATCTGTATTGTGGTGGCGTAAATGTTCGGCATCTTCTTTATGTACAGTGCGAATGGCCATGCCAACAAGGCGCGCAGCGTCGAACATGTTGGTAACATTGAGCAAGTTATGCGTTTCGTTGTTTGCAATGTCTTTATGCAAGTGCTGCAATACTGCTTGAGTCACCGCTAAATTACCTGCGGTTAGCATGACCATCGTACGTTCACCTGCCACTTCAAACGTGGTCATTTTAGGAAAAGTAGCCACTTGGTCAACCCCCGCATTCGTACGGGTATCCGACGCCATTACTAATCCAGATTCTAGTAGTATTCCAACGCAGTAAGTCATAAATGCAGCTTGATAAATAAAGTATTAATAATAACTTTTTAATGAATCAACAAGCAACTTGTTTGCGCTGTAAATCGCGCTAAATCAGGCTCCATTTAGGTGATGCTGCGTATTTATTTGTTAAAATTTGTGTCTAGTGATGCAACTTACCCGCTAAGCCACATTTAAGCTTAAAATGTGATTAGGTTTTTGAGATAACACATGGCAACTTCAAATCAATATTCGCAAGCTTCAAATGCTAATACCTGGCTAGGTAATACGGCGGGCTATTCGGTGGGCGTAAGCATGTTGGATGAAATGCTCGACCAATCAGGCAAGGTTCGTCCACATTGGGCATATTATATTCAAGCCTTACAAAAATTAGGGCAGGGTGAAGTTGGCTTAAGGCAGAATGAAATTCATAAGTTACTGCGCGAGAACGGCGTCACTTACAATGTATATGGCGACCCCGACGGCAGCAGTCGCCCTTGGCAGCTAGATTCCGTACCCTTGCTACTGGCTAATGAAGAATGGCGCGATATTGAGCTGGGTTTGCTTGAGCGTGCAGAACTGCTAAACCTGATTCTGACTGACATTTACGGGCCGCGTGAGCTTATCCGACAAGGCTTATTGCCGATAGAGATGTTGTTCAATCACAGCGGCTTTCTGCGCGCTTGTGACAAAGTTAAAATACCCGGTAAACATCAATTGGTGCTTTATGCGGCAGATTTAGCGCGTGGCCCAGATAATCGCATGTGGGTGATTGGTGACCGTACCCAAGCGCCTTCTGGCGCTGGTTATGCCTTGGAAAACAGGTTGGCGATGTCTCGCGTGTTTCCAAATATTTTTCGTGATACCCAAGTACAAAGGTTAGACGGCTTTTTTCAATCGTTGCGTCATGGAATGCAAGAAATTGCGCCACAAAACTCTGATGCGCCCAGAGTGGTGGTGCTCACGCCGGGGCCTTTTAATGAAACCTTTTTTGAGCATGCTTATTTAGCTTCACATTTAGGCTACCCCTTGGTTCAGGGCGACGACCTGACGGTGCGCGATGGTTTTGTCTGGTTGAAATCACTCAACGGCTTGCAGCGCGTGGATGTCATTATGCGCCGTATGGACGATGTGTTTTGTGATCCGCTTGAGTTGCGCGATGATTCACGTCTGGGCATTCCAGGTCTGCTAGAGGTAGCGCGCAGAGGTAATGTGACAATTGCCAACCCTTTAGGCAGCGGCGTATTAGAAAGTCCGGGTTTATTGCCATTTCTGCCAAGAATTGCAGAATACTTTTTGGGCAAGAAACTACGTTTGCCTAGCGCCGCTACATGGTGGTGCGGTCAGCCCAAAGAGTTAGATTATGTGCTGAACAATCTGCATAAATTAGTGATTAAGCATATCTGCCGCGGTGCAATGACCTCAGTTTTTGGTAGTCAGTTGAGTCGGCAACAAATCACTTATTGGCGCGACCGTATTCGTGCCAATCCAGCATTTTTTGTGGGGCAAGAGCATGAAGTGTTTTCTACCGCGCCATCTTTGGTTGATGGTCGTTTAGAGCCGCGTCAATCACTGATGCGCTGTTTTATGGTTGCCCAAGAGCGCGGCTATAACCTCATGCCAGGAAGCCTCACACGCAGTGCGACGCAAACCGGTGATGTGCTGGTTTCAAATCAGTTAGGTGCCATGAGTAAAGACACGTGGATAGTAGGTGGCAATACTCCGCAGCAAACCAACGTAATAGGAAACAGACATAGCGAATTTATTGGCAGCAGTTACACCAGCACGCTTTCTAGCCGCGTAGCAGAAAACCTATTTTGGGTAGGCCGTTATGCGGAGCGCACAGAAGGTAGCATTCGCCTGCTGCGTACTACAGTTAAAAAACTTTATATCAATCCAGATAACAGTAATGTGCATTTTCAACATAGTTTGCACACTATTTTGCGCGGCCTCACCAACATCACCAATACTTACCCTGGATTTTTAGGTGATTCGAAAAGTAATGATGCTACCGCATTATTGCAAACGCCGGATGGCGAGTTGCTGTCATTGATGTTAGATGAAGATAAAGTTGGCAGTATTGCCAATAATCAGCGTAGTTTGGTTCAAGCGGGTTATACCGTGCGTAATTTGTGGTCATCGGACACATGGCGAGTGATGGATGAGATTAAGTCGCACTTAGAACAATCGCAGCAACTTACTGAATCTACCTTGTGGAATATTCAAGAACACATGGATAGATTAATCACAGCGCTATCCGCGTTCAGTGGCTTGATTATGGAAAGCATGACGCGCGGCAATGGTTGGCTGTTTTTAGATATAGGTCGTCGTTTAGAGCGCGCTTTGTTGCTTATTTCACTCTTGCGCAGCTGTTTCTCTACTGCGCAAGCATCAGGCACAGAACAATTATTGATGGAGTCATTGCTGGAAACCAGTGATAACCTAATTTGCTATCGTGAGCATTATCGCAACAGCATAGAGCTGCCTTCATTTATTGAGTTGCTGATGCTAGATAAAAATAATCCACGTTCTTTAGCTTATCAATTTAACCGCATTCAAGAACACGTCAGCAAAATGCCAAGAAAACAAAGCAATGCACAGCTAAGTGTGGAAGAGCGCCTGATATTAGAGGCTTGTAGCCTGCTAGATTTAACCAATTTAAACGACTTGATTAAAACTACAAAAGGGCACGTGCGTGAGAATTTAGATCAAACACTCAGCCGCTTGTATTATTTAATCGCCACATTATCTGACAGCATTACTGCGACCTATTTCAAACACGGGCAGCTGCAACATTCTCTCAACGAAGTCAGACCAGTTTAGCGAGAGTCAGTATGCACTACAAAATCACCCACATTACCAAGTACGATTACACAGATAAAGTTTCATTGTCATACAGCGAAGCGCGCCTAATGCCAAGAAATTGCAAGAATCAACAAGTGATTTCATCCACACTGGATATAGAACCCTACGCCGCAGATTTCCGTATTCGCGAAGACTTCTTTGGTAACCATGTGGCGTATTTTTCAATGCAACAAGCACACAATGTTTTCACTATTACCGCCGTAAGCGAAGTGCAACTGCAAGAAAATCCAGCTCAGCTAGATTTCTATCAAGGCTATACTTGGGAAGAAGTACGCAACATGCTGGCACAGCAACAACATTTTTCACAACAATCAGTAGAAACGCTAGATGCACGCCAATACACGCTAGATTCACCACTGGTTGCCGTTAGCGCTGAACTGGCTGAATACGCGCAACCCTCTTTCACACAGGGTAGGTTAATTACAGACGCGGTGAACGACTTAATGCAGCGTATTTATAAAGATTTTACTTTTGACCCAGACTTCACAACCCTCGCCACGCCGCTTGCGACAGTGCTAGAGCATAGAAGAGGCGTTTGTCAGGACTTTGCACACCTCGCAATCGGCTGCTTACGTTCAGTTGGTTTAGCGACTCGATATGTGAGTGGCTACATAGAAACTTTACCACCTGCAGGTGAAGCGAAACTAATAGGCGCTGATGCCTCTCATGCTTGGTTTTCAGTCTACGTGCCCGAACAAGGCTGGATAGATTTTGACCCCACCAACAACCAAATGCCCAACACTCAACACATCACCCTAGGCTGGGGACGAGACTACGCAGACATTACGCCGCTCAAAGGCGTGATATTTGGTGGCCAACAGCATGAGTTGGATGTGTCTGTGCATGTGGAGTGTTTGAGTTCGTGAAGTATGGCGTGGAGTTCTAATCCAACGTGGTGAAGGTTGCAAGGTCGGTTATGCGTGGGTTCGAGAACCCACCCTACTTGGTTTTTTACAGGTAAGATCATTGACTAAACAGTCCCTTAATTCAAACGTTAGATTTTTCCAATGCGCGCTGAACTGAAGTTTCTGAACGACATAGCTAAGCCATGGGATGAGCTAAATGCTTTTCTCATTGAGCGATATGCATTTCAGCCTGACCTATCAGACGTAACTACGCGGGTCTCGGCGATAGCCACCGCAATCAAGCATCAAGTTGACATACTTGCTCTCGATCGAGGATCTAAACCCAAGAAGATTCAACCTGAAGTTGACACAGAATCAAATGCAGTTCGCCTGATGTCTGATGTTTCCGATGCTGCCAAGCATGTTGTACTTGACACCCCAGATCGCCAGAACAGCATCTTTGTGGCAGCCATGTTTGAGGTGAACCTAGAAGGCCATTTCCGCTTTCTCCGCAATGGAGTGTTCATTGAACACGCAACTCTTGGGCGTCATGACTTTATGAGTACTGCGCTCTCTGCAATCGAATACTGGTCTAAGAAACGTAATCTAAACCTTGCTTGGTCTGGCGCGGTTCGTGAAGCTGCCCATGAATTCTTTCCAACGGCCTTCTTGCACTTTGACACGAAGTACTGCATCAACATGTCCAGCACACGGATCATGTGTTTTCGTCGTGATGACGCTGGCAATGTTCAGCCATTTGTTCCAGAAGTAGTTCGCTTCGAGGTGCGATAGACTTGTAGGGTGGGTCACTTGTGACCCACGCGTTTAACAATATTTCAAATACCACTCGCTTCTCCAAATTCACCTGCTCCAACCACACCTTCTCCCGCCCAATCTGTGGGATATGTACCTAATTTAACATGTTGATGAAATGATGAATATTCCCAATCTTGCACTCGCGTTACCAAGCCATGCTTCACGGGGTTGTAATGGCAATAATCCATGTGGGTTTGATAATCGTGCTCATCGCGTATTTGATGTTCCCAAAATCTGCGTTGCCATAAGGTGGATTCTTTATGCTTGATTTTGGAAGCGGTGCGCCATTCTGGGCGATTTAATAATACGCCGCATTCTTGTGTGACATAACGCTTGATGAGTTGCCATCTTAATGAAAAGTTGGCATCGTTTTTAGGCAATGTCCAAATGGTGTGAATATGATCGGGCAGCAAAACCCATGTGTCAATATCAAACGGATATTGCGCACGCACCTTTTCGATGGCGTTTCTTAAAGCTTTGCGAACAGGTTCATCACATAAAAACGTTTGTCGATGGTAGGTAACCACTGTGAAAAAGTAAGTAGCATTTATGGCATTGGCGCGACGGTAATGTGACATTAGGTGATTTTAAATTATTTATCGCGCAAGTTGAAATTGCTCGTGGGTTCAAGAACCCACCCTACAAAGTAAGCATCTGATGGTAACAAGAATGGATGCTGGTGAATAGATTTGAATGTTAATTCTGTTAATTGAATTTATATTTAACCCGTATTCCTCAACCCCGCCGCAATGCCATTAATCGTCAAATGAATCGCGCGTTTTACCAGCACGTCGGTTTCGCCGCTTCGGTGCCGCTTAATAAGCGCCACTTGTAGGTGATTGAGTGGGTCTAAGTAAGGCAGTCGGTTTTTAATTGAGTTGGCCAGTGTTGGGTTATTGGCTAGACGTTCGGTGTTTTGTAGAATTAAGTTGAGTGCTTGGTTAGTGAGTGCATGCTCTTTCTGTATGCGTTCAAATACGGGGGTTCTGAGTGTTTCATCTTGCACCAGTTCAGAATAGCAGGCGGCTATTGTGAGGTCGGTTTTTGCTAGCATCATGTCCATATTAGAGATAAGCGTTTTGAATAAAGGCCAAGCTGCAAGCATGTCTCTTAGCACATGGATGCGCTGTTCTTTATCTGTTTCATCCTTGCTTGCGCTTAAATAGTCATCTATTGCGCTGCCAAAGCCGTACCAGCCGGGTAGCAATAGTCGGCATTGTCCCCATGAGAAACCCCATGGAATTGCGCGTAAGTCTTCAATGCGTTGTGTGGATTTGCGCGAGGCAGGGCGGCTGCCAAGGTTCAAATCGGCGATTTCTGAAATTGGCGTTGAGCTAAAAAAGTATTCCGCAAACCGTGGTGTTTCATAGACTAAATCTCGGTAAGCGTGCATGGCACTGGCAGAGAGTTGATCCATTAGCATTTCATAAGCTCTGCGTTGTGTTTTGGGTAGCTGATCTTGCGGAAATAGCGAGGCATCTATGGTGGCCGCCACAAAGGCTTCCAAATTGCGTCTTGCCACTTTGGGGTCTGAGAATTTATTGGCGATAATTTCGCCTTGTTCGGTCAAACGTATTTGCCCTGCCACGGTGCCAAGAGGCTGCGCCATAATGGCTTGATATGTTGGACCACCGCCACGACCGACCGCGCCGCCACGGCCATGAAACAGTCGTAATCGCACATCAGCTTGACTGAATAACTCAACTAAATAGACTTCGGCTTTATACAGTTCCCAGTTTGAAGTTAAGAATCCACCATCTTTATTGCTATCAGAATAGCCGAGCATGATTTCTTGCTCATTGCCTTGATAGCGAATCAAATGGCGTATGCCAAGCAAGCTCAGCCATTCGCTCATGATTTTTGGCGCGTTGCGTAAATCTTCAATGGTTTCAAATAACGGTACGATATTGAGTTCCATCTCTACGCTGGCTGAACCCCACGCACCGCGCAGCAGGCCTGCTTCTTTTTGCAGCAATGCCACTTCAAGTAGGTCTGACATAGTTTCTGTGTGCGAGATAATGTAATGTCGCACCGTACGGTTGCCAAATTTTGCACGTACTTCACGGGCTTTTCTAATCACATTCATTTCTGTTTGTAGCAACTCTGAATATTTTTGAAAAGGCGAGAATAGCAAGCGTGGCTGCCTGAGCTCTTCTAGCAGAATGTTTACTTTTTCGGTTTCGCTGAGTGCTGCATAGTCAAAACTGTAACCTGCATTCACAAATAGCTCTTTTAGCACGGCTTCATGTACGTCTGAGCTTTGTCTTAAATCTATCGTCGCTAAATGAAAACCAAAGGTTTCAACCGCTTTAATAAGCTTGCCCAGCCTTGGATAAACCAGCAATTCACCATGATTTTCAATCAATGAATTGGCAATAATATTCAGGTCAGCTAAAAGCTCATCCGCGCTGGCGTAAGGTTTTAAATTCTCGGCTACATTAGTTTCAATATGCAGACTAGTTTCGCTACCGATTAGATTTTGAAAACTTAATGAAAGCCGCCCCATTACCGCCATGATGGCAAGGCGATAAGGCTCATCTTGCCTATGCGGGGATTGATCTTGCGAGGTGCTGGCTAAATCTAGCAATGCTTGCGAAACTTTGACTAAACGCGTTGTTGGCGTGAGCTCTTTGCGCAAATTGCTGATTTCGCGTAAATAATGCTCAAAAGCTACGGTGGATTGTTGTATGGTCGCCATGTCTAAGGTGGCAGCATTTACATTAGGGTTGCCATCGCGGTCGCCACCAATCCAGCTACCCATTTGCAGAAAACTTGGTAGTTGGTAGCGCTCGCTACCTGTTTTACCAAACAGATCGCCAATATCTTGTTCCAAATCCTGTAATAGTTCAGGAATCGCATCCAGCAAACTCAAGCGGTAGTATGAAAGCGCATTGTCAATTTCGTTGTTCACTGTCAGTTTGTCAAAACGCAACATTCTGGTTTGCCACAAAGCTGTGACAGCAGCATAGAGCATGCGCGAGTTTTTTTCGGTTTCTTGGCGCGACATGAGTTGCGCTTTGTTGGCGAGTAATGATGAAATCACCTGTTCAGTATCTAACAGACTTTTTCTTTGCACCTCAGTCGGGTGCGCAGTTAAAACGGGCGAAATTAAGGCTGATTTAAAGAAATCATCAATTTGTTTTAACTCTAGCTTCTCATCTTTGAAAGAGCGCATAGAGTTTGCCACGCCCCCTGGCGCCTCTGCGCTTTCTTCCATACGATATTGGTAGTTGCTGTAAAGGTCTTCAGCAATATTCACTAAATGTTTAAAGTAGCTAAAGGCTCTCGCCACCGCAATGGTTTGGCTGTTGGTCAGCTCTTTTAATAAACTATCTAGTTTTTGTGTAAATTCTTGGTCACCTTCACGATGAAATTTCACGGCAGACTGACGAATTGCCTCTATGGTTTCGAAAGTTTTTTCACCTTCGTTATCTTTAATCACCTCCCCTAGAATGCGCCCAAGGTAACGGATATTCTCTTTAAGCGCAGTTTCAGCGGGGGTCATAGGTGCATTCATTTTTCAATTCCTCAAACCAAATATGTTCAATGGATTACATGATTTAAAACACTACTATTTCTATTAAAACTTACGCTCTCGTCATTCCCGCGAAGGCGGGAATCTAGGCGAGTCAGCTACCTAACTGGATTCCCGCCTCCGCGAGAATGACGGAACGAAGGTGTTTGTAAGATAAGTCACTTACAAACACCTTCGTTGATAAGCTTCAAACTTAACTCCAGTTAATTCGCATGCCACCTTAAATCTAAGGTAAACGGATACTCGCGATTGTTTAATTCAGTTGGAGGTTCCATCAACTTTACTGCTTTATTAACTGATTTCTTGGGTGATTTAATATTACCCGGTGTATGCTCAAGTACCGTAAATCGGCTCACACGGCGGCCTTCAGCTTCATAAGCATTGACTGGCAAGGTGTCGTAGTTACGGCCACCCGGATGTGTGACATGGTAAGTACAACCACCAACAGAACGCCCATTCCATGTATCTATCACATCGAATATCAACGGCGCTTGTACACCTATACTTGGGTGCAATGCAGAAGGCGGGTTCCAAGCGCGGTAACGTACACCTGCGACCATTTCACCTTGCGTACCCGTGTCACGTAACGGCAAGCGACGACCGTTACAGGTAATCGCATAACGTTCACCTGTGATACCTGTGAGCTTGACTTGCAAGCGCTCAACGGAAGAGTCGACATATCTTGCCGTGCCGCCGCTAGTGATTTCCTCGCCTAATACATGCCAAGGCTCAATTGCGGTTCTAAGTTCTAGTTGTAAGTCTTGAATTTCTAAGGTACCGCAACGTGGAAAGCGGAATTCAATAAACGGCGCAAACCAGTCTGTAGAAAACGCATAGCCCGCGGCTTGCAAATCTTGCGCGACATCTTCAATATCGCGTGCGATAAAGTGCGGCAGCATGAAGCGGTCGTGCAATTGTGTGCCCCAGCGTACCAATGGTTTTTTGTACGGCTCTTTCCAGAAACGTGCGACCAAAGTCCGTAGCAGCAGCATTTGCACTAAGCTCATTTGCGCATGTGGCGGCATTTCGAAGGCGCGTAATTCTAGTAAACCTAGGCGACCAGTATCTGAGCCAGGGGCATAAAGTTTATCAATACAGAATTCACTGCGGTGTGTATTACCTGTCATATCGACTAGCAGATTGCGCAGTAAGCGGTCTACCAACCACGGAGTCGGCACTTCGCCATCAGGCATTTGTTGGAAGGCGATTTCTAGTTCGTACAAGCTGTCATTACGTGCTTCATCCACGCGCGGTGCTTGGCTGGTTGGGCCAATAAACAAGCCTGAAAATAAGTAAGATAAAGAAGGGTGGTGCTGCCAATAAGTGATCAAACTACGCAACAAATCAGGGCGTCGCAAAATCGGACTATCAGCTGGCGTAATGCCACCTAAGGTAACGTGATTGCCACCACCAGTGCCAGTATGGCGACCATCGAGCATGAATTTCTCAGAACCTAATCTGGTTAAGCGTGCTTGCTCATAGAGCGTTGTGGTGTTGTGCACCAAAGCATCCCAACTGGCGGCTGGGTGAATGTTGACTTCAATCACACCAGGGTCTGGCGTGACAGGTAAGCGTGTTAGGCGTAAATCGTGAGGCGGTTGATAACCTTCAATTACCACTGGCATTTTCAATGTGCTGGCTGTCGCTTCAATCGAGGCAATAATGTCTAAATAATGCTCTAGCGTATTGGTTGGCGGTAGAAAAACATGTAAGCGTCCGCCTCTGGTTTCCACGCATAGCGCAGTATGTGGTGTGAATTCTGGGTCAGTTGGAGCAGACTCTTCAATATCACCTTCATCATCAACCATCCCCATCTCGTTGCTATGCGTATTCTCTTTGGTGAATTTGCTATAACGACGGCTCACTTCAGAGTCAATATCCGCTAATGGCTCTACAGCCTCATACAGGCTACGCTCGTGTTCATGATCGCGGTCTTCAAAAGCAATCCAAGGCAGCGAGTTTAAAGGTAAGCGCAAACCCATGGCTGAATCGCCCGGTGCAAGAAACATCTCGCCGCGCCTGAATTCCCATGCGCTGCTGCTCCATGCATTGCGCTGATAACTCCAATGCAATGGAAGTAGATAGCCAACAGGCATACCTAAATCGCCCGTGATCACCTTTGTTAGGCGCTTACGCTCTAAATCATCTTTGAGGTCTGATTTAAGCGGATTCAGGTTATTCGGTAGTAGGCCTTCTGCTAATAAATAATAAAGCGGGTCTTCGTAGCCTGCACAAATGTGGCTACCTTTGAGGCCTAGTCGTTTTGAAAGGTCGCGAATAAAGGTGTCAGCGTGTTCGCGATTAAAACCATAATCTTTGTTTTCATCGGCTAATAGCTGAGGGTTACGCCAAACTGGCTTGCCATCTTTACGCCAAAAACAGGCGAGTTGCCAGCGTGGTAGTGGTTCACCTGGGTACCATTTACCTTGACCAAAATACAGCAGGCCGCCCGGTGCAAAGCTATCACGCAAGCGTCTGACTAACTCGCCTGCTAGCTTACGTTTTTCCACGCCATCCGCATCAATATTCCATTCTGGCGCATCCATATTATCGATAGAGATAAAAGTTGGCTCGCCACCCATGGTTAAGCGCACATCGCCAGCTTCTAACTCCGTATCTATTTTTTGACCAAGCGCGTTAATTTCGACCCATTGTTCTTCGCTATAGGGTTTGGTCACGCGCGGGTCTTCATGAATGCGAGTGACGTTGTTGCTAAAACTAAATTCGATATTGGCCTGACCTGTATAACCACCAGTCACTGGCGCCGCGCTGACATAATCAGCCGTGCAAGCGAGTGGAATATGACCTTCACCAGCAAGTAAGCCAGAGGTCGCATCTAAGCCTATCCAGCCAGCGCCGGGGATGTACACTTCAGCCCATGCATGCAAGTCAGTAAAGTCTACTTCGGTACCTGATGGACCATCCAAAGATTTCACATCAGCAGTGAGCTGCACTAAGTAACCTGAAACGAATCGAGCTGCTAAGCCCATGTGGCGCAAGGCTTGCACTAGCAACCAAGCAGAATCACGACAAGAACCTAGCTTTTTATCTAGGGTTTCTTCACAAGTTTGAACGCCAACTTCCATACGAATGGAGTAATTAATCGTTTGATTGACGCGCTGATTTAAGTACACCAAAAAATCTACGATGGCTTTTTTACCAACATCAATTTCCGCCAACCAGGCTTTTAGTAAAGGTCCGTGCTCACGCACTTCAAGATAAGGCGCAAGCTCTTTAAGCAACTGCTCTGGGTAAGCAAACGGGTAATTTTCTGCGTATTCCTCTAAAAAGAAATCGAAAGGATTAATCACCGTCATTTCTGCAATCAAATCGACTTCTATTGATAGTTCGGTAGATTTCTCTGGAAACACTACACGCGCCAAATAATTGCCGAAGGGATCTTGCTGCCAGCTGATAAAGTGGTTCTCAGGTTTGATTTTAAGTGAGTAAGCACTGACAGGCGTGCGCGAATGCGCCGCTGGGCGTAGGCGGAAAACATGCGGTGCAAGTTGTACAGGGTTATCGTAGTGATAGGCCGTTTTATGGTGGAGCGCGACTCGAATAGTCATTAGTTTGTTACCTTTTTAGAGTCGTCATCGTTGTGTTTCTAACTCGCAAAACTAGCTTGAGCTTTCAGCTTGTAGTAAACGTAAATTCTCTTCAACGCCAGCCGCTTCAGTCAGTTCAGCTACATTCTGTTTGGTGAAGAAGCCATCAAAATCGCCAAAGCGTTGCACATATTCAATGATGAGCGAAGAGTGTTCTGAGGCGCTAGAGAAAATCTGTTTAAGGCCTTCTTCACGTGAGCCAATCACATCTAATAAGAAGTCTTTGCCTTTTTCTCTAATCGCATCCACCACGTAGTCAATGTTAATCTGACCATTGGTTTCGCCATCTGCCACGCCCAGTGCAATGTGGTGCAAACGCGGACCATAGTTGCGTACAAAATTTTCAGTAGGTGAGGGCAAGCCAACCAAGTGATTGACGAAATATGGATGATTAGCCGCAGTGAAAACCTTTGCAGGGCTTTTTTGTTCATTATTGTAGTGCGCACTTTTGGTGACATTGGTCGAAGAGCTCTGGCTCGCAATGTCGTATGAACCCCAGTAGTAATAGCTGGAAAGCGTGAGATATTCAAGTATAGCCACTTCACGATTTTGGCTGTAAATTCGGGTCGCTAGGTGGTCAATTGGTAAAATGAGCTTATCTAAACCTAGCTTTGCTTGCGTTTCTTTGGCTTCAAGATAGCCACGATTCACATCTTCATGAATCACACTCACGCCAAGTGCGTAAATGCGAATATCGCCTACTGGCCGTTCCCAATACCCCACAATATTGTGCGTGTAGGGCGATGGTTTGACGATAGACATATTGCCCGGCAGCTCTAATTTGCGAATTTGATCTTGATTGAAAAAGCGAATCTCTCGCGCTTTTTGTAGTTCAACCACTTCATGCTGATTGGTCACGCGAAATATCTCGCCCATATAACGTGAGTTGGGCTTATGCGCGCCTATTGGGTAAACCTCATTTAAACTTCGAAAGATACCGTGTGTATTGGGGTCGCGTACTTCTCGTACAATTACATCTGGCGAGTTCATATCGATACGCAGCACATGCGTCCAATGTGATTCTGATTCTAGCGTGACTAAATAATGATATGGCGTCATCAAAGCTAATTCGCTGATGTAAGCCACCGAGCAGCCTGGCTCAACGGTAATCATCATGGCATCAATTTCATGCACCATATCAGTCAAGCCGATGCGATCTCTATCTTCCAATAGCTTAGGTAGAAATTCTTCAAACCAAGGTGAATTGACCTTGTCGCCATGACGTTGGTGTTGCAATGAGTTCATTAGGACATCCGAAATGTAAATATATCTGTGACTATTGGGTAGAAATGGAAAGACTGATGCGGTTATTGCTGCATTTGCGACATTTCATGTACTTTAAAATCTACCGACATTTTTTCGTTGCTAATATCGTGCATCACGCTGCTAATCGGGCATGCATCGCGATAGTCTAAGCCGGTAGCCAATCGTATATGGATGCCATTTGACGGTGCATTATTGGCCACATCAAAACTTTGCCAACCACTGCCAACTAGCCAAGCATCTGCCCAACTATGGTTTTCAAGTTGCTTAGTTGTCGGGTTAAAACAATAGCCATGTACAAATCGTGCGGGTATTTTTAAAGCTCTGCAGCAACTAATAAAAAGATGCGTCATGCCTTGACTCAGTGCTTTACCTGCGGCTAGGGTAGCGATTGCTGATTGTTGATTCTCGGCCGTTGTTTTATCCAAGATAACGGTTTGCGAGATACTATTCATCAGTGCTGTTAGCAAATCTTGATTGATGGCTTGGTGTTTCGATGTAACTTCTTGTGCGAATTGTATAAGCTGTTCATTGGCCTCGGTGAGTGCAGTATTTCTCAGGTAGATTGGCAGCGCCAAATCGTCATGCTTTGTTTTATCTTTTGCTAGTAAATCAGTAGACCAATCAATATCAGTTTCTACTTCACCTGTGGCGCTAATCATAATTTCTTGATGTGGTGTATCCATCACCAGAGTGTGGGTGGTATTGCCGAAAGTATCAAGTTGTGTGGATGATATACCGCTTACTTTCACCTGCCAGTTGCTCACGCGCTGACCAAAACCATCTTGTGGCGTGAGGCGCAACTGTTGTATGGTGTACCCGATAGGCTTGTTGAATGCGAAGCGGGTATGGTGTTCAATGTTAAATTTCATCGCGATTCTCCCACTTGAATGATTAATCTTTACTGTTAATACTTAACCCTTAATATATCTTGGTAAATACTTAGCCTTGGCTTTGTACCTCACCAACATTAGACTTTTCCGGTTCGTTGATGATTGGCGCATTCAGGTAAGTACGCTGAATCTCAACACCCAAGCGATTGTTTTGTCTGAGGAATGCTTCTAAAAACTCGTGCAATCCACCTCTGTAAATGTCTTCAATACGTCCATAATGTAATGTTGAGTGCATTTCACCGGCTAGGCGTTTACATTCACGACCAGCATCACCCGTCAGTTGGTCGAGTATCGTTGTCAGTTCATCCATACACGCGTGAAGTGAGCGCGGCATGTCGTGACGTAAAACTAGCAACTCGGCCACGCGTAACGGCATTACTGCATCACGATAGACTTTTAAATATGCTTCATAAGCGCTGGCAGAACGTAACAGTGCGCTCCATTCGTAATAATCTACTGCGCCACCTACATCGCTCGCTGAAGGTAACAAAAGGTGATATTTCACATCAAGTAAGCGTGCCATATCGTCTGCGCGCTCGATAAATCCACCTAATCGCGTGAAGCGGAATCCATCATCGCGCAACATCGTGCCGTAAGTCACGCCACGGAACAGATGCGAACGTGATTTAACCCAATCACAAAACTCAGACAAGCCACTGTCTAAAATCAGCTTTTTGTCCATTTGCTGAAATTCTAGCCACAAGCTATTGATGTTCTCCCACATTTCAGAAGACATCGCCACTCGCACCGCATGGGCGTTCTCGCGCGCTGCACGCAGGCAATTGTAAATGCTCGACAAATTGCGGCTATCCATTGCAATGTAGTAAATCACATTATGCGCAGTGACTTCATCATAGGCTTTATGAAAATCTTCTACGGTGTCAGAGATATGTAGCAACGGCACCCAAAGCGCAGCCTCACTTTGTGCGGCGTTTTGTACTAGCGACATGCGATATGTCACATCCAGCATACGTGCCATATTTTCTGCACGTTCAATATAACGTGCCATCCAGTAGAGGTGATCAGCGGTACGGCTTAGCATTGCAGCACCCATGTATCTTTAGTGCCGCCACCTTGCGATGAGTTCACCACTAAAGACCCTTCATTCATGGCCACACGGCACAATGCGCCTGGCACTACTGAGGTTGTTTTACCTGTTAATACATAAGGGCGAAGGTCTACATGACGTGGTGCAACCCCTTGTTCAACCATTGTTGGGCAAGTAGAAAGCGCCAGTGTAGGCTGGGCAATGTAATTATCTGGATTCGCCAAAATACGTAATCTAAATTCTTCAATCTGCGCTTTGCTTGAGGTCGGGCCTACCAGCATGCCGTAGCCGCCAGAGCCTTGTACTTCTTTCACAACCAATTCAGCGAGATTATCTAACACATATTTTCTGTCATCTTCTTTGCTGAGTTTATAGGTGGGCACATTTGACAATATTGGCTCCTCACCCAAATAGAATTTAATCATGTCAGGCACGTAAGTGTAGGTTGCCTTGTCATCTGCCACGCCTGTACCAATGGCGTTCGCTAGAGCTACGCCGCCATTGCGATAGACTGAAACCAGCCCTGGCACACCTAACATGGAATCTTGCCTGAATGCCAATGGGTCAATAAAGTCATCGTCAATACGACGATAAATTACATCAATCTTTTTAGGCCCTTCGGTGGTGCGCATAAATACAGCATTGTCTTTCACAAACATGTCGCGACCTTCAACCAGTTCAATGCCCATTTGTTGCGCAAGAAAAGCATGCTCAAAGTAAGCACTGTTGTAGGCGCCCGGTGTCATGAGTACTACTGTAGGGTCACTTGTTGTGCCACGCGGTGCGACGGCGCGTAGGTTTTCTAGCAGGAGTTGCGGGTAATGTTCAACAGGCGAAATTGGGTATTGTCTGAAGAGTTCGGGGAATAATCGCATCATCATGCGACGGTCTTCCAGCATGTATGAAACACCAGAAGGCGTTCGTAAGTTATCTTCTAGCACATAAAATGTATCAGCTTCGGTGCGCACAATATCAATACCGGCGATATGCGCATAAACGCCGCCCGGTACATCTACCCCTTGCATCTCCGGCCTATACATTTCGTTAGTCAGTATGCTCTCTGGCATGATGCCAGCTTTGATAATGTCCTGCCCGTGATAGATGTCATTCAAAAACATATTGAGTGCACGCACACGTTGGCAAGCGCCATCTGACAGCTTTCCCCATTCACTTGCAGCTAAAATTCGCGGAATTACGTCAAACGGAATCAAGCGCTCGGCACCTTCTTCCTCGCCATAGACTGCGAAAGTGATACCGACTCGTCGAAACAGTAGTTCTGCATCGCGAGATTTTTGTGCAAGTTGAGAAAAGTCTTTGCCAGCTAACCAGTCAGCATAAGGTGCGTAAACCTGTCTAACACTTTTTTTTGAATCTACAGATTCATCAAATGCAGTGAGCAGTTTATTTTTATAATCAATAGAAGCCATAGTAAAGTCCTACTTGCAAGGCGCGTGCCAACTACGGTTAAAGTAACAGGAATGTATATTTAATGCGGCTTTCAGGCTTATTGCAGTTTAAATGTTGAACGTAAAAGATTTAATTTATAAAGTCTAATTTGTTTGGCGCGCTATTTTGGTGCATTAGAAATTGGTAAGGTATTTAGTTAGTGCGTTAATGCTAATAGTGAATGGTTACAAAAAACGCCTATAGGCAATAATAGACTCAAATTACTTTAATCAAAGCCAGCTTATTTATTTACTAGGCGTTGGTATAGTAATTGCTGTATCTTCTAGGCAGTATAGCTGTAAAAGTGTGACTTCCGTCGCGCTTGCATGAATCATTAAAGGAAAACAACTGTGTGGCTTCGTACTCGATGTGATATTACTTTTGACGTGGCCATTGCAACCCCGTTTATTCTTATGCTTCGGCCGCGCAGTGGCATCAATCAATGGATTGCGCGCGAATCTTATACGCTTAACCCTAGTGTGCCAGTGGTTGAGTATACAGATAATTACGGCAATCTTTGCCAGCGGCTGATCGCACCGCCAGGTGAATTTTCTATTCGTACATCCGCTGATATTATGACAGCAGACAACATCGATGTTTGCGCAGGTGCACCTTTTGATGAGGTACAAAATTTACCTGATGATGTGCTTACCTATTTGCTGCCTACGCGCTATTGCGAATCGGATCGATTTATCGACCTCGGTCAGGAACTCGTGGCTGGCGTGACACCTGGTTATGATCAAGTCGCGACCATTGTGGCTTGGATACGTGACAATATTCAATTTAATTCAGACTCCATTCACTTTCAGTTATCTGCGGTAGAGGTTAACCAGCAGCGCGAGGGTGTATGCCGTGAGTTGGCGCATTTGGGCATCGCACTATGTCGAGGGTTGTGTATTCCTGCGCGCATGGTGGTGGGTTATCTACACGGACTACAGCCTATGGATTTTCATGCATGGTTTGAGGCTTACGTGGGCGGGCGATGGTATACCTTTGATCCGACACAACCGCATCCTATAGGTGGCCGTGTCACCGTGGCTTATGGACGCGATGCTGCTGATGTTGCGATATTTAATCAATTTGGCCCCGCTTTATATCCACAAGCCATGTCGGTGAGTGTTGAGATGTTAGATGCGGCACCAAACTAAACGTTATTCAATTCAAAAGCCATGCAAAGATTACGCATCAAACATCTGACTGAATACACATTCCCAGCTCAGGTAATGTTGAATCAGCATAAGTTGTTATTGCGCCCAAGAGAGGGGCATGATGTACGCATTGAGTCATCAAAGTTAGAAATCACGCCCGCTTACAATATTAAATGGCAACGTGATGTGTTTGATAACTCGCTGGCCATCGTCAATTTTCTGGAGCAGTCCAATAAGCTCACTATTGCTAGTGAGGTTGTTATTCAACATTACGAACAAGCGCCTTTTGACTTTATGTTAGAAAGCTACGCCGCTCAATATCCATTTACCTACGCATTAGACGAGCAAGCGGATTTGGCTATTTTTCAACAAGCCAGTTTTTATAATGACCAAGCTGTTGTCAATACTTGGCTGCAACAACAAAACCTATTCGGCATGCAAAACTTTAGCTTGCTGATGCATTTAAATCAGAATATTAGCCAAAATTTCCGCTACCAAATGCGAGAAGAGGCGGGGGTGCAATCACCTTCGCAAACACTGTCGCAGCGCAGCGGATCTTGTCGAGATTACGCGACGCTTTTCATTGAGGCTTGTCGTTGTTTAGGGTTAGCGAGCCGCTTTGTCAGTGGTTATTTACATGCGCCAGCCACAGAGGCTGGCAATGCAACGACTCATGCATGGGCTGAAGTCTATTTGCCAGGCACTGGCTGGAAAGGATTTGACCCGACTTCAGGCGAGCTCACAGGTAATCGCCATATTGCTGTCGCTGTTGCGCGCAACCCAGAATCGGTTCCACCAATTTCTGGCAGCTTTACTGGGCTGGGCTTGATGGCGACTACGATGATTGTGAATGTGCAGGTGAATTTGTTGCCATAGCTGAACAAGCTAACTATTGAGCTGGCATTGCCAGCTGGTTAGCTACTTAAAATTCAACCATTTCAAATTCTGCTTTAGAAACACCGCATTCAGGGCATGTCCACTCAGCAGGTACGTCTTCCCATGCCGTGCCAGGTGCAATACCATCTTCAGGCCAGCCTTTTTCTTCTTCATATACTAAACCGCATACTACACATTGCCACATTCTCATGATTTTTCCATTAATTAAGCTCAAAAGCTTTCAAATTAAAAGCTTACTATTTTGTCGTGTGCTAGCTTAAAGCCTTACAAGAAACATTTCAAATAAAACTGTTAATGGTCTTTTTAAATTTTTGTATATTTGAAGTTTGAAGAAGATTTTAGTTAAATGTTAATCGTGTTGATTTATAGCTTGCGGCTAAAACATGGAGTTTGCAACTATTTACAGCAATTAATTATAACCAAATTTAAGGAGACAAATACTAAAAGCTCTGCAGGGCTGTGGCTTTTTCGTTTACGTTTCGGCAATGAAGTACTGATTGTTTTCTATGGTTAAGGGAAAATAACATGATCCGTAGGCCAAGTGCCTCTGTAGGTAGCCTCAGGATGTTTTTTTGACACTAACTCTCGAATTTCATTAACTCGGTGAAAGGGTACAAGTGTCATCATCAATACTTTGCCATTGGCGATAGACTCTTCAAATGGTTTGAGCTGGGCATTAGGAATCGTAGTGGCAACTACAGCTGTCCAAAATCCACCACCTAGAAACCCTATCAAAGTGCAGATCAGCAGTGTGGTGGTAATGGATACTGGTTTTGTATACCACCAAGTGGGTATTGAGATGGCTATCAAGCCTAGAAAAAATCCCAGCAGGGCACCCAAACCCATGCCTATTTCCCAGCCATCGATGAGATCGGTGCGTTCGGAAATAGTCGCATCTGGCAAATCACCCATCGGCGTACCGGGTCTGGCAAGAAAGTGGATGCGGTCGCCATTAAGACGAGCTAGCAGCAAATCGTTCATCATTGCATGTGCACTCGCAGTGTCCGGTAGTATAAAATATAATCTGCGGTTCACTTTACTCTCCTTTAGACCTGTAAGTAAAAACGAGTTCGTATGTTTTTTTTGAGGCTGATATTAAGATAATTTAATATCAGTGCTGCTGTGATAAAAACTGTATGACATCAGCACATTTTTGCGGGTCTTTTAGCCCCGGAAAAGCCATTTTCACCCCTGGCAGCAATCCCTGGGGGTTTGTAATATAAGTAGAGATTCTATCTTCTGTCCATATTATGTCATTCTTACGCATAGCATCTGAATAGTTAAAGTCGCTAATGCTGGCAGGCTTTCTTCCCACGACATTCCAAAGTGAGGGACCAATTTTATTTTTGCCCTCTGTAATACTGTGGCAGTCTGAACAGTACGTGTTAAATACACGCATACCATTTGCGGCATCACCAGCATAGGCTGTCTGGACATTAATGATGGCTTCGACAACCTGAAAGCTTAAAAATAGTAACGTATAACTTTTCATTTTTACATGTCCATTTTTTAAATCGCAAACCAGGCAAATATAAATGTTGTGTTGTTGTCCTTTGCGTCTCGACCCAAGCCATCATAATCATTTTTAGCGCCATTAAATTTGGTATAACCCGTGTATTGAATGCCTAAACGCATATTAGCAAAAGGGGCTCCCCAAGAATTTTCTTTACCCCAAGGGGTCCAGTCGGCTTGAAGAATATAGCCGCGGCTATTTGGCGAGCCGTTGATGCTGCCAGAGTCTGCCTCACCGTTGTTATACAAAGTATCATCCTGATTTCCACGAATATCAAAAACCGCTGCAGTGACGCCATAAGTGTTTTTGTAGGTATAGCTGCCAGCTAAATCAAAACGTTTGAGCGTGCCATGTAAATGACTTGCACCACCTCCGTCGAAAGCATTATTTAAAGTCCTGCGTTCGTTGATATAGCTAGTGCTTATGGTAAAAATATGTTCCTTAGTGCCCATATATTGATAAGCCGCATCCACACCGATATCTCGATAGTTGTCCGTTGGACCACTCATAAATTCAGGCTGAAGCCTTGATGACATACCAAATAAACCTACACGGAAATTCTGTTCAGTCATATCGTTGAAGTAAGTTAAGCGCCAATATGGTGCAATACCATCAAGTCTGCCATCTTCACCAACATTCAATTTATTTCTGATGCTTCTTGATAGCGTTTTATATCCACCCAATTCAGCATAAAAATGATCGTCATAGAATCCGTAAGCACTGACGCCAATTACCTGCTGCTCTAATGCGCCATTAATGAACGGTGAAGCTTCTGGGCCAGGTGCTAGCTCAGAGGCCATATATGGAAATATCCATCCACTCAAGGTATTGAATGGGTCTTGAATTGTTGGATTGTTGTTAATTGATATACCGTAAGTTAAGTTCTTGCCTGAAATCGGTTTTGAATCCGCAAATCGAATATCCATATTGTCCATGCCAAATCTTTGATCAAAATCATTACCTGTCACTTGTATAAAGGTACCAATATGATCTGTCATTCTGCCTGCTAGAAATATGGATAACTCTTGCAGTGATAGGTTATCGTTTTTACCGAAATGTGGTTGAGCATCTTCCGTCAGGCTTTTATTGGTATGAGTAAAGCCCTCTACCAGCATGGCGGCTACAGGTATTTTGCCTTCTTTACCATCCGTCTCGGTATAACCACCTAGTTTAAAATGCATACCATGAGGAGTGAGCTGCGGACCAAAAGCACCCACATGACAAGCAGCACATTCTAGGCCTGTTTGCCTTGCAAAGCTTGGTACAGCATGTGTATAGGCGCTGAATGCAACCAAGTTGATAATAAAAAAAGTTTTTAATAATGGCGCTAATATTCGAAATTTCATCATATTCTCCAATTTTAATTTTTGGAACGCATTATCTTTAGAAAACAATATTTTTACATGCTATTCAAATGCCAATACAAAATTCTAGCAATACAGTTAACACCTTAGTTTTATGTGCGTGCTTCTTATATATTAATGCCGTCACTAGAGTTTAAAATATGATTTTGTAGCTAAAATAACTGCAAATTGCAGTCTTACTTAGTTGGAAATCTTGGCGCGCAGTGGAGCCATTTACTATATATCTGATGCCCTAAATTAAATGGATTTTTAACTCTTGATAATAAAAAATTTATATCTTGATAAAAAACTAGTAGACAACTGGTCTACTAGTTGACAAAGTGCTTACATGCATACTGAAAATAACAACCTTGATGTCCGCCAGCATACATTGGAAACTGCCTCAGAAGCGCAATCTGCACTTGCCAGCACCTTATCTCTGCAATCGATAAGTCTTGACGATTTCGATGCGGTATTTTATCCAGGCGGTCATGGACCATTATGGGATCTGGCTGAGGATAAAAGCTCAATCGACTTACTAGCCAGCGCATTAGCAAGCAATAAACCTGTAGCACTGGTGTGCCACGCGCCTGGTGTTTTAAGGCATGTAAAAAATCCAGATGGCACACCAGTAGTAAAGGGCAAGAAAGTGACTGGCTTCAAAAATTCGGAGGAAGCTGCTGTTGGATTATTAGAAATTGTACCGTTCCTAGTAGAAGACGAACTTATCAGTAGGGGCGGGCAGTATTCTAGCGCTTCTGATTGGGCATCTTATGTTGTCAAGGACGGTAATCTTATTACTGGGCAAAATCCTGCCTCTTCTGCAGAGGCGGCTAGACAGCTCTTACTTTTAATCAGTGAAAGTGTTCGACCATGAGTGCTTATGTCGTCATGATACGAGAGCGTACATTGGATCAGGAAGCAGTGAAGCATCGTCACAAGGGTGCTGAGTACCGTGTTTTAATCGTTGAAGGGGGGACTAACAATCTTTCGAATTTTTGTGTGGCACAGCGAGTATAAAATCATATTTATCTTGCTGCAGCCTACCCCCAATACTTTTCAGTGATTACAAATTCTTTCCTATTTTTTGAGCACTATATGCTTCACTCGAGATTAAAATCTAATGATGGATGTATTCAGCAACTTCAGTCAAATGGCCTTTGTCAGAAAAACGTACAATCACCGACTGCTTTTGTCTTAGCTGTATTAACTGGTTTTCTTGCAGTTTAAATAGTTTCGCTATTTCTCTTACAGAGACTGGTGTGTTATCAACACGCCTTGCTGAATCTTTAAACCGGAATCGTTCGATGTTTGCCCATCCAATAAGCGTGACACTGAGTATTACAACTATCGCCGAATATAAGCCTAGTTTACCAATTACTCCAGCATATCCATGTAGCTCAACAATTTGTAAGTGGAACAGCTTCACGCCTATCCACCAAGCTAGAAGCGTGATAAATGGTAACCATAAGTATATATATAGCCCCCAGAAAAAAAGTGTAATTGAGCTCCATCCAAATCGATGCGCGTGTGATTGTAGTTCTGGTTTTTCTATAATTAATGATTTACTCATGGATTAGTCCTATTCTGATGGATGCCACGGTCTGGACTGGTCCAGGTGGCGCGTTTATTACGATCTTTGATTAGTGCAGCTGGCAGGCCAACAATGGTAGTCGCTGCTGAGAGTAACCAGAACAGCATTGGATACCATATCATCCAGTAATAGTAACGACGGATTTTTGGCTCATAACGGCTATCGATAAATAGGCTTAATGCGAATTGCAATAAGCATGTCATCGCAAGTAGCACGCCGTTCCATTCCGGGATAATCGTCTTGATATAAAGAGATGAAGGTAAGTCAACAAACTTCCCCAGCCCCCATAACAAAAAGATGGCACACATCACGTATGCCCAAATAATACTGACGACTAACTCAGCATAGACAGGCCACATGCGACGTTTTTTAACATTTAAAAATATATTCTTGAATTTAAGTAAGACTTCCGCGCCACCCTGCGCCCAACGCACACGTTGCTTCCATAGCCCTTTAAGCGTTTCTGGCATGAGTATCCAACAAAGTGCATTGGGTTCGTATCGAACATCATAATAATTAGTCTGCATCTTCCAGCTGATATCAATATCTTCAGTCACCATGTTGGTGCTCCAGTAGCCCACTTCATGTAATGCAGATTTGCGGAATGCTGCCACTACGCCAGAAACAGTAAACACCCGACCATAAACGCGTTGCGCACGCTTAATGAGCCCAATCACTGATGAGAACTCACCCACTTGTAATTTACCAAGCATCGTGGAGCGATTACGGATTCTTGGGTTGCCTGTCACAGCACCCACTCTTGAACTGGAGATAAAATGCCGCACCATCCATGTAATACAGTTTGGATCAAGTACTGCATCGCCATCTATACAAACGAGGTACTCGCTGGATGACAACATCGCACCCATAGTTAACGCCATTGCTTTACCCTGATTGCTGGCTAATTGAACGGCTTTAACCTTGGCGTGCTTAGATGCAATGTCATTAATGATGTCCGCAGTGTTGTCGCTGCTGCCATCATTAATGGCAATAATGTCGTAGTGCGGATAGTTCAGCTGAAGTAATGCGCCTATAGTTTCGTAAGCGTTATCGCCTTCGTTAAAGCAGGGTACCAATACACTTACATGCGGGTACTCGGGCAGTACTGGGGGGGCGTTATATAGCGGCTCGTTTTGTTCTTTACTAAAATAAAAATAGAGTGCTCCGGCCATCCATAAGTAGGCCATAAACAAGGGATAATAGAAGGCAAAGCCTAATAACCAATCGAGTATATCTTGGTACCACATCTTAAGTTTTTTCCTTAAATTTCATGTCTGTGCAACGGCATTTATTTACTTTTTGGTAAATATGGAAAATTACGCGATGAAATGTAAGGGCGAATAACCTCCATTTCAGGTTGGTTGTGCAGAAAATCATCAGGGTAATAACCCATATGAATCGCACCAGCCTGACTAAGTGTTTGCATCTCCTGCTTTAGTATTTCAGACTTGATGGGGCGCTTTGATTTCCAGTCAGTTGCTTGCAGCTCAAAAACCGTTTTTTGTAATCCATTTTTAGTAAGCTTCGCTTGTGCGACTAATGACTTCAACCAAGTATCTGGATTTGCTACGTTTTCCATCAATGGCATCGCCATTACCGCGGTGTAATCATAATTTGCAATGAAATCTCGATAGTTTTGACTTAACCAGCGCTCACTGGCGGGGTTTAATAATGCTGGAGCGTATAAATTGCGCGCTGTTTTTAATTCTGGTTGATAGCGTTTCAGTTCTTTAGCTAAATCTGACGTGAACTCAATGAGATATTGACTTTTTAGTGCGGCTAACTTAGCCGCTTGCGTAGGGTTTTGGTTAATTTCTGTAATGTTAGCGCCTACAAGTTTGAAGCCTTTTTGATAATAAGCTCTTGCGTACTCGCTATCGTCTTCAGATTCTGAAAATACCGCATCATCATGAAAAAGTACGCCAGAGAACTTGGTATATGCACCAAGATCGCTGTAAATCTCTTTGATAATCTGCTTAGCTTCTGGTGAAAATGGCGTTAAGCGTTTATAAGAGGCTTTATCAGCCGATGGTTGCGCGGAAACCACTTGTAGCATTTGCTGCTTCTGTTTGTCTTTTAATTCGAAAGCCAGAACTGGCATCCATGCATATACTTTGACGTTAGCGCGTGTCATCAACTGCCATGCCACTCGACCAAAGAGATCTGCACGCATGTCGACATGGCGATTGGGGAAATAGACGGCTTCAGCCACTCCGTCACCATTAGTGTCTGAAAAAGCCTGTAAATAAACGGTGGTAGGAGCCAGTGACTTTACACGATCTAATAATAAGTCGAGATTCTTGCTCAATTGCTCAGGGTGATCATCGTAGACATAATCTAAATCGATATGCATGGCCCGCTGTTTATCTAAATTAGGCTCATGTCTTTCAATCTCAGCCAGGCGCATTTCTGATGGGTTGCCATCAATTAAAAAGCGCGCTACTTGTGTTAAGTTGTTGGCCTGTGCTTGTTCCGCTTCGCTTAAATTTAGTGTGATGGGCATGCCTGTTTCATTAGCAACTTTTGATGCAATTGCATTATTTGCACCATATGGCCACACCATAACTCTGGGCTGTTTGCCCGTAATGCGCTGGATTACCGCATTATTTTTAATGAAATCTTGCTTAATGCGAGTGCGATAGTTTTCGCGGGACTCATAAGTTTTAGTGGTTGAGTCATATTGCAAAGTCACTGCCGCAGCAATCATATTGCCTTGCGGGTTAGCTAAAATACCGTGATGCAAATCAAAGCTATGTGAGGCAAACTCTACTAAACCAGAATCAGCCATTTCTTTAATTTGTGCTGTTGATAGGAAGTGCTCACGTGGTACTAGATCATCACCGTACTTTACAGTTCCGCCAGTTTTCACTTCTAGCCAGCTACCGACTAGTGCAGCAACAGCAGGGTATTGATATAACTTAAGTAGTGGATAAGCCCGTGAATACAAGCTTTCATAACCGTCATCAAATGTCAGTAAAACCGGTTTGCTAGGTAAAGATTTTTTACCGGCTTTAGCATCCAACAAATCATTAATACTGATAGGATGATAACCATGCGCCTGAATCCAGGCAAAATGACGTGCCAGATTTTTAGTTGAAATGGTCGTGGACTCTTGCTCTAGGTCACCATCAACACTGTCTCTTACATCATGATAGCTAAATACCTCAAATGTTTGCGTGCCAGCAAAATTTGTCGTTGCGAGAGCGCTAGTGTTAGCCAGCAGTAATAATACGTAGAAGAATATTCTGATCATTTTAAAACAGTAGGTTTAACCTAGAAAAAAATTGGGTAGAGAGTTCATTTGTGCCGTCGTAGGGGTGGCGACTACGTGTTATTCCATAGTCGATTTCAAAACGATCATCCCATTTGAACTGTTGTTCATAGCTCATCATCCACGTTAAATCTGAGCCAAAGTTCTTTTGCCAATAATCACCTGCGCCCAATTGAAGACGATGGCTGAATGATCGATCATAGCGACGCCACAATATCCATTCATTATCAAGAACAGCGCTAGTATCTAAATCACGCTCTGGATTGAAGTAGATGGCATCATTTTTATCGTTGCGAGAGGCATCGACACGAAGATGTGTGGTCAATTTATAATGAGGTTGAGTGATTAATCTTTTATCAAATTGAAGGTTAAGCGCTTCTCGATGATTGCCATCACTAATATTCATGTAACTAAAGCCTGCAGATGCGCTCGTGAGATCGCTCCAGCGATATACAGCACTCGCACTTGCTAAATCACCACTTGCACCTGTTTTTAGTCCACGCAATGGCATTTGAGTTGAATTAGCATCTAATGCAGCGGCGAAAGACCAATAATCATTTAAACGATAATCGGCGGTGATTGCAGCAGTAATGCCGATATCAGACAAGCTAGCCTGACTGATTTCACCCGTTAAACGCCAATCTCTGTTGGTGTATTCCATACCAATACCAGGATAGACAACATTCCCAGAGCCTTCTGGAAACGTCGCATGATCATATTGCGTACTTACAAATGCACGATAGTTGTAATCAATAGGGCTTGAATATAAAACAGCGTTTAAACCTTGTGTACGACTGCCAAAAGTAGAACCAGAGGACTTGCTGCCAAACCCATCAACTGTTAACTGACGTTCGTTATGTAACATCCAACGGCGATCAAGCGCTTGTACAGAGGCATTCTCCGGATACTCTTTTACTAGCGGCTTGATTTCACTCTCTGCAACTTGCCAATCACGCAAATCAAGGTGAGTGTTAGCTAAATCAACTTTAGCTTGTAATAGATCTGGGTAATCTCCGCTAATTTCTGAAAAACGTTGTTCAGCCTGCTCTGGCCAACCACGCCAACGCCAGATTTCACCTAGAGCCATCCTGACATCATTGTTCATTGGCCCAATATTGTTCAATGCTTGAAAATGTTGTTCAGCCGTGTCTAAATCATTGCCATAGGCAAGCACATAGAATGCTTTACTGTCAGCATCCAACTTGTTGCTATCTTGTCTTATGATAGGATTCTTGGGTCTTTGCCTATAAGCAGAGGTGTTTTTTGACAGGTCATTGATGAGTGCAGTAGCTTCCTCAAACCTCTCTAAATCAACTAAGGTATAGAATTTAGAAAACTTAGTCTCATTATTATCAGGATCTTTTTGCATAGACACGCTGTAAACTTTGATGGCCTCTTCAGGCATCCGTTTATATAAATAAGCATCACCAACTGCATTTAATACATAAGCCGGCGGGTCAATTTGGGCATTAAGTAGCTCTTCATAAAGCGAGATGACCTCTTGCATGCGATAACGATCACGCAACGCCACTATTCGGTCAAATGCTAAGTTCTTGTTGATACCTGAGTTCAAATCCAGCTTATTCCAGTCGCATTTGCATGCTTCATCTAGCTTGACCAGTGCCTTGTCAGTATCTTCAAAACGCTCTGCTGGATT
Organism: Methylotenera versatilis 301; assembly: GCF_000093025.1. Classification (GTDB taxonomy): domain Bacteria; phylum Pseudomonadota; class Gammaproteobacteria; order Burkholderiales; family Methylophilaceae; genus Methylotenera; species Methylotenera versatilis. Next base: position 73,820 of record NC_014207.1, read on the forward strand.
TTTAGGGCTGTAATGACCCCATGCAATATATTGCGCTGCGCTATCGTTATTGATTTTATCAATTTCACTTTTATCAATAGCATTCGGGTATTGCTCAGCTAATGCCAATGCTTGCGGTATTGCACCGGCCTCTCTTGTGGCCTGAATTAGTGCACGAGCCGCTTCCAAATCCTGATGATTTAATGCTAACAAACGCGTATTAGCATCAATCACGATGACTGGTTGCTTGGATTGCTGACCATAATAAGAAAGTGCTCGATAAACATCTGCATTATTAGAATATTGTTGGCGTAGCTTTGTTAATTCTGACTCGGCTTCTGTAAATTGCTTTGCATCGATGCGCGTGAGCACTTTGCCTAATAAGGGATCTAGTTTATTAGGGTCGCGCGCAATTAATTGCTCGTAATAAGCTATTGCAGTTGCAAACTGATTTGTATTTCGTGCTGCTTTTGCTAAAACACTCAGGCAGTAGCTAGGAATAGCTTTAGTATCCATATCCGCTGCAACAGCTAAGGCTTCTTGTTCTTTTTTAGCCCATGTAAGAATCACGATGTAATCAGCTTTAATGCCAACATCGTTGGGTGCTTCTTTCACCATCGTGGCAAAGGCCGGTATTGCAATTTCATATTTGCCATCACGCGCTATTTGCAATGCGGCATGACGGCGCTCACCCAAACTCGATTGCGAGGAGGGTGTTTCAGCAGCGGAGGCTGATTGATCTATGGTTGCCCCTAGCAGCACTAGGGCAGTGATTGGATGGATTATGTTTTTAAAATATTGCAAATCTTTACACCTTGCATCATCAAAAGCGTCTAATTTATTGAGTGATTCAGTACATTTGCACACCTAAATACCGCATATATTCGCGCCCATTCTTGATTTCGGGTTTTATGTCGGTATCGGCAGCTGTACTTTGTTCAAATAAATTAATGAATTTCATCGAAAATGTCAGTAATTTAGAATACGAGCGCAATATATATGAAATGCATATTTTGTGTATGTATACGCGCAAAGAAATTACACAACTTTACAGTTACGACTTTATCGTTGAAGTTGGAGGGTTGAAGTTATGATGGCGTGGGAGTATTGGTGTCGATATGCTTCTAGCTTTATTTAAGAATTCAAATAAAAGCTGATTAAATAAAAAATCCCGTACTTGATAACACAGTCAAGTACGGGATTTGACAAGCAACGTTGGGGTTGCTTAAGGCTATTAACTTACAAACCTAATGCTTTGGCAACGCCAGCGCCGTAGGCAGGGTCTGCCTTAGTGCAATTGGCAATATGCCGTTTTTGAATCTCAACTGAAGCGCCACCAACAGAGCGAGCTGTATTCTCAAATAACACTTGCTGTTCAGCAGGCGTCATTAAGCGGAACAAATTGCCAGGCTGTGAATAATAGTCATCATCTACGCGGTGATTCCAATGGTCCGCCATGCCTTCAATGGCTAATGGTGGTTCGCTGAAATCTGGCTGCTCTTGCCATTCGCCTTTGGTATTTGGCTCATAACCAATTGTTGCTCCTTGATTACCATCAATACGCATCGCACCATCGCGGTGATAACTGTGGAATGGACATTTAGGCGCATTCACAGGAATCTGGTGATGATTCACACCTAATCTGTAACGCTGAGCATCCCCGTATGAGAACAAACGTGCTTGCAACATTTTGTCTGGTGAAAAGCTGATGCCAGGTACGACTGCAGCAGGGTTAAACGCAGACTGCTCAACCTCTGCAAAGAAGTTCTGAGGATTACGGTTAAGTTCCATCACGCCCACTTCAATCAATGGGTAGTCTTTGTGCGGCCATACTTTGGTTAAATCAAATGGATTCATGTAGTAAGTCCCTGCATCTTTTTCAGGCATGATTTGTACTGCAAGTGTCCATTTTGGATAATCACCATTTTCAATACTCTCAAACAAATCGCGCTGATGGCTTTCACGGTCTTTACCCACAATCGCCTCTGCTTCGGCATCGGTTAAATTCTTAATACCTTGATGTGAAGTAAAATGGAATTTCACCCAGTAACGTTCATTTTTAGCATTAATAAAGCTAAATGTATGGCTGCCAAAGCCATGCATGTGGCGATAGCTTGCAGGTAAACCGCGGTCGCTCATCACAATAGTGACTTGGTGTAAGGCTTCTGGTAATGATGTCCAGAAATCCCAGTTGTTCTCGGCGCTGCGCATATTAGTGCGCGGGTCGCGCTTCACGGCATGGTTCAAGTCAGGAAACTTAAGTGGATCACGTAAGAAGAATACGGGTGTGTTATTACCTACTAAATCCCAGTTACCTTCTTCAGTATAAAATTTCACTGAAAAGCCACGAATATCACGTTCTGCATCGGCAGCGCCACGTTCACCAGCTACGGTGGTGAAGCGTGCAAACAACTCAGTTTTCTTACCCACTTGTGAGAATATTTTGGCACGTGTGTATTGGCTAATATCATTCGTCACCGTAAAAGTGCCATAGGCTCCGGACCCTTTAGCGTGCATACGGCGTTCTGGAATCACTTCGCGGTCAAAATGCGCAAGTTTTTCTAACAACCATACGTCTTGCAACAATACTGGTCCACGTGGGCCAGCAGTCATCGTGTTTTGGTTATCTGGCACTGGTGCGCCAGCAGCGGTAGTCAATTTCTTTTTAATGCTCACGAGATTTCTCCTTATCAATATTGGTTAATTGTTTGCTGCAAAGTTGGCGAGCAGTTCGATCAGGTCTTGTCTATTAGATTCAATCATTATTCTAAACATTCTTTAACTCCTTAATCCGTCATCAGTAACAATGTGTAGCCATTCTATAGCGCGTAAATTGATTTGTATAATTGTATGTTTCAATGTGATTGATAAATATAATTTATCAATGTATGATAGAAAAAATTGATGGTAGTGAGCATAAAATGAGTCTAACAGAATTAAAGTTTATTGTAGCCGTGGCGCAAGAGCGCAACTTTAGGCGTGCCGCTGAAAAGTGTTTTGTTTCACAGCCGGCACTTAGTCTAGCGATTAAAAAGCTTGAAGAAGAGCTCAATGTGATTATTTTTGAGCGTAGTAGAAGCGAAGTCAGTATGACTGAAATTGGCGAAAAAATAGTTGAACAGGCCTCAAAAGTATTAGAAGAAGCAGCCTATATCAAGCAATTAGCCGACCTAGGTAAAAATCAGCTAAAAGGTACGTTAAAGCTGGGTATGATTCATTCAGTAGGACCATATTTATTGCCAGAGATCATTCCGATATTACGTAGTAGCGCACCAGATATGCCTTTGGAAGTGGAGGAAAACTTAACGGCTAATTTAGAAGTGCAATTGCGTAATGGCGTCATTGATGCAGCTATTATTGCGCTGCCGTTTAATGTGCCTGGCTTACAATATCGTGCTTTATATGACGAAGAGTTCGATGTGGTTGTACCAAGCGACCATCATTGGGCAAAGCGTAAGCATATTAAGCCTGAAGAGTTGTCTGATGAAAAAGTACTGTTATTGAATAGTGGTCACTGTTTCAGTAACCAAGTCACACAGGCATGCCCAGAACTTTCACGTAAGGGGGAGATTCTGCAAGGCAACTCATTAGAAACCATCCGTAATATGGTCGCTTCAAACCTTGGTATTACCGTATTGCCTTGTTCTGCAACCGCAGAGCGCTACAATAATCCACTCATTAAAGTGATTCCATTTGCCAGCCCAGCCCCTACAAGACGTATCGCCATTGCGTGGCGTAAGAGCTTTATGCGATTGGAAGCGGTAGAAAAAATAGCTGAGGCGATTAAAGCCATTGATTCAAATTACATGTTGTTGATTAAGTAATTAGAAGTAGCCTAGGCACTTAGGTATACATTAACCTATAGCAGAAGCCCCAAATGACAATTGTTTACAATTAAGCAGTATTCAGTATAACTAATTGATTTTTAATTAAAAATCAACAATTTTCGACTAATCCTAGTCCAAAAACACAGCCATTCACCCAATCAGGCTATTGCCCGTGTTTTGTGAGTAATTAAAATCCCTCCTCGTCGAAAGGCAACAAGATTTAATTGGTCTGTAAGCGCTGCTTGTAAGCATGCTTGCGGGTTCACATTCACAATCAACGAGATCTAGGAATTTTATGAAAACTCAAATATTGAAAAGCGTTATTGCAACCAGTGTATTGACTGTATTAACGGTTATTAGCAGTTCTGCTTACGCGAATAATGTCACTGCTACAGTGACAGGTTTTGCATACGCCAATCCACAAACGGCAACCATCACATCTGCAACACCTGCAGTGAATAATTTAGCTGTTTACGCAGGCGGCTTCAGTGGTACTTACGCAGACTCCACTTCATTCATCGCTTATTGCGCTGATATTAGCCAAGAACTAGCACCTTGGAATAGTGCACAAACTTATACACAAGGTAATCTTGCAAGTGCCTTCTCAAGCACAAAGGCAGCTGATCTAACTACTCTCAGCAATAAATATTATTCATTAGTGAATAATGCTGAGACTTCTGCCGCATTTCAGATTGCTACTTGGGAAATCTTGTACGAGAACACGGTAAACCCATACCAAGTTAACAGCAATGGCTTCAAAGCCTTTGGCGGTACAGGGGTTAGTTTAGCGCAGACTTGGCTATCCGGTTTGCATGACTCATCGTTTGCTGTTACCGGTAATTACAGTATCGGCTTGCTGCAGTCTGGGAAGTATCAGGATGTGGTGACAGTTACGCCAGTTCCAGAACCAGAAACATACGCTATGATGCTAGCTGGTTTGGGCTTGATGGGCTTTGTAGCTAGACGTCGCAAGTCATAATCCACATGATTTCGCTGACAGATAAATAGGCATAGCTTAAAACTATGCATCTAATTTACTAATAAAAAAGCCTTCCGTTGGAAGGCTTTTTTACGATACTTAAAAACAATTATTTGTTCATTACGTACATTGTTACTTCGAAACCGAAACGCATTTCAGTAGCTGCTGGTGTTGTCCACATAATAACTCTCCTGTAAGTTAATTAATTAAGTCATACACAACCTATGACTCGCATAATACAGAGCAGTTGCAATTACCAGCTATGTAAAGCAACTAAATTAGACTAATGATTTTCATTAGTTCAGCGTTAGAATCAATATTAATAACTTACTGAAATTCGATAACCAGCTACAGGTTCATCCTGTGCAGTTAGTGCTAGTTTCACTTTGATTTCAGCGCCAGCTGGTAAGCCGCTTGCAACATCAGTATGCGCAGGTAGATATTCTTTGGGTGTGAATATGCGTCTTAACTTAGGTTTATCTTCAATATCGGTCAGTGTCAGTTCTATATTCGGGTAAGTTTGAATAAATCCAGCTTGGTTAATCAAGGTGCTGGAAAAATGGATTAAGCCTTCGTGATCGGCATCTTCCTGCATATCGGAATCATCAATGATAATAAATTCAATTTTCTTAGGTAGGCTGATGCTACAAGAGAGCTTCTCACAAGCTTGAGTAAGCAAAGGTTTTAGTTTTGGATAGTAAATAGTAATATCGCTGCGCCAAAAGTAAATACTTTGAACAACTGCGGCGATTAACAGAAGAACAGCAAACGAGCTTATTAGCCATTTGTATAAACGGGTTTTACGTTCGGTTTGTCGGTCAATTGTTTGAAAGTAGTTGGCTTGACTGTCTTTAAGCAAAGCTTTGCTGACAATCTCACTTGCTTCTTCACTTATTTGCGAGTTTTCGTGTTCTTCAGCGTGGCTAGCTTGAGCTTGATGCTCATCACTGACATTAGCTAAATCGGTGTCATCTAAAACTTCAGCATCAGCCGCGTTAACATCAACCAGCTCTTCTTTTGCATCAAAAACATGTAAGCAATGACCGCAACGCACTTTGCCATTGTGCTGATTAAGTTGTTCATCAGTCACAATAAACTGTGTTTGGCAATTTGGGCAATTGGTGACGTTGGTCATGATGTCGTCTACTTTTTAGTGCCTGTGAGTAACACCCAAGAATCCATAGTTTGTGGTGCCTGCATGTTAAACCATTCTGCGTAAATAGCGCTCACGTCAGAGGCTTGCTCTTTTAAAATACCTGAAAGTGAAATCTTACCACCAGTTTTGCAGGATTTTGCCAGTGCAGGCGCCAATACACTTAGTGCGCTTGAGAGTATATTAGCAACCACTATATCAAATTCACGTGATTGGTATTTACTTGCATGATAAAAGTCAGCGGCGACGTTATTTTGTTCGGCGTTGTAAACGCTAGATTGAATGGCTTGCGGGTCAATATCTGTACCAATGACTTCGGATGCGCCTAGTTTCTTAGCGGCAATTGCTAAAATACCCGAGCCGCAACCGTAGTCCAAAACAGAATCTTGCTGAGACACCGTTTCAGTTAGCCATTTCAAGCAAAGATGTGTAGTAGGGTGGCTGCCCGTGCCAAAAGCTAAGCCTGGGTCTAATACGATGTTAATCGCCTCTGAATTTGGCGCGCTATGCCACGTAGGCACAATCCACAAATTATCGGTAATTTTAATCGGCTCAAACTGAGATTGCGTCGCGCGAACCCAATCTTGCTCTTGTATGATTTCAGTAGAATATTGCAGATTGCTTAATTTGGTTTCACGTTCCAAATCAGCAATCACTTTTGTCACATCAACGCCTTCATAAAACAAAGCGCTGACTAGATTTTGTTGCCAAATACCAGGTGGCGGGTCACCCGGTTCACCGAATATTGGCTGTTCGTCTAAGGTGTCGGCGTTGGCATCTTCAATAATGGCAGAAAGCGCACCTTGCGCCATTAGCGTATCGCTAATTAAATCAGCCGTATTGTCTTGTGCTTCAATTTTTAACGATACCCACGCCATGCAAAACCCTATCTATTTCATGCTGGATTCAAACGAAGACAAATCTAAATATTACAGCTAGAGCCTGTAACGTAGTATTCGATCGAATCTGGAATGAAAAGCTTATTTATTGTAAATACCGAGCTTTTGTTCAAGGTAATGAATGCTAGTACCACCCAAATGGAAAGCTGCATCGGCCATTAGGTCTGCATGCAATGCCACATTGGTGCTAATGCCGCCTATCATCATCTCTGACAAGGCAATACGCATGCGAGCAATCGCTTGGTCGCGCGTGTCACCGTAAGTAATCAACTTACCTATCATAGAGTCATAATTTGGTGGCACAGTGTAGCCCGCGTAAGCATGCGTATCGATACGCACACCTGGTCCGCCTGGCATATGGAACGTAGTGATTTTGCCTGGAGATGGTATAAAGTTGTATGGGTCTTCAGCATTCAGGCGACACTCAATAGCATGGCCTTTGAGTACAACATCTTTTTGACGGAATTTTAGTTTTTCACCAGCCGCCACAAAAATCTGTTGTTGAACCAAATCAATGCCAGTGATCATTTCAGTCACAGTATGTTCAACCTGTAAGCGAGTATTCATCTCAATGAAGTAGAACTCATTGTTTTCATATAAGAATTCAAAAGTACCAGCACCACGATATTTAATTTTTCGACATGCTTCAGCACAACGCTCACCAATTTTGTCGCGTAATCTTGGGTTAAGTAAGGGTGCAGGTGCTTCTTCAAGAATTTTTTGGTGGCGACGTTGCATAGAGCAATCACGTTCGCCTAAAAACACCGCATTGCCATGTTGGTCAGCCAATACTTGAATTTCAATATGGCGCGGTTTTTCTAGATATTTCTCCATGTAAACCACAGGGTTACCAAAGGCAGCTTGCGCTTCGGCTTTTGTCATATTCACTGAGGCTATCAATGCGGCTTCTGTATGCACTACACGCATACCACGTCCGCCACCACCGCCAGCAGCTTTAATAATCACTGGATAGCCGACTTTTTTAGCGATTTTAATGATTTCAGCTGGATCATCTGGCAATGCACCGTCAGAACCTGGCACGCATGGTACGCCCGCTTTTTTCATTGCATCTTTAGCTGACACTTTATCGCCCATTAAGCGAATAGTTTCAGCGCGAGGGCCAATAAACACGAAGCCGCTTTGTTCTACACGTTCAGCAAAGTCAGCATTTTCTGATAAGAAGCCGTAACCTGGATGAATTGCTTGCGCATCGGTCACTTCAGCCGCACTAATTACAGCTGGAATATTTAAGTAACTTTGACCAGAAGGTGCAGGGCCAATACATACAGATTCATCTGCTAATTTTACATATTTAGCTTCTCGGTCTGCTTCAGAATGAACAGCAACCGTTCTGATACCAAGTTCGCGACACGCACGCTGAACGCGAAGGGCGATTTCGCCTCGGTTAGCAATTAAGATTTTGTCAAACATAGCCATGTTGTTAAATACCTTTTAAATTTTTATTAGCCAATAATAAATAGTGGCTCACCGTACTCAACAGCCAAGCCGTTTTCGACTAAGATTTTCTTAACAACACCAGCTTTATCTGATTCAATTTCATTCAATAGTTTCATGGCTTCAATGATACAAAGCGTGTCGCCCACAGCAACCGTATCACCCACTTCTACAAATGGTTTAGCATCTGGTGAAGACGAGCGATAGAACGAGCCTACCATAGGTGATTTAACGGCATGACCTTCTTCAACTGCTGGAACTTCAGCCACTGCAGCTTGTGGTGCTTGAGCTTGCGGCGCTACAGCGTATTGCGCAGGTGCGTAATTAGCATAATGCTGCTGTGCTGGTCCGCTAGATGTAAAATTACGGCTAATACGTACCGTTTCACCTTCTTCTGTCAGTTCAAGTTCAGCGATGCCTGATTCTTCAACAAGATCGATTAGTTTTTTAAGTTTGCGTAAGTCCATAATAACCTCTAAAAATCTAGGAAAATTTTAGTTAATAACAAGAATAAATTTAAGAATGATTGATGCGCCGAATTGCATAATCAAGCGCTAATGTATAGCCATGTGCGCCTAAGCCGCTGATGACACCAACTGCAATATCCGTAAAATACGAATGATGGCGGAATGCTTCACGTGCATATACATTCGATAAATGCACTTCAATAAATGGAACTTTCACAGCAGAAAGCGCATCGCGCATTGCTACTGATGTATGTGTAAATGCAGCAGGGTTAATAATCACAAAGTCCACTTTTGTAGTTGCAATGGATTGAATTTTAGTCACAAGATCGCCCTCAGTATTGCTTTGAAAGGTTTCTAAAGCTATACCTGCTTGTGTTGCAATATCCGTTAACGTTTGATTTATTGAACTTAGCGTGTCGCTGCCATAGTGCTCAGGTTCACGTAAACCCAATAAATTAAGGTTTGGACCGTGCAATACTAATATAGATTTAGCCGACATGTTCAACCAATTTTTTGAACGTTTTAGATTGTAAATTCGTGTAATTCATTATTGCAAGTTTGCCGAAGTTAGCAGGTTTTGTCCAGCTACTTTAGTGAACTTAAACGAAATTAGCTGGCATTCACAATTTAAGTGGTTGATATTACAAGCTTAAGTTTAGCAGTAAAATTGGGGTGTTATGGTGCCAATAAAGGACGTATTGCAGCCTCTAAAAGCGTTTTATTGATACGTCCGAAGTAGGTATCAACGACTACGCCTTGCTGATTAATGATGACGGTATAAGGTAATACGCCTTTATCGTTGCCTAAATCATTGCCTAGTACCATGCCGTCGTTCTCAGCCGCGAATAGTGGATAGCTTACTGGTGTGGCTACTGAGAACTCTTTCACTAGCGCTAGTTCATCTACAGCTAGACCTAGCACCACCACATTTTTATTTTTGTATTCTGTATATAATTCAGAGAGTTCAGGCATTTCTTCGCGGCATGGCGGGCACCAAGTCGCCCAAAAATTAAGTACGATGATTTTGCCTTTGTATTGGCTTAAATCTTGATTGATACCATCTGGATTAGGAAGTTTGCTAGCAAATAACGCTTGTGTAGAAAGCTTGCTGTAATCTGCAGCAGAGTTTTTTAATGCGGCATTGGGGCTTAGAACATAATAGTAAATCGTGAAACCAAGCGCCAGCATGATGGCTAAATAGCCAACATTGGAAAGTATTTTTTTTAACATAGTTTGATGATGAGTTTGATTAACACTGCGTAGTTGCTTCTTGCTGATTTTGTGGTGCGACAATACAACTATCACGTCTAGCGAGCGTGGTGCTAAAGCGCTCCGCATCTTGAAACCCGACGGTTTTTAGCGTGGTCATTTCTTTGCCATTGCCATTAAAAAAGGCAATACCAGGCGGGCCAAATAAGCCAAAGCGTTTTAGTAGCGCTTTGTCTTCATCGGAGTTTGCGGTTACATCTACTTGCAATAATGTCGTGTTTTTAAGCTGTTGCTGCACTTTGGGGTCGCTGAAAGTCAATTGCTCAAGCTCTTTACAGGCTACACACCAATCCGCGTAAAAATCTAACATCACAGGTTGATGAGTTGCAGCCAGTTTTTGTTCTAACTCAGCAATGCTAGCAACGCGTGTAAAGTTTAGTGGTGAAGAATCTTTTGATTGGCTAGCGCTGCCAATAGTAAAATTACTGAGTGGGTGTAAGGCCGATTTCGCGCCAGAAAGTGCACCTATGAATAAAGCTACGCCAAATATCAATAGAATAACGGCAACACCTTTCCAGAGTTTTGCAAACTTACTAGCATGTGCTGGTAAGTTATCAAGCGCACTGTGATAAACCGCTGTCACTATTAGCAATATCGCCCATAGCCCTAATTGAACACTCACAGGAATAACTGGCGAAATTAGCCAAATAGCCATGCCTAACATCAACACACCAAAGAAGTTACGCACTGCGTTCATCCAGTCACCAGTTTTAGGTAATAAGCTGCCTGCTGATGCACCAATCAGCAATAAAGGCACACCCATGCCAATGGCGAGCGCAAACAAGCCAACACCACCTAAAAATACGTTGTGCGTTTGACCAATGTAAATCAGAGCGCCTGCTAGAGGTGCCGCCACACACGGACTGACAATTAAGGCTGAAAGCGCACCCATGACGAACACACCAAAAAAGTGTCCGCCTTTAAGCTTGTTGCTAGTGTTGAGCATTTTGTCTTCAAAACTTTGCGGGAGTTTTAGTTCATAAAACCCAAACATTGAAAAAGCCAATAAAATGAATATCAAGGCGCTTGCACCAAGCACCCAAGCATTTTGCAACGACTGGCTAAGCAGGTCACCAGAGAGGCCTGCCGCGATTCCAGCCAAGGTATAGCTTAATGCCATGCCCAATACATACGCCACAGATAAGCCAAAGGCATGTAATTTTGAAGGCTTCACTTGCTGACTTTGACTACCTACAATAATACTCGACAAGATTGGTATCATCGGCAGCACGCAAGGCGTAAGTGAAAGAAGCAAACCTGCGGCAAAAAAGCCTGCGATAACTAACCATAAATTGCCTGATTTAAGTATTTTTGTCGTGTTATCTGCTTCGTTATCATTCGCGAAAATGGTTTCTTCTGTGGCTTTTTCTGGAGTGTTGACAATATTTTTAGCTGTAGCCAGATCTACAGTAAATGTTTTGGTCATCGGCGCGTAACATAAGCCCTTTTCACTGCAACCTTGATACGTTGCGGCAATCTTAATAGCATTATTTTTAATATTAGCTAAATTGATTTTGGCACTAAAATCATGATGATAGACTTCCATTTTGCCAAAGTTCTTATCATTTTTAATCTCAGCAATTGGAAACTCAACGTTAGAAATCTCGGCTGGAGTTCCAGGCGCCAATACAAACTTGATGCGCTCTTTGTAAAGATAATAGCCGGGCGTTACAGTAAAATTGGCTTGAATACTTTGGGCGTCTTTAGCGGATAAATCTAGCTGGAAAGCGGCTTCAGGCGATAAAAAAGTTTCTTCGCTATTAGTTTCAATCAGTGAGTTTGCAAATGAACTGAACTTGTTTTCAGTCGCATAGGTATTAGGTAAAACCCCAATGAAGGCAACAAGGCAAAAAACCAAATGTTTAAGAAATACCGAATGTTTGATAAATAAAGGTTTCACTGTTTTATTCACTAATGTTTTTTAAAATGATGGCGCTTTAATGGCGTAAGGCTAATTTTAGCAATTACAATTAAACTATCTTGTATTTTAATTGCTCAGACTCCATTACATAGAGAGTTAATTAGCATCATACGTTCAATATTACTTGTGATCCATTAAGGATAATATACAAATGCGTTTAATACTTACACTGGCCTTACTTGCCTTTCCGATTGCGGAAATCTGGATTCTGGTCAATCTATTCCAACAATATGGTTGGTGGGTATTATTATACTTAGTCGCCATGGTTTTGCTTGGCTTACAACTTATTCGCGATGAAAAGCTATTATTTTCAGGTCGAGTGATGCAAAGCCTTAGCCAAGGCGGCAACCCCTTGAAAGCGATGTTTGGCAGTGCGCGTAATATTGTTGCAGGCATACTGCTCATTATTCCGGGCGTGATGACGGATTTAATCGCCGTGGTGTTATTGTTAATACCTGTGGATAAAAGCGCAATAAAATCGGCTACATTTAAGCAACAAGCTGCTAATGATGATGTCATAGAGGGTGAATTTCACCGCGAAGATTGAAGAAGAATAAAAAGAGAGCCTAAATTATGAGTTATCAAATCACCATAAAATCTACTCAACATACCTACACCGCAAAAGCATCAGAAACAGTGCTGGAATCCGCCATAGGTGCGGGTGTGAATATTCCATACGGCTGTCGCAATGGTACTTGCGGTAGTTGTAAGGGCGATATTATTTCAGGCGAAGTGGATTATGGGGACTATGCATCAAGCGCGCTGACTGGTGCAGAAAAAGCGGCAGGTAAAGCACTTTTCTGCTGCGCACATCCCCTGACAGATTTAACGATAGAGTGCCGTGAGATTCATGCAGATGTTATTCAGCCAAGAATTTTGCCTGCACGTGTAGAGCGTAAAGAGCAACTTTCACATGATGTGATGGCGTTGTTTTTAAAGTTGCCAAGTACTGAGCATCTCAAATTTATGGCAGGGCAATACATCGAGTTTTTGCTTAAAGATGGTAAACGACGCGCTTTTTCACTGGCTAATGCGCCGCATGTAGATAACCTATTAGAGCTGCATTTACGTTTGATTCCGGGCGGGCAATTTACTGAATACGTATTTAACGAAATGCCAGACAAAGCTATCTTGCGCATAGAAGCTCCATTCGGCAGCTTTTTCTTAAGGGAAGAGTCAGACAAACCCATCATCATGGTTGCTGGCGGCACGGGTTTTGCGCCGATTAAAGGCATTATTGAGCATATGTTGCATAACAATATCAATCGCCCGGTGACTTTATATTGGGGGGCACATAGTTTGAAGGATCTTTACATGCCAGCGCTCCCAGAGGCTTGGGCAAAAGAATATCCGCACATTAAATTCATTCCCGTGTTATCTGACGCTACCTCAGAAGACAACTGGCAAGGCCGCACAGGCTATGTGCATCAGGCCGTGCTAGAGGATTTCGCCCAAACAGGTTTAGCTGACTATGAAGTATATTGCTGTGGCGCGCCAGCCATGGTGGCAGTCGCACACGCCAGTTTTGTAGAAGCTGGTTTGCCAGAAGATGAATTTTTCTCAGATGCATTTAATTATGCAAAACCAACACCTAAAGCCACCGCCACTTAATATATTGTTGATTAATAAAACCAATCTTAATGAATAAGGATTTAAGATTGCGTTAAGAATTCAACACTATGATTTGCTCCATACCCTAATAAAAGGAGCAAATCATGGAAACCATCACATACCAAAGAAAAAAGGTCTATGACCCCATTCTGCGGCTGATTCACCTCTGGAATGGCTTGGCCATTCTCTTCCTTATGACCACCGTTTGGCTCTCTGACCTTTTTGAAAAAGGCGCTGGAGAAAAAATGCTGTGGCATCTTCACATTTACATAGGCTATGGACTAGTTGTTGGCATTGTCGCTCGGCTAGCATGGGGCATTGTAGGCTCTCGCCATGCAAGGTTTTCTGATATGTGGCATCCAATCGTTTGGTGGGATGCGGTACGCAACTTTAACCTGCAAGCCAAACCTCGTTTTGGACACAATACTTTAGCTAGTGGCGTTTATCTGTTGGTTTATTTATTGCTGATTACGATGGCGATTACGGGTCTTTCTCTTGCTGCAATTGAGCATAGCATGGGGCCGCTTAATGCTTGGATAGGTGACATGCCGTGGTTGAAAGAAATTGTTGAGGAGCCGCATGAGTTTATCTTTTACCTGTTAATGGGTTTTGTAGTGATTCATATCGCAGCACTTATTTGGCATGAGCGCAAAGATAAAACACCGCTTGCGCAAGCGATGGTCACTGGTTACCAATATGAGGTTGAGCAAAGTAATTTAAATGAAGGAGATCATCATGCGTAATTCATTTTATTTATTAGGGTTAATTTTTAGTATGAATGCATTTGCAGCAACGTCCCAAGAGCTGCTCAAGCAATATGAAGTGCAAGCTAAGCAAGAGAATACAGCTTTTGCAGGATTCTCGGCTGAACGTGGAGCTAGCTTTTTTAAAGCAGAACGTACGCATAGCGATGGTAAAAAAGTGAGCTGTGCAACTTGTCACACTTCAGATCCGCGTAAGCAAGGTAAAACTCGTGCTAACAAAGTGATTGAGCCGATGGCGACTATTGCTAATCCTCAGCGTTTTACTGATGCAACTAAGGTGGAAAAATGGTTTGGTCGTAATTGCAAAGATGTGCTGGAGCGTGCTTGTACGGCTCAAGAAAAAGGCGACTATATTCAATATTTAACCAGCGTGAAGTAAAGGCGATATGATGAAAAAATGGATGCAACTCTTGGTATTAATAACTAGCATTACTTCAGCTGGAACGCTATTGGCTAGTGGTGGTTTTGGCGAAGGTGGCGAAAGCCATGGCAGTCAAATGCCAGTAGTCAATAACGCAAAATGGAAATCAGAATGTAGCAGTTGCCATATGCTTTATCATCCAGCTTTATTGCCTGAGCGCTCATGGAACAAAGTAATGGCAGGGCTAGATCAACATTTTGGCGAAAATGCGAGTTTGGATACTGCAGCGCATGATGAAATTGCTAAATTTTTAGCAGAAAATAGCGCAGACAAGCAAGCCAATCGCCGTTCAAATCGTATTAATCAATCTATTCCTGCAGCTGCGACGCTAATTCGAATTAGTGAAACACCTTACTTTGTAGCCAAGCATGACGAGGTTTCTGCTAATACTTTTAAACGTAAAAGCATAGGCAGCCCATCAAATTGTATCGCTTGTCACAAAGGCGCAGAAAAAGGTGATTTTTCTGAGTCGCAGGTTAAGATTCCACGTTAATATAATCGAATGAGAGTTCTATTGGTAGAGGACGATGCCCTGCTGGGCGATGGCGTACGAGCTGGCTTGAAGCAAGCAGGATTTGCTGTAGATTGGACACAAGATGGACAAGCCGCAAAACTAGCGCTAGAAACTGAAGAATATGCATTGATGGTGCTAGATTTAGGTTTGCCTAAGTTAAGTGGTATCGATGTGCTTAAATGGCTGCGAGGTGCCAATTTAGCTCTACCAGTGCTTGTGCTTACTGCACGAGATACGGTTGCTGACCGGGTGATTGGCTTGAATGCTGGCGCTGATGATTATCTAATCAAACCTTTTGATTTAGATGAATTGATTGCGCGATTGAATGCTTTACTGCGTCGCAGCGCTGGTCAAGTCACACTCACTTTGCAACATGGTGACATTGAATTGACGCCCTCTACACACCAAGTGAGTAAAAACGGTCAAATAGTTGAGCTTGCCGCGCGCGAATTTTCCTTGTTTCATGAACTTTTGCTACATGCTGGTCGTGTGCAATCACGCGAGCAGTTAGAGCAGCATCTTTATGGCTGGGGCGAAGAGGTTGAGAGCAACTCGGTAGAGGTACATATTCATCACTTGCGCAAGAAATTAGGCTCCGCATTGATTCGAACCATACGAGGTGTTGGTTATGTGATAGATAAGGAGTCAGCATGAGTATGAAATCATTGCGATTGCGTCTAGTGTTGCTATTGTCTGTTGGGCTAGGCGTAGCTTGGCTAGTGGCTGCATGGTTTACTCACCTAGAGTCACGAGAAGAAATCAATCGATTATTTGATGCGCAACTTGCCCAATCTGCTCAGGTGCTGCTTGGTACAACGCGTCATGAGATACACGAACGTATTGAACATGGTGAAGATGAAATTCAAGTTTCACACGAATATGAACAAAAATTAGCTTTTCAAATTTGGGATGAGCATGATTTGTTATTACGTTCTACGACTGCGCCCACTACTGCTATGACCGCTAAAGGGGGATATAGCAACACCATTATCAGCGGTCAACCGTTGCGTGTATTCACTAGATGGGATACGAATCATGAGTTTATGATTCAAGTTGCTCAGCCGCTAGCAGGGCGAGAGTCTTTAGCGCGCCACATTACAATCCGGATGCTGATACCTACGTTGGCCGCTTTGCCAGTACTGGCGTTACTGATTTGGTTTGGCATTAGTACGGGCTTGAGACCTCTGCAGCGATTAAAACATGAGGTTACAGAGCGTGCAGCAAAGCAGCTTGAACCGCTCGCAATGATGGATGTGCCCGATGAGGTTCTACCATTAGTAAAGTCGCTTAATGAATTATTTGCACGTTTAGAATACGCCTTTGAAGGCGAAAGACGTTTTACAGCTGATGCCGCACATGAACTGCGCACGCCACTCGCGGCGCTTAAAATTCAAGCGCAAGTGGCATTACGTTCTACCAATAAAGCAGAACGCAATGCTGCATTGGAGAATGTTCTACATGGCGTTGATCGTGCGACTAGATTGGTTGAGCAGTTACTTACTTTGGCTAGAATAGACCCAGAAGCCGCCGCCGCAGGTTTTAAGCAAGTTGACTTACAGGGCTTAGCTGCGACTGCGATGGCTAATTTAGAGCCTTTAGCACGTGCAAAGCACATTGAAATGCTGCTTGAAGAAGGGCAAACTTGTTACATGTTTGGAGATGATGTTCAACTTGGGTTATTGCTACGTAATTTGTTAGATAATGCTATTCGTTATTCACCTGCAGGTGGTCTAGTGTCCATCAAAGTGACTCATATTAATGGTGTTCACTTAGAGGTGCGTGACACTGGGCCAGGGATTCCTGAGGTTGAGCGCGAGCAAGTGTTACAACGTTTTTATCGCATCTCTGGTAGCGGTGAAGAAGGTAGTGGGCTCGGTTTGTCGATTGTCCGTCGCATTGTTGAGTTGCACGGAGCAAGGCTAGAACTTACTGATAGTGAATCAGGACAGGGATTGTTGGTACGAGTGATTTGGCCTAATCCCCAACCTGATGCTACAGACCATTTACTCTAAGAATTTAGTGCGGGTTTTTTGTAGTTTGTAATATATACGTTGTTCTGCTGTCATAGAATGATGCGCTGGGAATTTTTTGAAATCTATCTTTAGTGAGGTGCTGATATGAGTGATTTATCTGCTCTAAAAGGTATTTTATTTGATTTGGATGGTGTGCTTTACACAGGTTCAAATGCGATTGATGGCGCCGTAGAAGCAATTGAAAAGTTACGCGCCAGCCATATATGCCGCTTTGTTACCAACACTAGCACCTTATCTTTGGTTTCTCTTCAGCAAAAAATCAATAAGCTAGGCTTTGCAATCCCCATCAATGAAATTATCAGCGCCCCGCAAGCGACCTTATTTTATTTACAACGTCAAAAAAATCCAGTTTGTCGTTTGTTATTAGCTGAGGATGTAAAACAGGACTTCAAAGAATTCCATCAATCTGTAGCTGCTGCAAATTACATCGTCATTGGTGATATTGGAAGCACGTGGTCTTACACGCTTTTAAATCAGGTGTTTAATGATTTGATGCAAGGTGCGAAACTGATTGCGATTCATAAAAATAAGTTTTGGCAGACTGAACATGGTTTACAGATGGATATTGGTGGGTTTGTGGAGGCTTTAGAATATGCCAGCGGCGTGAAAGCCATGATTATAGGTAAGCCTTCTGCCGATTTCTTTCAGATTGCTTTAGATGATATGGGACTTAAATCATCTGAAGTAGCCATGATAGGCGATGATATTGATGTGGACGTTGGTGGAAGCCAACAAATTGGACTAACAGGAATATTGGTGAAAACAGGTAAATATCGCCAAAACTATGCTGAGGCATCTCAAGTTAAACCAGACTTACTTATTGACTCGATTGCTGATTTACCTAAATTACTTGGATTATGAAGCTTTTTTAAGCTTATTGTTTAGCTACGCGTGCTTAACAAGGTTTGCCATCACTTAAATAAAAACCCCTGTTTATTTTTTTCTAATGCCAGTGCTGCCAATAGCTTTTCATGGTCAGCATTTTGAATTAAATCATGCGCATGATTAATAGCAGTTTCGGCACTTTCAAAATCGCCTTCCGCGAGTGCATGCATGCCTTCTAGCAACCAGTCGTTGCTGGCTTTTAGGCGTTGCGCTTCTTGTTTGTTACGTCTATTGGCGGGTAAGAATCGTAAAAAATGCACAAATCTTAAAAAGTAATGGAGTAGTAAAAAGCCCAATACAATCAAAATCAGTAAAAAATTGAACGAAAATTGCAGGCGATAGGGTGGCCGCACAATCAGCACATAACCCTGATTGTTACTGGCTATTAATACCACGGCTAGTAGCAGTAACGCCATGAATAACCACCAAAATATTTTGCGTTTTATCATGATTGATTGCTGATTTAATCTGATTTTTCTAGACTTAATTTATAACGGTTCACAGCTGCGATACTTTCCGTCAGTTGTGGCAACTGAATATCAATGTTGTTGCCAGATAATTTTTTTAATAACTTAAATGCTTGTGTGGCGTTTGGGTGTTTGGCATCAAAATATTGATTGATCCATGCCGTAACGGTGGCAAGATCCGCTTTATAACTCACTTCGTCATGCTGCAATAACGCAATTCTAGCGGTGAGCAAACGCAATTTTAAATTCTCGCGCAGATAAAATGCGTGATCTGTTGATAGTAGTGGCGGCTCGGGTTTATCAATGCGCTCTACCGTGACTAGATTTTTAATATCGTTCCAAATGGGGTAGGTGACTTTTTGCAAAGTATTTAGGTGTGTGGTTTTGGCAATATTTTGCTGAGCCGCATTTGCATTGAGTGTAGGCTGACGTTCGCTGATTAACGGTATGGTCGCACATAAATCAGCTAAGGTTTCTAGTTGTGCACTCATGCCTACTACATCTACTTGCGGTAATTTTCGCAGATTCTCTATTTCAAGTGCGAGAGTTTCTCTTAGCTGATTTGCTCGCGGTAAATTGAGTGGCTCCAAGCGCTTATCTGCCGCCTGCAACGCTAATAAAGCAGTTTTTACATTGCCTACAAGTTGCAGTTGTTGGTTGGCAATCGTTAATAGCTGCTCAACTTCAGCCACAGCAGTAGCTTCGCGGTTCTCAGCGAGCTGATCATAAAGTGTTTGCAGTACATCTTGCTGGTCACGTGACTCTTCTAATTTTTGCTCTAAAATTACCGTGCGGGCGTTGGCTTCAGTACTTCGTTCTTCTGCCTTTTTCGCAAGCGCCAAGCTTTGTTGGTTGTTTGCTTGATAGTCTTCAAGTTTTTGGCTGAGCGACTTTTCTACTTCATTAAATCGCTGGCGAGTGTTTACCCATTGCCATGCGAGTGTTAGCAATGCGATTATACCCAGTATCAACGCGGTATTGGCGAAGAGTGAGGGCTTACGTCTATCTGAAATTGAGGTGTTTGGTGTGTCAGCCATTGTAATTCATCACTTGTTTAATTCGCTACTTGAGATAAAGCCAACTGAGATAAACATTTAATCATCGCATCATCGCCTGGTGCTTCAGTCACTAATACTTTAAAACCAAGCTGCAGTGGCTGCTCGGCGATTCGGGCATGATTAACACACAGCGTGACGCGGCGCAGCCATTCGGATTCGCCTGCTATATCTAACAAATTGCGCATGGCTTCACTGCTCGTCACGATGACGGCATTTAAATGACCTTGCTGCCATTCACTATTCAGAAATTGTGCGTCAGTTTGTGGGTTAATGCGACGGTAGCATTCGGCAAATGTGACATTTGCGCCGCGAGATTTAAGCGTATTTGCTAACATGTCGCGCCCGCCAACTCCACGAAAAATGACGATATTTTTATTCTCAACATCGTGCATTTCAGCAAGTGCCAGTAAGGTTTCGCTGTCAAAACGTGTGTGTGGTATCAGCACTTGATGAACGCCATACAAACTGAGTTCTTTAGCGGTTTGATGACCAATTGCGGCAAATTTCAGATTTTCAGGCACATTGCCAAATTTTTTGAGAATTCTCGGTAATGAGTTATCAACCGCATTGGTGCTAATAAAGATTGCCCAGTCAGCTTGCTCAAGGTCGGCAATGACATTTTCAAATTCATGATAATCGTCTAAAGGCGAAATGGCGAGCAATGGAAATGAAATCGCATCACCGCCATGGTGTTGAATCGCCTCACAGATACTTTCAGCTTGGTCGACAGGCCGGGTGACCGCAACGTGCAAACCTTTTAGTACATTATCTGCCATCATGAATAATGACTACTTTCGCTATTTACTTATGACCATCAAGCGCAGAGAGAATGTCGTTAGCGCCTTTTGCCAACAATTGATTGGCTAACGCTTTGCCTAAAGCATCCGCTTGGTTTCTGTTACCGTTGGCAGTCTCTATTAGCATTTGCTTACCATCCACACTCGCTACGAAGCCAGTGATGCTAATCTCCTCGCCTTTGCATGTTGCATAAGCGCCAAGTGGCACGGTGCAACTGCCCGCGAGCGCACGGCTCATGGCGCGTTCTGCTTCAACACATACTTGTGTATCTGGGTGATTTAATGGGGCTAAAACGGCTAACAAATCAGGGCGGTTCGCATTGATTTCTATGCCTAAAGCACCTTGGCCAACCGCAGGAATACTTAATTCAGGTGAAATCACATTGCGAATTCTGGCGCTAAGTCCTAAGCGAATCAAACCCGCTGCGGCGAGGATAATCGCGGCGTATTGACCTTCATCCAGTTTGCGAAGGCGCGTTTGCAAATTACCACGTAAGGATTCGATTTTTAAATGCGGTAAACGTGCTTGTAATTGGCTCTGACGACGCAGGCTAGAAGTACCAACAATACTCCCTTCAGGCAAGTCTTCAAGTGAGTTAAAGTCATTTGAAACAAAGGCGTCGCGAGGATCTTCACGTTCACCAGTGGCAGCCATCATAAAGCCTTCAGGCAAGTTCATTGGCACGTCTTTCATGCTATGAACAGCCAAGTCTGCACGGCCATCTTCCAATGCAGTTTCTAGCTCCTTTACAAACAAACCTTTGCCGCCGACTTTTGCCAAAGGTGTATCTAAAATTTGATCGCCAGTGGTGGTCATGCCCAAGATTTCCACAATAGTGGAAGGGTAAAGCGCTTGCAAACGGCTTTGAATATGCAAGGCTTGCCACATTGCTAATGGGCTTTCGCGTGATGCAATTACCAGTTTGCTGGGTGTTTGAAAGGAAGTTGGGCTAGGAGTATTCATAAGCTTAAAATAGGCAGTTTAATGGGTAAGTTTTATTTTAGCACAAGCAGCGATGTAGCTTTAGTTTGCGCGGATGAGATGTTGTTGACGTCGGCTGACAGCGATCGTCTCATCGGTGTTTTTTAATAAGGCGACCCAATGTTTTTCGCAACTTTTATTGCCATCTTCATCAAACTCTTGGTGACGTTTTTCATAGCCTAGAATATAGGCTTTTGCCACTAAACAATTACGATGTAAACGAATGAAAATATTATGAAATTCGTGCTCTAAATTATTAAGCGACTCTTCAAGAAGGTATTCTTTTTCTGCGGTCCGCACAGTGATGTATTTAAGCTCAGCACGCAAATATATTACATCAGCAACGGGAATCAATAAAATTCGCCCACGTTCAGAAATGCTGAAATGTGTCTTTTGCGGACTCAGTGGCGCGATTGCCTCAAGCTGGCTGGGCAATAGGGCGCGTGCTTTTTGTATGGCGCTTTGCAGGCGCTCCAAACGAATTGGCTTCAATAAGTAATCTACTGCGCTCATATCAAAAGCTTGCATGGCATAGCTATCAAAAGCGGTGGTAAAGATAATGGCAGGCGGCTTAGTCATTTTTTGCAAATGTTGAGCCGCTTCAATGCCGTCTACGCCTGGCATACGAATGTCGAGTAAAACGATGTCCGGCTGATGTATATTGGCTAAGCTGAGTGCTTCCTGCCCATTTTTAGCTTCTGCAACAACATTAACATGGCTAATGTCGCTTAAAAGTTCACGCAAGCGATTGCGAGCTGGCGCTTCATCATCTGCAATTAATATGTTTAACGAGTTGGTCATTTAGTCGTATGTGGCAAAGTAATATGGACCTGATACTCACCATTTGATAGGCTACTTTTTAATGAGGCTTCAAGGTCAAAATGCAAAGTTAAACGCTCCTTAATGTTCTTCAGCGCCATTTGGTTACCAATATGTTTAGTGTTTTTGATACTGTAAGGATTGCTGAGGACTAAGTGAACTTCATTACGCTTGGTGTAGATTTGGATGGTAATTTTACCACCAGTTGCTAACGGTTCTATGCCGTGATAGACCGCATTTTCTATCAACGGCTGCAATAGCAATGGTGGTATAAGTGCATCTGGCGGCATGTCATCGACTTTCCATTCAATAATAAGCCGCTCTTCTAGGCGTAACTTTTCTAAGGCTAAATATTGTCTGCATAAGGCGATTTCCTGCGCTAACGGGACTAAATCGCGATTATCTGCCATCAGCACGCGAAATAAGTCTGCCATATCTTCCAATGCAGTTTCAGCACGTTTGGGCTGGCTGCGAATCAGCGACAGCACTGCGTTAATACAATTAAACAAAAAATGCGGGCGAATGCGTGCCTGTAGTGCTTGGAGTCTAGCTTCATCAATTGCTGGAGAATAAGCGCGCTCTTGAAGATTAAAGTAATGCAAGATGATACTACACACAATAAATGCATAAAAAATCGTACGTTTAATCGATGGTAAATTGTCAAATATCAAGGCTTGTGTGAGTAGCCAATGTAAACTATAACAAGCGAACAAAACAATGATAAAAATGGCGGTTATGCCGTGCCTATAACGTAGCTTTTTGAGTAGTGGGTAGCTTGCGTATAACAATAGTAAGCTCAATAGCAGCATGGGTTGCGCGATTGCTGAGATGTTTGTCACAAGTGTTACAAACTCGGCAGCATTGCTGCTTAAGATCATCGCAGTGAGCGCTAATAATGCATTGGTAATCACTAAAATGCGTAACGCCACGCCTAGGTTACGTAGGTTAGGAAGGCGGTTACTTTTTCTCATGGCATGATTCATGCACGTCAAATGTTGTTATTTGGTCTTTTTTGCGCATTAGTTAAATCGTAATCTTTGCAATATGCATTATACTAATCACATAAGTGTATTATTATTAAGCAATAATTGATATAAAAAGTCAAAGTAGTGATTAAAAATGGTGTGATAAGCACTTGAGTAAAATTTAATCCGAAACTATGAAATAGACATTCGAGCCGTAAGATAAGAAAGAAAAAGTGAAAGTGACAAAAAAGACAAGCGCATTAAATAACAAAAATACCAGTTGGTCAGGCAGATTTAACGAGCCTGTCGCTGAGTTAGTGAAGAAATACACAGCTTCTGTAAGTTTTGATCAACGCTTGGCGGCGTTTGATATTCAAGGCTCTATTGCCCATGCACAAATGTTGGGCGCACAAAAAATTATTAGTTTGGATGACGTTAAGTCTATCGAAACAGGCTTAGCGGAAATTTTGCAAGAAATCGAGAGCGGTCAATTCGAATGGTTGTTAGATTTAGAAGACGTACATTTAAATATTGAAAAGCGTTTAACTGATAAAATTGGTGATGCAGGTAAGCGCTTACATACTGGCAGAAGCCGTAACGACCAAGTGGCAACCGATGTGAGGTTATGGTTGCGAGCCACTACAGATGATGTCATTGCAGGCTTAAAAGGACTGCAGCTAAGTTTGTTAGATTTAGCAGAAGCACACTTTGATACGGTGATGCCAGGTTTTACGCATCTACAGGTAGCGCAACCAGTCACCTTTGGGCACCATTTAATGGCCTACGTCGAAATGCTGACGCGAGACACTGGACGTTTTGTTGACTGTAGAAAACGTATCAATAAACTGCCTTTGGGCGCCGCAGCATTGGCGGGGACAAGCTACCCGATTGATAGGGAGTTAGTTGCTAAAAAACTAGGTTTCGATGGCGTTTGTGAAAACTCACTAGATGCAGTTTCTGACCGTGATTTTGCCATTGAATTTACTTTTGCTGCTTCATTAGTGATGACGCATTTATCAAGATTATCCGAAGAGCTAATCTTATGGAGCTCACCAAGATTTGCCTTTATTGATATTGCTGATAGATTTTGTACAGGCTCATCTATCATGCCGCAGAAGAAGAATCCGGACGTACCAGAATTGGTACGAGGCAAAACAGGTAGGGTTTACGGCCATTTAACCGCGTTGCTCACTTTGATGAAAGGTCAGCCACTAGCCTACAACAAAGATAACCAAGAAGACAAAGAGCCGTTATTTGATACGGCTGATACCTTACTGGTCACCCTGCAAATTTACGCAGACATGCTGCGTTTGCCAGTCGTAGAAGACGGCGTAGTGGTTAAAAAAGGCTTTATAGTGAATAAAGACAATATGCGCCAAGCAGCTTTTGAGGGTTATGCTACAGCTACAGATTTGGCCGATTATTTAGCTAAAAAAGGTATGCCGTTTAGAGATGCGCATGAAGCGGTAGCTTTGGCTGTGCGCTACGCGGTAGATAAAAAGGTGGATTTAAGTGATTTACCACTGACAACTTTACAAGAATTTGCAATTGAAATTGGTGAAGATGTTTATGCTGTGTTAACTTTAGAAGGTTCATTAAACAGCCGCAACCATATTGGCGGCACGGCACCTGAGCAAGTTAAAGCAGCCATTGCACGCGTTAGAAAATCAATGAGTTGAACGATTATAAAATAAAGGTGTGAATTGATTTTTAGCGAAAAAAAATTAAAAAAAACTAACCTGGCATTGGCTTTATTAGTCGCAATGCATGCTAATTTTTCGCTGGCACAAGATATTCCACAAGAAATACCTGCTCAACAAGATACTACGCTACAGCAACTAGATGACCGTGAGTCTACAACGATTACTTGGCCATTGTTATCTGGTGAAAGTGTGCAAAGTTTATCGTCTTTGTTTTATCCAAAAAACAAAAGAATGCAGCATTTATTTATACAGAGAACGCTGCATTTAAGCCAAGAAATGCGCCCTAATCTGAATGCTTATACAACGACCAATCAAGCAAGCTTGATTGTCATACCCAATATTAAATATTTGGCTAAGCATAGTGGCAGAATTAGGCACCCATCTACAAAAGCTGAGCATCACAGCAGTCCAGCAACTCAACCAGAATTACAAATGAGCTATGGTCTGAAAGATGCTAATCAGTTTGCGCTAACTTCAGAAATGCAGACCAAATACGAAGATTTGGTGAAAAGAAATGAACAGCTTAAGGTCGACTTAGAAAAACTAAATACAAAGCTGGCACATTTACAAGACGTGATGGCGGCACTTAACGTGGAAGCAAAGCGTGTGCAAAGCTTGCCTGCAGCACCACAAGTCTCTAACGTATTACCAACACCAACACCAACACCAACACCAACACCAACACCAACACCAACACCAACACCAACACCAACACCAACACCAACACCAGTAGCTTCGCCAGTTGTGGCTCCTACTCCTGTAGCTGTTGCAAACGTGCCAGAACCAGCAAAGCCTAAAGTCATTAAACGCGTGCTATCGCCAGCGGCTCAAACGCCAGCTAGTGCAACGGCAGCATCGATCACACAGCAAGAGTCGCTCATTTCTCAATTTGGCTTACAATTTCTTTTAGCCTTATTCATTTTAGCTTCAGCATTTGCGGTCTATCGATATAGATGCAAGCAAACAGAAGTCTTTAGTTATCTCACGGCAGATAAACTCGAGCCTATGGATAAAAAAGAATTCGCGAGTGTTGTTGATGAAGTTGACGAAACGCCCGCTACAGTAGATTTCTCTCTAACATCGAGTGAGTTCTCAGGCAGTATTTCAGATAATGATTTAGATGCCATCATGTCTTTGAAAAACAAAGAAGAGGGTGATTTAGTTCTTGAGCAAGCTAGAATTTACGTCAATATTGATCGTGAAAAAGAGGCGATTCTGATACTGAAGGCACAAATTCAATCTGCTCCAAAAGCATCGTTAGATCACTGGCTGGCGCTGTTGGATATTTATAGAAAAACCAATCAAAAAGAAGCGTTTTTAGAAAGCGCACACCAATTACATCAAACTTTTAATGTGATTCAGCCAACATGGGATAACTTACCGCTACCAATGGTTATCGCGACTAGTTTGTTAGAGTTTCCGCACATTATTGAGGCTTTGATGAAGCTTTGGGGTGAGTGTGATCGGAACTTAGAAAAACTGATAGAAACAAAGAGTTATTTAGATGCGCTATTAACCGATAATCGTGACAGTGAGCGTGGTGGCTTTGGTTTAGAAGTGCTGTTGGAAATTAAGCTACTGCGTGATATTTTGGATCTCCGCGACAAATTTTCTAATCAAGAATAGCTCTGAATTTAAGCCTTAATTAAGGCAGAAACAGCTCTAGAAGCTCATTCAAAAAGCGCTGTCCTAGTAAAGTCGGCTGTATATTGCCAGCTTCAATGATTAACAATCCTTTGCTTTGTGCTGTTTTAATCGCGGCTTGTAGCGTACGAATATTTAAACCTGTGCGCTGCTGAAATAAATCCACAGGTACCCCATCAATCAGCCTTAGCGCGTTCATCATAAACTCAAAACCTAGCTCATTTTGCGGTATTAGCCACTCGCGCTCTACCGCTTTGCCTTGTAAAGCTTGTTCCATATAGGCTTTGGGGTGTTTTGGACGCACTTCGCGGGTGATTTTATCGTGGTAGCTTAATTTACTATGCGCGCCCGCACCTATGCCTAAATAATCGCCGAACTGCCAGTAGTTGAGATTATGTTTAGCCTGTTTGCCTTTTTTTGCAAAAGCCGAGGTTTCGTAATGCTCATAACCATTTTCAGCTAACAGTGTTTCAATGGCAATTTGCATATCGCTACTAGTGTCATCATCGGGCAAGCTAGGCGGTGTGCGATAAAAAGGTGTATTTGGCTCTAAAGTTAAATGGTAAAAAGACAAATGTGTTGGGTTTAAACGCACCGCAGTTTGTGCATCCTGCATGGCATCCTCTAAGCTTTGATTGGGCAAGCCATACATAATGTCGCAATTCACTTGGTCGAAGGTTTTCATGGCAAGTTCAACAGCCGCAAAAGCCTGTTCACTGTCGTGAATGCGCCCTAAAGCTTTTAGATAATCACTCTTAAAGCTTTGTATGCCTAGCGAAAGTCGATTCACGCCTGCTTGTTTATAACCCACAAAGTTGGCAGCATCCACAGTGCCGGGGTTGGCTTCTAACGTAATTTCAGCATCAAATTCTAGCGGCGTAAGCATGCGCACATGGCTCAAAATGCGGTCAATCGCCTCAGCAGAAAACAGACTAGGCGTACCGCCGCCAAAAAATACACTTTTGATTTTCCGCCCCCACACTTTAGGCGTGGCAAGCTCCAAATCTGCGATTAAGGCATCGACATAGGCGCTTTCTGGAATTGCGCCATCTTTATGCCGGCTTTCATGAGAGTTAAAGTCGCAATAAGGACATTTTTTAACGCACCACGGAATATGGATATATAGAGACAGTGGCGGTGGGTTGGTCAGGCCAGATAAAGTCGCCTCGCCTGCTAGTGGCGCAATGGTATTAATTGGCTTTGGATCAAACGACGCCGCAGGTTTTATTTCAATGATTTTTTTGATAAGGATTCACCAGCATATCAACAAGACGATGCAAAGCCTCACGCATTTGCTCTTCAGAAACTTCCATCAACAAGCCATCTTCAAATGCGTCTTGGGCGATTTGTTTAATTTCATCAAAGTTTTCAGTCATCACTTTGACTTTTTCTGTGCATGCAACTACGCTGTCGTCGTCGCGTACCCATTTAGGCCATGCTGATTTTTCAGGCGTACTCATGTGCTTAATCGCTCTATTTTTTGCAATAATTTTGCCATTGCGTGTCCACGGTGGCTGATGCGGCTTTTAATTTCTATCGATAACTCCGCCACAGTTTTACCCGTTTTATCGTCTAAAAATATGGGGTCGTAACCAAAGCCATCATTGCCACGATATTCGCTTAATATCTCGCCTACCCATTGGCCTTCCGCAATGATAGGTTCTGGATCATGTTCATGGCGCACTAGCACCATCACGCAGTAAAAATGCGCATGGCGATTTTTTTCGTTTACCATGACTTTGAGCAATTTTTGATTATTTGCTTCGTCGGACTTGGGTTCACCTGCATAACGTGCAGAAAGCACACCAGGTGCGCCTTGTAACGCATCTACGCATAAACCAGAGTCATCAGCCAACGCTGGCAAGCCTGTGTGTTTACTGGCGTGACGTGCTTTGGCAAGCGCATTTTCAATGAAGGTACAAAAAGGCTCTTCACACTCAGGTACATTAAGCGCGTTTTGTGGAATGATTTCGATGTGTAGCGGTGCAAGTATGTGCTCAATTTCGCGCAACTTGCCTTTATTACCTGATGCGATGACGAGCTTGCTAAACACTTAATACCTCATTTTGTTTGATAACGAGTTGCTTGATGCCGTGTGCCGCTAAATCTAGCATGGCATTCATGGCATCACGACTAAAGGGTTCGCCTTCCGCTGTGCCTTGAATTTCCACAAAGCCACCATCTGCTGTCATGACGACGTTCATGTCGGTGTCGCAATCTGAGTCTTCAATGTAATCTAAATCGAGTACTGGCGTGCCTTTATAAACACCTACGGAAATTGCTGCCACGCCTTGTTTTAATGGGCTTGTCGTAAGTTTGCCGTTTTTTAATAAGGTAGAAATGGCGTCATGTAGCGCCACATAAGCCCCTGTAATGCTGGCAGTGCGGGTGCCGCCATCGGCTTGAATCACGTCGCAATCCATATGAATACTGCGTTCGCCTAACTTTTCTAAATCAATAATGGCGCGTAGTGAGCGACCAATCAAACGCTGAATCTCTTGCGTACGACCGGATTGCTTGCCTTTTGCGGCTTCTCTATCCATACGGCTGCCAGTAGAGCGCGGCAACATGCCGTATTCAGCCGTCACCCAGCCTTGACCTTTGCCTTTTAAAAAGCCAGGTACTTTTTCTTCTACACTGGCTGTGCATAGTACGTGCGTGTCACCAAATTTTACTAATACTGAACCTTCAGCATGCTTGGTGTAATGGCGAATGATTTCGACATTGCGTAATTGATTGTTAGCGCGTTGGCTAGGTCTTGAATTGCTTGATTGCATGCTTCTAAATCCTGATTAATCTTTTGAGGTACGTATTATACGTTTAGTTCTATATTCGTTTGGTTTTAAGCAACGCACGTTGAATTTCAGCAATGGTATTTTCAATTTCATCATCGGTAAAATCGCCATCCATCGCCCCGTCTTGTGTGTTTTGCGGATTTGGGTATGTCGTTGGATTCATGATGGTAGTAGTTAAGCCCATTGCCATCGAGATGGTTGAAACGGCAAGGCCATTGCTTTGTTTATCACCCCATTGCAAGCCGATAGCACTCATATTATCGCCTTGGTCTTGGCTGGTGTTCTCGGCGACGTCTAACAGAGTAGTAACACCGTCAGTAATAGAAGGGCTGTTGAGTATGCGTTTAATCTGTTCGTCTGTCACTGCGCCCCAAACACCATCAGTACACAATAAGATGGTATCGCCTTCAGCCAATTCTTGTCGATCAGAAAGGTCGATTTTCGGTGGCACATCACCGCCTAGGCAGCTATAAACTTTGTGTCGATAAGGGTGCGTAGACATATCATCTTTATTGATAATGCCTTTTGAATAGAGGGATTGCACAATTGAATGGTCTTCGGTGCGGTAAAGCAAGTGACCATCTCTAAAATGATAAAGCCGCGAATCGCCAACATGCGCACAATACAATACGCCGCGTTGCACTACCGCAGCGACAATGGTGGTGCGCGGTGCTTCAACCAGTTCTCGTTCTTGCGTGAGCTGGTCTATCATGTCGTGAATCTGTTGCATGTGGTCAATTAAAAACTTAGCTGGGCTAGAAAGCATAGGCACAGCTAAGCGTTGAAAAGCATCTGTCATTGTGGTCACAGCTAGTTGTGCGGCGATTTCGCCATGTCGATGACCGCCCATACCATCAGCCACCACTAGCAATAGTGCATCTTTACTATATGAGTAAGCTAGCCTGTCTTGATTATATTGCCGTGGGCCCTGACGGCTATTCTGAAAAATTGTAAATTTCATGATGATTGATGAACGTTAAATGATTGTCGTATGTGTTGCCGCCGCTTTTTGCAGCGGTGTTTTTTTCATCAAAATAGGTTTATTGAGTGCAAGCACTATTTTATTCACTAAGCTGGACTTCTTCTCAGGAAGTGGCTTAGATTCAAGCAAAGCCTTTTGTAGCGAGAACACACTCTGTGGGCGCTCAAGATAATCTAAACTCAAGCAACTGTCGATAATTTCAAGCAAGCTTTGCGAATAATGGTCTTTGCCCAATTTGACTGCCGGAATTAGCAAGTCATTTTTAATGCGCTGATTAGCAGCGGGTGGCGAAGTGCGTGTTAAGCATGAATACATGGTTGCGCCTATGCTGTAAATGTCGCTCCAAGGCCCAAGTAATTTTCTGTCGTAATACTGTTCAGGCGAAGCGAAGCCGGGTGTGTAACTGGGTGAGAACTTTGCTAAATTCTCACTTAAAGCTTGTCTAGCAGAGCCAAAATCCAGTAGAACAGGCGAACCATCCAGACGAATGTAAATATTCGCGGGTTTAATATCTAAATGCAAAAGTTTCTGTGTGTGTACTTCTCTTAAACCATTGGAAAGCTCACCAAAAACGCGTCTGATAAACTGCTCAGAAACTAAGCCTTGCTGTCCTAAGATGTATTCTTGCAATGATTTCCCACGCTCGTACTGCATGACCATATAAACGGTCTCATTTGCACGAAAGAAATTAAGGACTCGAACGATATTTTTATGGTCGATTTTAGCGAGCGATAAGCCTTCATCGAAAAAACATTTAAGGCCGCGCCTAAATAAGGCTACGTCGTCAGCATTTGGTTGAACCGTTGCACTATCGGTGCGCAAAGCAATTGAAGTGGGCAAATACTCTTTGATGGCTACCGTATTTTTATCTTTATCACGCGCTAAATAGACGAAGCTGAACCCACCAGAGCTCAAGACTTTTCTAATTTCGTAATCTTGTAACTGGTAACCAGTAGGTAATGCTAAATTTTCAGTAGATGACACTAGATATTTTTCTATTTACTTGTTTTATTAAGGGTAAATTAATTCAAATAATGCATTCAGACTTGGAATATATCCAGCAATATAACGCGTAATTGATTGTACTTAAAGTTATTTATGAAGTTATTTAATGGTTTATTTTGGCATCTATCGGCTTGTATTTGATAACATGCTGTTAATTTATTAGTTTTAGCTAACGCAGCTTCAGGAATTCTCATTATGACTTTCAGTATGACTGGCTTTGCAGCCATTGAACAATCGATCAATCCACCTATAGATAACGCGACTTTAATACTGGAGTTGCGCGCGGTAAATAGCCGTTATTTAGATCTACACTTTAAACTGGATGAAAATTTAAGAAGCTTCGAACCCGCTATTCGTGAGCTGATTAGTGCAAAACTCAGTCGCGGTAAAATTGAATGCAAAGTTAATTTAATTCAACGCACTCAAGCTGGGCAGGCAACACAGTTGGATGATGCACTGATGCAGCAATTGGCTGCAATGCAAGTTAAAGCACAGCAGTATTTTCCGCAAAGCCGACCGCTCAGTGTTGCGGATATTTTGCGTTGGCCCGGCGTAGTGTTAAGTGACGCCTTGAGCCAAGACACACTGTTGGAAGATGTGAAAAAACTACTCCAAAAAGGCTTGCAAGACCTGAATGCATCGCGAGCGCGTGAAGGCGAGAAATTAAAAGCGTTAGTGCTCGAGCGGTTAAGCCAAATTGAATCTTTAGTGATTAAAGTTAAGCCGTTCTTACCTGCGCTCACCAAAGAATATCAAGCAAAGCTCGAAAATAAACTGCAAGAAAACCTAAAAAATATTGACCCGGAACGTGTCGCACAAGAGCTGGTGATGTTTGCGCAGCGTATTGATGTTGATGAAGAGCTGACTAGACTAACTGCTCATATTTCAGAAGTGAAACGTATTTTGAGTAGTGACGCGCCCGCAGGTAAACGTTTAGACTTTTTGATGCAAGAGCTTAATCGTGAAGCGAATACGTTGGGTTCAAAATCTGTTTCAGTACAAACCACCCAAGTGTCCATGGAGTTGAAAGTGCTAATCGAGCAAATGCGTGAGCAAATTCAAAATATTGAATAGGCAAAACACATGATTCAGCTAAATTTAGAATAAAATACCGGTATGACTACAGGCAATCTTTTTATTATCACTGCAGCTTCTGGCGCGGGCAAAACTAGCTTGATTAAAGCTTTGCTGGCTAAAGACGAGCATTTGAAACTTTCCATCTCTCACACCACGCGTAAGCCGCGTCCTAGCGAGTTGAATGGCGTGGATTATCACTTTGTGGATGATGCGACATTTTTGCGTATGCTGGGCGAGGCGCAATTTTTAGAAAGCGCAGAAGTGCATGAGGCGCGTTATGGCACTTCACAATCTGCTATAGAAGCGCCATTAGCTGCAGGCTTTGATATTATTTTAGAAATTGATTGGCAAGGTGCCGAGCAAGTGCGTCTTTTGTATCCACATGCCGTGAGTATTTTTGTGTTGCCGCCGTCTATCGAAGCGCTAGAGCGCAGGCTGAATGGCCGCGGTCAAGATAGCGCAGAGGTCATTGCTAAACGCGTTGCTGCGGCGCGTACTGAAATGCGCCACGTGAGCGAGTTCGATTATGTTACAATCAACGATGATTTTGATGTGGCATTACAAGACATTACCGCAATCATTCGAGCACAACGGCTTGTAGGTTCAGTTCAACTACAACGTTATGCAGATTTAATTCAAACACTTACATAAATTTCTAGATTGAAGTGCATTAGACTCTTTCAATATAGAAGCTTTATTTCTCATTATTAATTAGGAAACACCATCATGGCACGTATTACAGTAGATGATTGCTTAGACCAAATTCCAAATCGTTTTCAATTGACATTAGTTGCTGCGTACCGCGCACGTCAATTACACAATGGCGCAGAGCCACTCATTAATACACAAGGTTTGCGTGATAAAACAACCGTATTAGCTTTGCGTGAAATCGCCGCTGGTAAAATTGGCGTAGAAATTCTAGCGCGCATCCATCCTTAGTATCTGGCGTAATTTAGAATTTTATTACCTAATTTCTTAGAAAAAGCCTAGTGAAAGTGGTATGCCAAAAACCGCAACACATCAAAACGCGGAGTTATTCAAGCCTAGTTCAGCACTAGCTTCAGCCCCCTTGCTGCCTGCGGACAGCGAGGATTCGGCACTTAGTTTACGTCTTAAAGAATACTTAAAACCACAAGATATTGCCCAAGTTTGGGAGGCGTATCGTTACGCCTATCAGGCGCATGAAGGCGTGGTGCGCAAAACGGGCGAGCCTTATATCACGCATCCCGTTTCTGTCGCATGTATTTTGGCTGACTTGCACTTAGACGTACCAACACTACTCGCGGCTTTATTGCATGATGTAGTGGAAGATACTGACGTTTCCACACACGACATTAAAGAGAAATTTGGCCTACAAGTAGCTGAATTGGTTGATGGTGTGACCAAGCTAGATAAAATTGAGTTTCAAAGCGCCAGTGTCGCGCAGGCAGAGAACTTCAGAAAAATGCTGCTCGCAATGTCGCAAGATGTGCGGGTGATTTTGGTGAAATTGGCAGATCGTTTGCATAATATGCAGACTCTGGAAGCCATGCGACCAGAAAAGCAAAAGCTTATTGCTAAAGAAACGCTAGAAATTTATGCGCCAATTGCCAATCGGCTTGGTTTGAACGATATATACCAATCGCTTGAAGATCTAAGTTTTCAGTATCTTTACCCAATGCGGTTTCGAGCGATTTCAAAAGCCATTTTAGCGGCACGTGGTAACCGTAAAGAAGTCGTTAGCAAGATATTAGAATCCATCAAGCAGCAACTGATTACCTTGAATATTGATGCAGAGGTGTCTGGACGTGAAAAGCATCTTTACAGCATTTACAAGAAAATGTCGGGTAAAACCACGGCGTTCTCGCAAATTTACGACATTTACGGTTTTAGAGTTGTTGTTAAAGATTTATCGAGTTGTTATCTAGCGCTAGGCGCTTTGCACGCTTTATATAAACCCATCCCAAGCAAATTCAAAGACTATATCGCAATTCCAAAAGCCAATGGCTATCAGTCGCTACACACCACGTTATTTGGCCCATTTGGGACGCCTATTGAGGTGCAGATTCGCAGCACGGAGATGCACAATATAGCCGATGCTGGCGTAGCTGCACATTGGTTATATAAAGCCAGCGATGCGCAACTTACCGCATTGCAGCAGCAAACCCACCAGTGGTTACAGCGTTTACTAGAGATTCAAAGTGAAAGTGTGGATTCACTCGATTTTCTTGAGCATCTTAAAATTGATCTGTTTCCAGATGAGGTGTATGTGTTTACGCCTAAAGGAAAGATTTTTGCTTTGCCTAAGGGTGCGACAGCGGTTGATTTTGCTTATGCTGTGCATTCAGGCATTGGTAATAGTTGCGTGGCGGTGCGTATCAATCAAGAGTTGGCGCCATTGCGTACAGAGTTACATAACGGTGACCACGTGGAAATTATCACGGGTTCACTCGCTAAACCTAATCCTGCTTGGCTGAATTATGTAGTGACAGGTCGTGCGCGAGCGCATATCCGACACTTCTTAAAATCGCAACAATCGACTGAGTCAGCCCACCTCGGAGAACGTATGCTCAATCAAGCTTTACGCGCTTTGCATGTGGAGCCTAGCCAAATTACAGATGATCATTGGCAAAAGCTGATACGCGACTATGGTCTGAAAAAGAAATCGCAAATATTGACTGAAATTGGTTTGGGCAAACGCCAGAACGTCATGGTTGCGCACCAGTTATTAGCCATGCTTGAGGTGCAGGAAGTGCCAGAAGAGGGCGCCATTGGTAAATTCTTGGGCGGCAAGTTCTTCGACAAGATTTTCGGTAAAACAGTTAAGCCGTTAGACACCATTACCATACGTGGCTCAGAAGGCATGGCGGTACAGTTTGCGCAATGTTGCAGGCCGATACCTGGTGACCCAATTCTAGGCTTTATTAATAAAGATAAAGGCTTAGTGGTACATACGCACGATTGCCCTGCGATACGTAAATTCCGTTTAGACCCAGACAAATGGCTAGATGTGGAATGGGAGCCAGAAAGTCAGCGTCTGTACAAAACTAACCTTAATCTCACCGTGGCCAATCAGCCTGGCATGTTGGCAAAAATCGCTTCAGGCATTGCCGATGCAGGCTCTAACATTGATAACGTGAGTGTGGAAGAAGAAGATGGTAGCGCTTATGCTAATCTTTACTTCACGGTGCAAGTGAAAGACCGTATTCATTTAGCCGAGTTAATGCGTAGCTTACGCAAAATACCTGATGTGGTGCGGATTAACCGAACTAAGGGCAATCCTGCAGGCAATGGTGCGAAAAAGTCTTCTCAATAATGCCTAGTTTGTGCAGCTATAGTTTCTGTTGTGACAAATCTTTCTGAAATAAAAACCTTTAGCAAACCGCTAGTGGCTAATCTGAATAAGCTTGACGTCAATACCACTCAGGCTTTATTACTGCACCTACCTTTACGCTACATTGACGAAACGCACATGACTAGTGTGCGCGATTTACGAGTTGGCGAGCCATCACAGGTTGAAGGCGAGATTGTCCATGCGGAAGTGACTTATAAGCCGCGTAAAGCTTTAATCGCAAGGCTGGAAGATGCGAGCGGGCAACTCACTTTACGTTTTCTGCATTTTTATCCTAGCCAAATTTCTGCACTTAAAGTCGGTAATAAGTTGCGAGTGTATGGTGAGGTGCGCAGTGGTTTTTTCGGTAATGAGATGGTGCATCCTACATGTAAAGCTGTAGGCGAAAAAACCATGGTGGCTGAAACATTAACGCCTGTTTACCCAACGGTGGCAGGGTTGACGCAAGTGAATTTGCGCAAAGCGATTGCGACGGCATTAAAGCAAAATGTGCTGAATGAAACCTTGCCAGTTAGTGTCTATCAGCAGTATCAATTTCCAAGTTTTTCTGCAAGTTTAAAAGCTTTGCACAACCCACCGCCAGATGCTGATCTACAGGGCTTGGAAGAAAAAACCACACCAGAATGGCAACGCCTCGCCTTTGATGAGTTGCTTGCACAGCAGCTTTCTATGCGTAAACATTATGCACGTCGTCGCAGTGTGGATGCGCCACAGTTTAAGCAATCGAAACAGTTGGTTTCAGCTTTGCTTAAAAGCTTGCCGTTTGCTTTAACGCAAGCGCAGCAAAAAGTCGCGGTCGAGATTCAAAATGATTTAACGCAACCGCACCCCATGCAACGCTTATTGCAGGGCGATGTGGGCAGCGGTAAAACCATAGTCGCGTGTATGGCGGCATTGCAGAGTATAGAAAGCGGTTGGCAAGTAGCGCTGATGGCGCCAACTGAGATTTTGGCAGAGCAACATTTTCGCAAAATGATAGGCTGGCTCACGCCTTTGAATATAAAAATTGCTTGGCACACGGGCAGCCAGTCTAAAAAAGACCGTGAAGCTGCGATGCAAATCATTGCCGACGGAAGTGCACAGCTCGTGATTGGAACGCATGCGCTGTTTCAAGAAGCGGTACAGTTTAAAAAATTGGGCTTAGCGATTATTGATGAGCAGCATCGCTTTGGCGTACATCAGCGTTTGGCTTTGCGGCAAAAAGGCCAGCCTGAGCCGCACCAACTGATGATGACCGCCACGCCAATTCCGCGCACTTTATCCATGAGCTATTACGCAGACTTAGATGTTTCGGTGATTGATGAGCTGCCACCAGGTCGCACGCCGATTGTGACTAAGCTGGTGTCAGACGTGCGTCGTGATGAAATTCTACAACGTGTACGCGAAGCCTGTGCGCAAGGTAATCAAGCCTATTGGGTATGCCCGCTAATTGAAGAGTCTGAAGCTTTACAGCTGGCAACAGCCAATGACACTTATGCATTAATGCAGAGCGAATTTCCAGAATTAAAAATCGGCTTAGTGCATGGTCGTATGAAGCCAGCAGAAAAGCAAGCCGTGATGGCGGCTTTCAGCGCAGGTGAAACGCAGTTGCTAGTAGCAACTACAGTGATTGAGGTGGGCGTAGACGTGCCCAATGCCAGTTTAATGGTCATAGAGCACGCTGAACGCATGGGTTTGAGTCAGTTGCATCAGTTACGCGGTCGCGTCGGTCGTGGCGCCGCAAAAAGCACTTGTATCCTGCTTTATCAAAACAAGCTTTCTGAAACTGCCCGCGCAAGGCTAAAAGTGATTTATGAAAGCAATGATGGGTTTGCCATCGCCCAAGCCGATCTAAATTTACGTGGGCCAGGTGAGTATTTAGGCACACGTCAAAGTGGTGTGCCTATGCTGAAAATCGCAGATTTGAATCGAGATGCAGATTTGTTAAACGCTGCTAAAAATATGGCGGATCGCCTAATTAAAGAACATCCGTCTGCCGTAGAGCAGCATTTGGAAAGATGGATGGGGCGAGCAGATGAACTGGTCAAGGTTTAATATTGATATTGCCAGCCCTCAGTGTCGCATGGATATTGGCTCGTAGACCATCCTATTTATGCGATAATTCCTCTCGTGAAAATTCAACGAAATCTTGCTAGTACGCGTCAGCGCTGGCTGAAAAAGCCCATACAGGCGAATAGGCTGCAACTTTGGCTTATCGATAATGGCTCACTTACCTCGCGATTACAGCAACATTTCAGCAAATTTGCAGTGAAGCCCATTTCAGTAAAATATGCCAAATTAATTCAAGATGAAGTCGCATTACTGCACCAACCAAATTATCAAATCGCACTAATACGCGAGGTCTTACTCATGGGTGATGATCAAGCTGTCTTGTTTGCGCATAGCGTAATCCCAAGAGCTAGCCTGAGAGGCGCATGGAACAGACTTGGTCGATTAGGCAATAAGCCGCTCGGGGCGACTTTATTTGCTAATCCTAAGGTGAAACGTACGGCGTTGAGTTATAAAAAACTCACACCAAACCATGTGCTTTATCAACATGCAACGCGACATTTAACGCAAAATCCTGATGTCAGAAAACCACCTTACTTGTGGGCGCGACGTTCTATTTTTAGTTTAAATTGCGCTAACATTATGGTTACCGAGGTTTTTCTACCTGATTTGCTCATTGAAGGTTGAGAAGAAAATTAAAATGCCGGTCATGCTAAAGTAGAAGTGACTAGGGAAGAGTTAGGTCATCAAACTATGAATATACAAAATATCATCAAGAAACTAGACGCCTATGAACGCCTAATGCGTTTAGATAAGCCCATCGGTATTTTATTGTTGCTATGGCCAACGCTTTGGGCGTTGCTGATTGCAGGACACGGCAAGCCAGACTGGATTGTCGTATTGATATTTGTCACAGGCACCGTGCTAATGCGCAGCGCAGGTTGTGTGATGAATGATATTGCCGATAGTGAATATGATGGCTTGGTCGAGCGTACGCGTCATCGACCTTTAGTGAATCATGAAGTGAGCAAAAAAGAAGCCTATTTCTTGGCAGCGGGTTTAAGCTTAGTTGCGTTTGGTTTGGTATGTACGCTCAATACATTAACGATTAAATTATCCATGCTAGCCTTATTCTTGGCGGCAAGTTACCCTTTTACCAAGCGATTTTTTGCGATTCCACAGGCCTATTTAGGCATTGCTTTTGGCGCAGGAATCCCAATGGCATTCGCCGCAATTTTGGGCTATGTGCCGCCAGTGGCGTGGCTGTTATTGTTAGCCAACGTATTTTGGGCGGTTGCTTATGACACTGAATATGCCATGGTAGATAGAGATGACGATTTAAAAATTGGTATTAAATCTTCTGCCATTACCTTTGGTAAGTTTGACGTAGTGATAGTGATGATTTGTTATGCGCTCACATTGCTCATACTTGTGATTTGTGGCATTTGGTTAATCATGGGATACGCCTACTATATTGGCTTAATAGCCGCAGCGGCAGTGGCTATTTACCATTATTATTTGATACGAGCACGTGAAAAAACCAACTGCTTTAAAGCTTTTCTACATAACAATTGGTTTGGTTTTGCCGTGTTTGCAGGCTTGGGTGTGCAGTACTTAGTAAAATAATTACTTGTTGGCTTTGGGCTTTATCTCAGGCTCAATTGTTGGCAAATCCCACTCAATCTCGTTTGATTCAGATTGATTTTTAGCAGAATTAGCTTTGGTTTTGCTCTTCGCTTTGGGCTTATCATCATCTGGAAATTCTAGAGAAAAATCTAGGTGACCGTTTTTATCAGTAGTCACATTCTCGCCGCCACCTAATACAATCTCTTCATTCAGCATATTGGCTTTTTGCTCTGTAGCATACTCAACTTTTTCTGTAGGCAAGCTAAAGTTGATTTCTTCGGCTACAAACAATAGGTCATCATCTTTAGCAATAACGACTTTTTCAGGTATTTCAAACTCTAATGCTTCATCTTTAGTGTTGGGCGCTGGCTGTACTTCATCATGCGGTATCATATTCACTTCATATGACGTTTCATCATTGAATGAATTAAAGTTGGCTTTAGTGCTGAGCTGAGTGTCGTTCAATTCTTCTTTCGGGTCATTACCGATGTCCGTGAGCGGCTCAATATCTGTAAACAGTGCATCATTAAAGCTAGTGTTTTCAATATTAATGGCAGCTACACTCGCTTGATTAGCTTTAGGTGGCCGACTTGCTTGATTCGAATCGGGCGCGTCTGAGCTAGTTCTAAACGTCGTAGGGTTAGCATGCTCCAGATCTTTAGCGATATTTTTCAAGAAGAAAAGATCGTTAAATGCACCTTGATTAAGGCCTTCTCTAGGCTGCGAGCGCTTATTGAAAATTAAGTCATTTAAAAAGCCAACCGCGTAAGGAGAGCCCCAAACGCCTTCTAAGCGCGTGATGATGTGTGGATAGTCTTCTATTGATGAGTCATCTGCAGTCGAATCGCTGTTAAATGTGGCGGCCCTAATATTAAAATGTTTGTTGCATTCAATCACCGCTGAGTCATATTCAGCTTCTGATCCTTCTTTCGACAGCAAATTAAGTAGTTTTAACCAAATTGCAGGGGAATCTTCAGGCGAGTCGCTTAAATGGTTTTGTAGCAACTGAATGGCCAGCGCTGGACGTCCATGCTCAATAAATACATCTGCATCTTCAATGATAGTGCCGTGCTCTTCTTTTTCTGTTTTACTCATAGCTTGAGCGTCAGCAGGATTCAGGTGATGCATAGGAGTTTCATTAAAATTAGGTTCGTCGAAAGATGAAGCCTTTGCATTGTGTGCGTTAAATTCGTTCGCAGAACTCACATTTAGCTTATTTGGGCTGTCATCAGTGTCGTCGGGATATTCATCATCAAACCAAGTATCTTTAATGTGAATTTCACGTTTAGCAAATTTGCGGCGTAGCAATTCAAGAAAAACTAGAGCGACCAGTATTCCGAGCGCTATTTTTAAGTATTTTAACCAATCAAAGCGCTCGTTTTCCTCTTTAGCCATTTGAGCTTCTGTGACTAGTTGTGCATTACGTGATTGCAAGGTGGCAATTTGTTTTTCTAAGTGAGCTAAACGATTGGACATGACTGTCGCTTCATCCATCGTGTCAGTGACAGATTGCACAGCCGCTACTTCATCTGGCCTCGTTACATCGATTTCAGTAGCTAACCTCAGCGACAATCCTGGCTTATCGCTACCCTGAGTCACATTGGTATTGCCTGCGGAAATCACCAAAAATGGTTTATCGGCCGATGATTTGTGTTCACTTACATTTGCATTGACTTTACTTTCTGGACTCGAGCTAGGTTGAGGCGTGGGGCTGGTGATTGGTTTGCCGATATAAGCTTCATTCAGTTTTTCATCAACTGAACTGATCTTCTTGGGTTTCTTTTTCTTAGGAGCTTTTTTTACTACAGCTTGCTCTGGAGTGGCTTCGTCAATTTGCTCTGCTGCTTCGGGCGTAGATGATTTTTTGCTGCTGGTTTGCTGTGATTTGCGATTTTTCTTTTTTGTATCGCTAGAGCTTGGCTCGTTATTAGCGCTGACATCATTAGTACTAGCCTTCTCAGCAGCTGAGATTGGCGCTGGATCGAGAAGTAACACATATTCACGATTTACATTGGGTTCGCAAAGAAATGAAATGCGTAAATTGACAATGGGCTCTGTAATCACATCATTGCTACTAATCGTCAGATGATAGTTGCCATTAACCGCCTTCAGATTGACCGACGCTCTCTTAATAGCAGGCACATCGCCAACATCGGTTGCGCTAAAGCAGCTAGGTTCAGGTGCAGATTCAATATCTGTCACGTTAACTGTAGCAAGAAATTTTTCACCTAAATTAGATTTAAGTTCGGCATCACCCAAACCTAAAGCGAAGCTGAGGTTTGCATAACAACATAATGATAAAAACGTGAAAAATCTCAATTTGTAAGTATGCTTCCAGAAATGTGTACTACTTAGATTAAATCTGAGTATAAAGAACGGCTTTAACTACAAACTTAAATATTATTTTAATATCCTAGCATAAGTCACGTAAAACAATATAATAATGCTGGCTAAAACACCCAAAAGGGTTATACTTTTTCGTATGAAATTCACAGAATATTTCAGTGAAAAAAGCAAATGCTTACTTAGTTCAGTTAACTGAGACTAACTTTAGCTTACTAAATTTCGTTAAATCTAAAATATTTAATAAATTTCATTCATATACTGAACATATTGTTTGACAAAGCACTAGGCTTCAGCATAAAATCCGCCTCTTAATTTTTTTAGCTCATAGTATTGGTTACATGATGAAAACCTTTTCAGCAAAATCACATGAAGTGAAGCGTGACTGGTTTGTGGTAGATGCCACAGACTTAGTGCTAGGCCGTTTGGCTAGTGGCATTGCGCATCGTTTACGTGGAAAACATAAAACTATTTATACACCTCACGTTGATACAGGTGATTATATTGTCGTGATTAATGCCGACAAACTAAAAGTAACTGGTAATAAGGCTGATGGTAAGCTTTACCACAGTCACTCTGGTTACCCAGGTGGTATCAGCACAACAACATTCTCTAAAATGCAAGACAAGTTTCCGGGTCGCGCTTTAGAAAAAGCAGTAAAAGGTATGTTGCCTAAAGGTCCTTTAGGTTATGCAATGATCAAAAAAATGAAAGTTTATGCTGGCGACAAGCATGAACATGCGGCGCAACAACCGCAAACATTGAAAATCTAAGGGTATATAAAGATGATCGGTAAATATAATTATGGTACAGGCCGCCGCAAGAGTTCAGTAGCGCGCGTGTTTTTAAAAACAGGTAAAGGCAACATCGTTGTTAACGATAAACCTGTTGATGAGTATTTCTCACGTGTAACTGCACGTATGATTCTACGTCAACCACTTGAATTGACTAACAACTTAACTAGCTTTGATATCATGGTTAATGTTATCGGTGGTGGTGAATCAGGCCAAGCTGGTGCAGTACGTCACGGTATTACACGTGCTTTGATTGACTTTGATGCTAATTTGAAAAGTGCATTGTCACACGCTGGTTTCGTAACACGTGATGCTCGTGAAGTTGAACGTAAAAAAGTTGGTTTCCGCAAAGCGCGTCGTCGTAAACAATTCTCTAAACGCTAAGCTTTTAATAAGTTTTGGGCGGTTGAGTTACGAAAAGGTCGCTATTGCGACCTTTTTTGTTTTGGTGTTTGCACATAGTTTTGTTATGCTAAGTTTATGATGATGCTCTAAGTGAGTAATAAAAAATTGACGAATAAAAAATTAAAAGTTGGTATCGTTGGCGGCACTGGTTACACGGGCGTAGAACTGTTGCGCCT
The DNA here is from genome assembly GCF_000093025.1 of Methylotenera versatilis 301. Classification (GTDB taxonomy): domain Bacteria; phylum Pseudomonadota; class Gammaproteobacteria; order Burkholderiales; family Methylophilaceae; genus Methylotenera; species Methylotenera versatilis. Next base: position 116,955 of record NC_014207.1, read on the forward strand.
GTTGAGTATTCATCCCGGTGTTGAGTTAACTGCAATCACGTCGCGTGGTGACGCTGGCTTGCCTGTAGCTGACATGTTTCCGAGTTTACGTGGATATGTAAATTTGAAATTTACAGACCCAGCACAATCAAATTTAACTGAATGTGATGTGGTGTTCTTTGCAACGCCGCATGGCGTGGCGATGAGTCAAGCGCAAGAGTTGTTAGATACGAATGTGAAGGTGATTGATCTAGCTGCAGATTTTCGTCTGCAAGATACGGCAGTTTTTGAAAAATGGTACAAAATGCCACATAGCTGTCCTAATGTCCTTAAAAAAGCAGTGTACGGAATCCCAGAACTGTATCGTGAGCAGATTAAATCTGCACAAGTGATAGGCAACCCTGGCTGCTACCCAACAACTGTATTATTAGGCTTGGCACCGTTATTAGAGCAAGGCTTGATTGATTTTACTGCGCCAATTATTGCTGACTCGAAATCTGGTGTTTCTGGCGCGGGTAGAAAAGCCGAAGTGGCGACTCTGTTTGCTGAATCTAGTGACAATATGAAGGCTTATGGTGTGAGTGGGCATAGGCATCACCCAGAAATTCACGCGCAGTTGATGCAATTGGCGGGTGAAAACGTGCAATTTATTTTTGTGCCGCACTTGATACCGATGATACGCGGTATGCTTTCTACCATTTACGTTAAACTGTCAGCAAAAGCAAAAACACTGGATCTGCAATCCATGTTTGAGCAGCGTTATCAGCACGAGCGTTTTGTCGATGTGTTGCCAGCAGGTGTATTGCCAGAAACGCGTTCAGTTCGTGGTTCGAATCAAATTCGCATTGCGCTGCACAAGCAAGATGAAGCTGGTTATTTGACGCTCATTGTGGTGCAGGATAATTTAGTGAAGGGCGCTGCTGGTCAGGCAGTTCAGAATATGAACATTATGTTTGATCTAGCTGAAAATACGGGCTTAGAAGTTGTGCCACTTTTACCATAAGTGTCAGAATATTAGCCAATGAAGCCTGTTAGAAGAAGAATTCGTCGACACTTTGGTTTAACTGCCAAGCAGGTGGCGGTGCGCTCGCAACGCCCTTGGTATTTCCAGTGGGTTGTGGCTGCGCTGTTTGTCGTTATAGGTTATGTTGCTGCCTATTGGCAGTTTACTGGCGGTGAAAATTTAACTGTAAAGTTAAATCAGGCTATACTTGAAAATCAAGCGTTTCAGACCAAGATTATACAAGTGGAGCAGCAAATTAAGATTGAGCAAGCCTCACAAAAGAATCTCAATGAAGAACTGAAGCTTGTGCATGATGAAAACATCAAACTTAAAGAAGATTTGTTGTTCTATAAAAATATGTTGGGTAAAAAGTAAACACCTAGTTAACTTAGCATGAGTAGCATCAAGCTATTGAATTAAAATAGGAAATAAAATGTTTTTTAGAAAAAGCAATCGAATTCAAAATAGCATAGATACGCTTATAGGTGCGGATACGCGCATAGAAGGCGATATTCATTTTTCTGGCGGTTTGCGTGTTGATGGAACGATTCGCGGTAAGGTAAGTGAACCAATTGCAAGTCCGAGTACACTAATACTCAGCGAGCATGGCAGTATTGAAGGTGCGGTAAGCGCATCTAAAATTGTAATTAATGGCAAAGTGACAGGCCCAGTAAGAGCCGGTCAGTTTATAGAGCTGCAGCCTAAAGCGCATATTACTGGTGACGTTTACTATAAATCCTTAGAAATGCATACAGGCGCGGTGATTGAAGGCAGATTGGTGTATTTAGGTGAGAGTGCACAAGAGCAAGACGTCAGCGCGAATTAAGATTGATTTTAAATATTGATTGACCTTGCTACCACACAGTAGCACAATGATTTTATTAAGAAATTTAGGAGTACGTAATGAACACAGTAACTGATGTACAAAATTTAGATTTGGGTGAAATGCCAGCACCATTGGTGTTTACTGACAATGCGGCGAAAAAAGTGAAAGAGCTGATTGAAGAAGAAGGCTCTCCTGACCTTAAACTGCGCGTATTTGTGAGTGGTGGTGGCTGTTCAGGCTTCCAATACGGATTTACTTTTGAAGAAGAAGTGAATGACGATGACACACAGGTGCAAAAAGACACGGTGACCTTATTGATTGATCCAATGAGCTTGCAATACTTGATGGGTGCTGAAATTGACTATCAAGATAGCTTACAAGGTTCACAGTTTGTGATTCGTAACCCACAAGCGACGACGACTTGCGGTTGCGGCTCATCATTCTCAGTTTAATAATGAGTTGTACTCGTTAATAAAAAAGCCAAGCTGATGCTTGGCTTTTTTATTGCCATAATAGACCTATTTAAAACAGCAGCGGCGCAATAAAAGCAAAGAATCCGCCTACTAAAAATATCAACACAGAGAATAGATAAACTCTAAACGAAGCTTTACGCGTCGCTATACAAGTTGCGGCTAATGCTGGGTCAACTGGACAAGGTAAGCTCTTTGCTCGCCATTGCATGAAGCCAGAAACTAGTAACATCAAAGCGGCAAAGCTAAATACACCTAGCTTATGTTCAGAAAACCAAACAAGCTGCGGCACATTTGATACCAAAGTTGACATCGCCGCGCCAGCACCTATGCCGACTAATAAAGCCGGCAGTGCGCAGCATATTAGCGTACCGCCACTTGTAAATAGTGATAATACGGATGCTGCTTTAGTTTGTTTGAGGCTGGTCATTTCATCTGCGCTATACGCCGCCATTTACTTTGCCTCCTTTTCCGCAGCTTCGTAGCCAGCCTTAATATGTGCGATAGGGTGTTCAGTGATTTCAATAGAAGTCACTTCGTAGCCCGCATCTTTAATCAAATCTTTTACTTTGTCGTTTGATAAAGTTTGGCCTTCTTTAAGCTCAACTGCTACAACACGTTGCTTCAAATTGACGTATACATCTTTAGTTTGCGATAGTGCGCGCATCTTTTTCTCAATCCCTTGCGCGCAGAACGCACATACCATGCCGTTTACATTGGCTTTAATGGTTTGTGTAGCAAAAGCGACATTGCTTAATAGCGTAGATAAAATGAGTGAAGTGAATAATAGTTTTTTCATAATAAAAATCCTTAAATATTTGTCTTTAATGGTTTAAAAAATATACATAAAGTTAAAGCGTGGTTCACGTGAGTTATTTACTCCGGCCTCGACAAAGAAATTTTTGTTAATGAAACGCAACATTGGTGTGATTTCAATTTTGTCAGATAAGCCGTTCATATGACGGGCTTCCAAAATGAACCACGGCTGGGTTTTATCGTACTCAGTCTCATAAAATGAAAAGCCAGCACGTACTGCGCTGTAATCATGGTTAATGTCAGATGCACGATAGAAGCGATGCGTTGCAGCAAAGTAAACGCGCGTGGTTTCATAATCAAACTGCGCCCCAGGTGTTACCATTATTTTGTCAAAACTCAGGTCGTTGCCTGCCCGCTTGTCTTCACCTTGTAGCATGCCTAGCCCACCCATGAACCATAGATTGGCTTGAGCGTGCGGCATATTCCAGCGATTGAGCAAGCGCGTGTAAGTGACCTCTTCTAAAGTGCGCGTTTTGGATTTGTCATCAGCGCGCATATAGGTCGCGCTTACACCAAAGGCATCGCGTGGTGTAATGGCGTAGTTGATAAACGTTTCACGCCAGTTATTGTTGAAATCACCCATGGTCATGGCTGATCCACTAAATCCCATAGGCCCAGCAGTGGCGTATTGATGACTCAATAATAACGCAAAGCAGGGCATTATTATGCTTAATGGTTTAATAAACATGGTGATCCTTTCTTTCCGAATAGCTAAATAGTTGCGCCTGTTTGAATGTACAGGCGTGACAAGGCTTAATCTAAGAAAGGCGTATGGGTGGGCGTTGCAGGTTAGGAAGTGTGATTGAAGTGTAAGATTGGTAAGCCGAGCTAAACGTTTGTGCTGAAGTTTCTAAAGCTTCAGATTTCAAATGGCTAGGTAATGCCGCCATTGCACACATACTGGCGCAATGAGCGCAGTTGGCCTTGCAGGCATCTTTGTATTTTTTGCTATTGGTGCTATCACTATCATGTTTTTGATTGATGTTATTCGAAGCCGTGCTATTCATATGTTCATGACACGGCATCATTTGCGATTTTTCACTGACTTTATCCATATACATCATGCTATTACAGATAAGCATGTTTGCTGCAGCGATGCTTTGTAGTGGCATTAAAACCAGTAGCAGGTAAATGGTAATATGTGAAAAACGTTTAAACATGGAGTTTAGGATTGTTGAAGTAAATTAAAGGTTCAATTTATTTTAGGCATGGCAATTGCCATGCCTAGGTGTGGCTTAACGTCTGTCCATTGGTACTAAATCTCTACGTAAATTACCTTTGTAGAGTTGACGAGGTCTGCCTATTTTATGCTCCTCATCTGAAATCATTTCAGACCACTGCGCAATCCAGCCTGCGGTTCTGGCGAGTGCAAAAATAGCGGTAAACATCGAATTAGGAATGCCCATTGCGCGCATGACGATGCCGCTATAGAAGTCTACATTTGGATAAAGTTTGCGTGAAACGAAGTATTCGTCTTCAAGTGCAATTTTTTCAAGCTCCATAGCCAATTTAAACATAGGATCGTCGTGGAGTCCCAACTCATCCAGCACTTCATGGCAAGTGGTACGCATAATTTTCGCGCGTGGATCCATATTGCGATAAACGCGATGCCCAAAGCCCATTAGGCGGAAGGTGTCAGTTTTGTCTTTTGCGCGTTTAATGAATTCGCCTATGCGCGAAACATCGCCAATTTCTTCTAACATTTTGAGTGTGGCTTCGTTGGCGCCCCCATGAGCAGGGCCCCATAGCGAGGCAATGCCAGCAGAAATGCAGGCGAATGGATTGGCGCCGCTAGAGCCAACTAACCTCACTGTTGAGGTCGATGCGTTTTGTTCATGATCAGCATGTAAAATCAAAATACGCTCGAAAGCTTTCGCTAGTACTGGATTTGGCACATAGGTTTCGCAAGGCGTGGCAAACATCATATGCATGAAGTTTTCAGCATAGTTAAGATGATTTTGCGGGTACATAAATGGCTGACCCAAGTTGTATTTATAGCTCCAAGCCGCAATCGTTGGCACTTTTGCTAATAAGCGATGCGCAGAAATCTCGCGGTGTTTCGCGTCACGAATATCCATCGCGTCAAAATAGAAAGCTGAGAGTGAGCCTACAACACCAACCATGACTGCCATTGGGTGAGCGTCACGTCTGAAGCCGCGGAAGATATTACTTAACTGATCATGCAGCATAGTGCTGCCACTGATTGTGTCAGTAAACTCCTTTGTTTGGGTGGCATTTGGTAACTCACCATGCAGCAACAGGTATGAAACTTCCATGAAATTACAGTGTTCGGCTAATTGCTCAATCGGATAGCCGCGATAGTAAAGCAGACCTTCTTCGCCATCAATAAAAGTAATATTAGAGTTACAGGCGGCGGTAGACAAAAAGCCAGGGTCGTAAGTGAATACCCCGTGTTTGCCTAGGCTGCGAATATCAATGACATCGTTGCCAAGGGTGCTAGTCAGAATCGGCAGTTCTATAGGGGTTGCACCGTTATCAAACGTAAGGGTGGCTTTTGTTGCTTTGGTCATGTTGGCGCGCCTTGTAGGTTAGTCTAGAGTTAAATTAATTATACTTTATAGATATGCATAATTGCTTAATCAAACGTAGCTAAATCACAAGAAGATGAGCTGAAGTTAAATCTTAGTCGCTAACGTCAGCGTTGATAGATAGCACCCAAGATCCGCGCGCCTTTCGCGCCAGTGACTTCTGGCAAGCTGGCTGTTTGTTGTTTCAGGCATAGTTCAGCCAACCATGCGAAGGCGATTGCCTCTACCCAATCCACGCCGATGCCAAGTTGATCGGTAGTTTCAATTTTTACATCGCCCAATAGGCCTTGTAATTGCTTTATCAGCAAGGCATTATGTGCACCGCCGCCGCATAGATAGACTTCATCAACACCCCTACAGTGTTCTAGAAGTGCGTTACGAATAGTGTGTGCGGTGAGTGAAACTAAAGTAAGCGCAACATCTTCAGGCGCGTAATCGCGACCAGCCAAGTGCTCTGCCAGCCATGCATCATTAAATAAGTCACGCCCAGTACTTTTAGGTGGCATTAAGGCAAAGTAGGGTTCTGCGAGCATGGCTGATAATAATGGCGGAATGAGTTGCCCAGTGCTAGCCCATGCGCCATTGGCATCATAATTTAAGTTTTTATGTTGTTTAATCCATGCATCAAGCAGCATATTGCCTGGACCAGAATCAAAGCCGATTAAATCGCTGCTGCTGGCAAGGTAGGTGATGTTGGCAATACCACCGATATTGATAACCGCGCGATTGAGTTGAGGGTGGGAAAATATTGCTTGATGAAAAGCGGGCACTAGAGGCGCGCCTTGGCCGCCAGCCGCAATGTCTCGGCTTCTAAAGTCACTTATCACAGTAATACCTGTGAGTTCCGCTAGTAGTGCAGGATTGCCAATTTGTAAGGTAAAACCGAGCTCAGGTCTGTGCCGTATGGTTTGACCATGACAGCCAATTGCGGAAATTTCATTTGGGGATAATGTTGTGATGGCTAGCAATTGATTAACTGCATCGGCGTATAACCTAGCTAATGTATTCGCCATTAGCGCTGTAGTTTCTAGCTCGTTTTCGGTTGGGTGTTGTAGCGCTAAAATTTGTGCGCGAAGTTCAGGCGGGTATGCTAAGAAGTGTGTTTGCCGTACATTGGGCTTGTGTGTACTTTGAAATTCGACTAGTGCAGCATCTACTCCATCAAGGCTGGTGCCAGACATCAGCCCAATGAATAGTGCGCCAGCCATGATATTTAGAGTGAGTTGCTAAAGCTTGGTTATTCTAATGCGGCAATATTGCTGTTTCCAAGCAAATCTATTTGCGCAGTTAATTCACGGCTAATTGCGTCAAATGCCACTTTGTTCTGACCAGTAATCGGGTCAGCTTTAGGTAAAGCCACTGTCATAGGGTCTCTATGTTCACCATTCACCATAAACTCATAATGTAAATGCGGACCTGTAGCTAAACCTGTCATACCTACAAAGCCAATTACCTCACCCTGTGCAACTTTTTCGCCTCTATGCAAGCCATCAGCAAAGCGTGATAGGTGGCCGTATACCGTACTGACGCCATTCTCATGCTTAAGAACAATCACATTGCCGTAACCGCCTTTTTGACCAACAAAATCAACAACCGCATCGCCAGAGGCTTTAACACGTGTGCCTGTAGGCGCAGCTAAATCAACGCCTTGGTGCGCTTTAATGCGTTGCAAGATTGGGTGGAAACGACCAGTGCTGAAGCTAGAACTGACACGTGTAAACTCTAAGGGTGAGCGTAAAAATGATTTATGCAGACTTTTGCCATCGGGTGTGTAGTATTGCATTTCACCTGTCGCATCGCGATAACCAATGGCTTGGTAAGTCTTGCCATTGTTCACAAATTCAGCGGCTAGCACATCACCTGTTTTTACCAGTTCACCTTCATCGTAGCTACCTTCGTAAATCACGTTGAAGTGGTCGCCACGACGTAAATCTGTATTAAAGTCAATTTGGCTTTCAAACATTTCAGCAACCTGTATGGCAACGTCATCAGGGATGTTGGCGTCATCAGTCGCACCAAACAAAGAACTTTTGATTTTTGCTGATTTTAAAATCGGGCGAATTTCTAGCTTGTGGGTGACTTTGCTGGCGGTATAGCCAGAAGGTATTTGCTCAATATTAATGAACTGATCAGTATCTAATTGATACTCTAGTGAAATTAAATTGCCATCACCATCTGTCTGCGCTTCCATATTATGGCTAGGTTTTAATGCGGAAGTAATCTCGCTAGCAACGGCATCGCTACGTATAAAGTTAATCGCATCACGGTTATGAACATTTAGGCGAGACAATACATTGTTCAACGTATCATCCCGGCGTACATGATCTTTATACCAAAAATGTTGTTCAGCAACATTTGTTTGAGTATTCGCCGCACTAGGCAATGCAATCTCTTCAACCACGGTAGCCGTTGCAATAGTGCCTGTCAATGTCTGTGGTGCAATACCAAAAGCAGCGTAAATACCAAATAAAGGTAAGCAAGAAATAGCTAAAATCCAGCGCAATTTAAGCTTGCGCTCAGCTTTATCGGCGATTTGCGCTAAAATAGCGCTTTGCTCATAAGCTGGTGTTAAATTCTGTTTAGTTGAACTATCAAATTCAACGTTGTGTTGACTAGGCTCGTTAATATCCACGGGCTGACCTCTAAAAGAGTTGATACGGTTTTGGATAATAACAGAAAACTCAATTAGAACAAGTAAATGAACTGTAAATGTTAATCGCTTACAGTAAAGATTAAGGATGTAAATTAAGTGAATATTGACGAACTAAGTACCGATATCAAGCAGCAGCTTGCAGTCATTAAGCGTGGCGCGGATGAGCTTTTAATTGAAGCTGAGCTTATCGAGAAGTTAAAAAAAGGCCAGCCACTAAGAATTAAAGCAGGTTTTGACCCAACTGCACCTGATCTGCATTTAGGTCATACCGTACTGATTAATAAGCTACGTCAATTTCAAGAGCTTGGTCATCAAGTCTTGTTCTTAATTGGCGACTTTACTGGCATGATAGGCGATCCCACTGGTAAAAGTACTACGCGCCCGCCGCTCACTGCAGAACAAGTGCAGGAGAATGCCAAGTCATACACAGCTCAGGTATTTAAAATCTTGAAGCCAGAACAAACTGAAGTGGTTTTTAACTCTAAATGGCTTACTGAGTTAGGTGCAGCCGGTATGTTGAAACTTGCGGCCAGTCACACCGTGGCGCGTATGTTGGAGCGTGATGATTTTACTAAAAGATATAAAGCTAATCAGCCAATCGCGATTCATGAATTTTTATACCCTTTACTACAAGGGTATGACTCAGTCGCATTAAAAGCCGATGTTGAGTTGGGCGGAACAGACCAAAAATTCAATCTCTTAATGGGGCGTGAGCTACAAAAGCAAGCAGGCATGTCGCAACAATGCGTGCTCACCATGCCGCTGTTGGAGGGTTTGGATGGCGTGAATAAAATGTCCAAGTCACTCGGTAACTATATAGGTATTGCCGAAGCGCCTGAAGTCATCTTTGCAAAAATCATGTCTATATCAGATGACTTGATGTGGCGATATATAGAGTTGCTTTCGTTTGAGACAATAGAAACGATCGCGCAATGGAAGGCTCAAGTGGCTGCAGGTGAAAATCCACGCAATATTAAAGTAGGTTTCGCGCAAGAAATCGTCGCGCGCTTCCATAGCCAAGCTGATGCAGAAAAAGCCCTAGCTGATTTTCAAACGCGCGCAAAAGGTGGCATTCCTGATGATGTCCCGGAAATTAGCATTAACATAGAAGGTGAAAATATCGGCATTGCGCAACTACTCAAACTTGCAGGCTTAGTAGAAAGCACTTCGGAAGCCTATCGTGCCATCGAGCAAGGTGGAGTGAAATTGGATAGTGATAAAGTGACAGATAGAAACTTACAATTGCCAAAAGGCATGAAAATAGTAGCGCAAGTTGGTAAGCGCAAATTTGCAAATGTAACAATTGTGTAACAACGAAGGTTTGTCCTTGACCATTTGGTAAACCCCTGTAGAATGCGCACCTCGCTGACAGAACGAACGTAGTGAGTAGGTGTTCAAAGTACTAAATATCGTGTGTCAAAATACCGTCAATAATAAATAAGAAACATTTCAAATTTATGATTGACGCGGCTCAAAAGCTCTGTATAATGCGCACCTCGTTAACGCAAAGCGTTGACGAGAAGTTGAAAAGAAAACATATTTTCGACACAGCTCTTTAACAATTTAACAACTGATAAGTGTGGGTGCTTGTGGTTTTGGACAAGCCTACTTAGACGCAATTTACTTATTCCTGTAGACGTTAAACTCTGCTTGAATTTAACTGGATTGTTTGGTTTAAGTACGGCCTCAGAAAAACAAGTGCTTACACTTAAATTTATGACAAATATGTAACGGTTCTTAGTAATAAGAATCACACAGACCTTGAAATGAATTTGAGTCACTTACCTTTCATTAGGTAAGTAAAGCAAAAGCGAAATAACCACCTCGCAAGAGGAAAAAGTAATAGTCATACATTAAACTGAAGAGTTTGATCATGGCTCAGATTGAACGCTGGCGGAATGCTTTACACATGCAAGTCGAACGGCAGCACGGACTTCGGTCTGGTGGCGAGTGGCGAACGGGTGAGTAATATATCGGAACGTATCCAATAATGGGGGATAACTAATCGAAAGGTTGGCTAATACCGCATACGCCCTACGGGGGAAAGCTAGGGACCTTCGGGCCTGGCGTTAATGGAGCGGCTGATATCTGATTAGCTAGTAGGTGAGGTAAAAGCTCACCTAGGCGACGATCAGTAGCTGGTCTGAGAGGACGACCAGCCACACTGGAACTGAGACACGGTCCAGACTCCTACGGGAGGCAGCAGTGGGGAATTTTGGACAATGGGCGAAAGCCTGATCCAGCCATTCCGCGTGAGTGAAGAAGGCCTTCGGGTTGTAAAGCTCTTTCGCAAGGGAAGAAAACTTAGATACTAATATTATCTGAGGTTGACGGTACCTTGATAAGAAGCACCGGCTAACTACGTGCCAGCAGCCGCGGTAATACGTAGGGTGCGAGCGTTAATCGGAATTACTGGGCGTAAAGCGTGCGCAGGCGGTTTTGTAAGTCAGATGTGAAATCCCCGAGCTCAACTTGGGAACTGCGTTTGAAACTACAAGACTAGAATATGTCAGAGGGGGGTAGAATTCCACGTGTAGCAGTGAAATGCGTAGAGATGTGGAGGAATACCAATGGCGAAGGCAGCCCCCTGGGATAATATTGACGCTCATGCACGAAAGCGTGGGGAGCAAACAGGATTAGATACCCTGGTAGTCCACGCCCTAAACGATGTCTACTAGTTGTTGGTGGAGTAAAATCCATGAGTAACGCAGCTAACGCGTGAAGTAGACCGCCTGGGGAGTACGGTCGCAAGATTAAAACTCAAATGAATTGACGGGGGCCCGCACAAGCGGTGGATTATGTGGATTAATTCGATGCAACGCGAAAAACCTTACCTGGCCTTGACATGTAACGAACTTTCCAGAGATGGATTGGTGCTCGAAAGAGAACGTTAACACAGGTGCTGCATGGCTGTCGTCAGCTCGTGTCGTGAGATGTTGGGTTAAGTCCCGCAACGAGCGCAACCCTTGCCATTAATTGCCATCATTTAGTTGGGCACTTTAATGGGACTGCCGGTGACAAACCGGAGGAAGGTGGGGATGACGTCAAGTCCTCATGGCCCTTATGGCCAGGGCTTCACACGTAATACAATGGTCGGTACAGAGGGTCGCCAACCCGCAAGGGGGAGCCAATCCCAGAAAGCCGATCGTAGTCCGGATTGAGGTCTGCAACTCGACCTCATGAAGTCGGAATCGCTAGTAATCGCGGATCAGCATGTCGCGGTGAATACGTTCCCGGGCCTTGTACACACCGCCCGTCACACCATGGGAGTGGGTTTTACCAGAAGTAGGTAGTCTAACCTTCGGGAGGACGCTTACCACGGTAGTATTCATGACTGGGGTGAAGTCGTAACAAGGTAGCCGTATCGGAAGGTGCGGCTGGATCACCTCCTTTCTAGAGAACATCCATTGCTGCAAGCATTCACACTTATCAGTTGTTAGACCAAAGCAACATCAAAAAAGATTTGACTATAAGGGTCTGTAGCTCAGTTGGTTAGAGCACCGTCTTGATAAGGCGGGGGTCGATGGTTCGAGTCCATCCAGACCCACCAGATTCCATAGTAAGCACCTGTTAGACAAATGGGGGATTAGCTCAGCTGGGAGAGCACCTGCTTTGCAAGCAGGGGGTCGTCGGTTCGATCCCGACATTCTCCACCAGTAACTGTAATAAAAACCTGACAAGAAATCACTTTGATGTTGTAGCGATAGAAAAGAAAGAAATTAGAAGTAAATGTTCTGCATGAATATTTACTTCTAGTTTTTAACTAGACTGTTCTTTAACAAAATGGAAGAAGTAAAGTGAGCACATATCTTTGTGATGAGGATGTGTGTTCAAAATGGGTAGTAATTGATTGCAAAATCGAAACATTTTGCTTTGTTTAGTTCCGGTTAGATAGTGTAGTGAATGTTAGCAATAACGTTTACACACGAAATAACCTAGAAATAAATGAAACAAACCATCTCAATCTGTACAACCTTGCAGATTGAGAGAAAGTTGCTTTAGAAACACCTGTAGCTGACGTTCTCATGCGTCACGAGATCTGAATATTTAAAAGGGTTCAGGTTTTAAAGTTATAGGATCAAGCGAATAAGTGCATATGGTGGATGCCTAGGCGATTACAGGCGATGAAGGACGTGGTAGCCTGCGTAAAATTTCGGGGAGCTGGCAAACAAGCTTTGATCCGGAAGTGTCCGAATGGGGAAACCCACCCGCAAGGGTAACCGCTCTTGAATATATAGAGAGATGGTGGCAAACCGAGTGAACTGAAACATCTAAGTAGCTCGAGGAAAAGAAATCAACCGAGATTCCGTAAGTAGTGGCGAGCGAACATGGAATAGCCTGTTATTTTTAGCACATGCGATAGTAGAACGGAATGGAAAGTCCGGCCATAGAGGGTGATAGCCCCTTATACGAAATCCCGTGTGTGGAACTAGGGTAACGACAAGTAGGGCGGGGCACGAGAAACCTTGTCTGAACATGGGGGGACCATCCTCCAAGGCTAAATACTCGTAATCGACCGATAGTGAACTAGTACCGTGAGGGAAAGGCGAAAAGAACCCCGGGAGGGGAGTGAAATAGATCCTGAAACCGTATGCATACAAACAGTGGGAGCGGACTTGTTCCGTGACTGCGTACCTTTTGTATAATGGGTCAGCGACTTACATTCAGTAGCAAGCTTAACCGATAGGGGAGGCGTAGCGAAAGCGAGTCCGAATAGGGCGTCTAGTTGCTGGGTGTAGACCCGAAACCAAGTGATCTATCCATGGCCAGGATGAAGGTGCCGTAACAGGTACTGGAGGTCCGAACCCACAAATGTTGAAAAATTTGGGGATGAGCTGTGGATAGGGGTGAAAGGCTAAACAAACTTGGAAATAGCTGGTTCTCTCCGAAAACTATTTAGGTAGTGCCTCGTATATCATTCTCGGGGGTAGAGCACTGTTATGACTAGGGGGATCATAAGATCTTACCAACTCATTGCAAACTCCGAATACTGAGAAATGCAATTACGGGAGACAGACCATGGGTGCTAACGTCCGTGGTCAAGAGGGAAACAACCCAGACCGACAGCTAAGGTCCCAAATGACGTGCTAAGTGGAAAACGAAGTGGGAAGGCATAGACAGCCAGGATGTTGGCTTAGAAGCAGCCATCATTTAAAGAAAGCGTAATAGCTCACTGGTCGAGTCGTCCTGCGCGGAAGATGTAACGGGGCTAAGCACGTAACCGAAGCTTCGGATGCTACATTCTTCGGAATGTATGCATGGTAGGAGAGCGTTCTGTAGGCCTGCGAAGGTAACCTGTGAGGGTTGCTGGAGGTATCAGAAGTGCGAATGCTGACATGAGTAGCGATAAAGGGAGTGAAAAGCTCCCTCGCCGAAAACCCAAGGTTTCCTGCGCAACGTTCATCGGCGCAGGGTGAGTCGGCCCCTAAGGTGAGGCAGAGATGCGTAGCTGATGGGAAACAGGTTAATATTCCTGTACCTTTATATCATGCGATGTGGGGACGGAGAAGGTTAGGTCAGCCGGGTGTTGGATGTCCCGGTTCAAGCGTGTAGTCAGATTCCTTAGGCAAATCCGGGGAGTCGTTAATGACGAGGCGTGATAACGAGTCTACTTGTAGACGAAGTGATTGATACCATGCTTCCAAGAAAAGCCACTAAGCTTCAGTGATATAAGACCGTACCGCAAACCGACACAGGTGGGTAGGATGAGAATTCTAAGGCGCTTGAGAGAACCCGGGAGAAGGAACTCGGCAAATTAGCACCGTAACTTCGGGAGAAGGTGCGCCCTGGTAGTGTGTAGCGACTTGCTCGTGAAGCACGATAGGGTTGCAGTGAAAAGGTGGCTGCGACTGTTTAATAAAAACACAGCACTCTGCAAACACGAAAGTGGACGTATAGGGTGTGACGCCTGCCCGGTGCTGGAAGATTAAATGATGGGGTGCAAGCTCTTGATTGAAGTCCCAGTAAACGGCGGCCGTAACTATAACGGTCCTAAGGTAGCGAAATTCCTTGTCGGGTAAGTTCCGACCCGCACGAATGGCGTAACGATGGCCACACTGTCTCCTCTCGGGACTCAGCGAAGTTGAAATGTTTGTGAAGATGCAATCTACCCGCGGCTAGACGGAAAGACCCCATGAACCTTTACTGTAGCTTTACATTGGACTTTGACAAGATTTGTGTAGGATAGGTGGGAGACGTTGAAGCGGAGTCGCTAGATTTCGTGGAGTCAACCTTGAAATACCACCCTGATGTTGTTGAGGTTCTAACCTAGGTCCATAATCTGGACTGGGGACCGTGTATGGTGGGCAGTTTGACTGGGGCGGTCTCCTCCCAAAGAGTAACGGAGGAGTGCGAAGGTAACCTAGGTACGGTCGGAAATCGTACTGATAGTGCAATGGCATAAGGTTGCTTGACTGCGAGACGGACAGGTCGAGCAGGTGCGAAAGCAGGTCATAGTGATCCGGTGGTTCTGTATGGAAGGGCCATCGCTCAACGGATAAAAGGTACTCTGGGGATAACAGGCTGATTCCTCCCAAGAGTTCATATCGACGGGGGAGTTTGGCACCTCGATGTCGGCTCATCACATCCTGGGGCTGTAGCCGGTCCCAAGGGTATGGCTGTTCGCCATTTAAAGTGGTACGTGAGCTGGGTTTAAAACGTCGTGAGACAGTTTGGTCCCTATCTGCCGTGGGCGCTGGAAATTTGAAGGGACCTGCTCCTAGTACGAGAGGACCGGAGTGGACGTATCTCTGGTGGACCGGTTATCATGCCAATGGTATAGCCGGGTAGCTAAATACGGAAGAGATAAACGCTGAAAGCATCTAAGCGTGAAACTCGCCTTGAGATGAGATTTCCCTGGGGGTTTAACCCCCCTAAAGAGTCGTTCGAGACCAGGACGTTGATAGGACGGATGTGGAAGCGCAGTAATGCGTTAAGCTGACCGTTACTAATTGCTCGTGAGGCTTGATCCTATAACCTTAAAACTTGAACCTGATTTGATTAAATTCAAGTCAATACAAGATTAACAGGTGTTTTTAATAGTGACTTGATATGTAAGACAATGTAATCAATGATTACACATTAAACTTTACTTCTTCTGTTTGTTAAAAACTGCATCAAAGCTGTCTAGAAATAGACTGAATGATGAAGTTAAGACGCTAATTCTATGAAAATAGGATTGAGCGCACAGCATTTCTGCTTGTGATAGGCAATTGGGTGAAAACTCAACAGCGCACAAGAGTTACCAGTTATGCTTGGCGGCCATAGCGGTTTGGACCCACCCCTTCCCATCTCGAACAGGGCCGTGAAACGAACCAGCGCCAATGATAGTATGCTTTTTTGCATGCGAAAGTAGGTCACTGCCAAGCTATTTATTTAGACTACTCAACAGTAGTCACGCATCAGCCCTCGTAAGAGGGCTTTTTGCTGTAGTTTTATAAAAAATCTCTGAAATATTTGCGATTTATAATAAATAAAAATTGTTTCAAGATTGTGATTGACAAGGCGTGAAACCCCTGTAGAATGCGCACCTCGCTGACAGAACGAACGTAGTGAGTAGGTGTTCAAAGTACTAAATATCGTGTGTCAAAATACCGTCAATAATAAATAAGAAACATTTCAAATTTATGATTGACGCGGCTCAAAAGCTCTGTATAATGCGCACCTCGTTAACGCAAAGCGTTGACGAGAAGTTGAAAAGAAAACATATTTTCGACACAGCTCTTTAACAATTTAACAACTGATAAGTGTGGGTGCTTGTGGTTTTGGACAAGCCTACTTAGACGCAATTTACTTATTCCTGTAGACGTTAAACTCTGCTTGAATTTAACTGGATTGTTTGGTTTAAGTACGGCCTCAGAAAAACAAGTGCTTACACTTAAATTTATGACAAATATGTAACGGTTCTTAGTAATAAGAATCACACAGACCTTGAAATGAATTTGAGTCACTTACCTTTCATTAGGTAAGTAAAGCAAAAGCGAAATAACCACCTCGCAAGAGGAAAAAGTAATAGTCATACATTAAACTGAAGAGTTTGATCATGGCTCAGATTGAACGCTGGCGGAATGCTTTACACATGCAAGTCGAACGGCAGCACGGACTTCGGTCTGGTGGCGAGTGGCGAACGGGTGAGTAATATATCGGAACGTATCCAATAATGGGGGATAACTAATCGAAAGGTTGGCTAATACCGCATACGCCCTACGGGGGAAAGCTAGGGACCTTCGGGCCTGGCGTTAATGGAGCGGCTGATATCTGATTAGCTAGTAGGTGAGGTAAAAGCTCACCTAGGCGACGATCAGTAGCTGGTCTGAGAGGACGACCAGCCACACTGGAACTGAGACACGGTCCAGACTCCTACGGGAGGCAGCAGTGGGGAATTTTGGACAATGGGCGAAAGCCTGATCCAGCCATTCCGCGTGAGTGAAGAAGGCCTTCGGGTTGTAAAGCTCTTTCGCAAGGGAAGAAAACTTAGATACTAATATTATCTGAGGTTGACGGTACCTTGATAAGAAGCACCGGCTAACTACGTGCCAGCAGCCGCGGTAATACGTAGGGTGCGAGCGTTAATCGGAATTACTGGGCGTAAAGCGTGCGCAGGCGGTTTTGTAAGTCAGATGTGAAATCCCCGAGCTCAACTTGGGAACTGCGTTTGAAACTACAAGACTAGAATATGTCAGAGGGGGGTAGAATTCCACGTGTAGCAGTGAAATGCGTAGAGATGTGGAGGAATACCAATGGCGAAGGCAGCCCCCTGGGATAATATTGACGCTCATGCACGAAAGCGTGGGGAGCAAACAGGATTAGATACCCTGGTAGTCCACGCCCTAAACGATGTCTACTAGTTGTTGGTGGAGTAAAATCCATGAGTAACGCAGCTAACGCGTGAAGTAGACCGCCTGGGGAGTACGGTCGCAAGATTAAAACTCAAATGAATTGACGGGGGCCCGCACAAGCGGTGGATTATGTGGATTAATTCGATGCAACGCGAAAAACCTTACCTGGCCTTGACATGTAACGAACTTTCCAGAGATGGATTGGTGCTCGAAAGAGAACGTTAACACAGGTGCTGCATGGCTGTCGTCAGCTCGTGTCGTGAGATGTTGGGTTAAGTCCCGCAACGAGCGCAACCCTTGCCATTAATTGCCATCATTTAGTTGGGCACTTTAATGGGACTGCCGGTGACAAACCGGAGGAAGGTGGGGATGACGTCAAGTCCTCATGGCCCTTATGGCCAGGGCTTCACACGTAATACAATGGTCGGTACAGAGGGTCGCCAACCCGCAAGGGGGAGCCAATCCCAGAAAGCCGATCGTAGTCCGGATTGAGGTCTGCAACTCGACCTCATGAAGTCGGAATCGCTAGTAATCGCGGATCAGCATGTCGCGGTGAATACGTTCCCGGGCCTTGTACACACCGCCCGTCACACCATGGGAGTGGGTTTTACCAGAAGTAGGTAGTCTAACCTTCGGGAGGACGCTTACCACGGTAGTATTCATGACTGGGGTGAAGTCGTAACAAGGTAGCCGTATCGGAAGGTGCGGCTGGATCACCTCCTTTCTAGAGAACATCCATTGCTGCAAGCATTCACACTTATCAGTTGTTAGACCAAAGCAACATCAAAAAAGATTTGACTATAAGGGTCTGTAGCTCAGTTGGTTAGAGCACCGTCTTGATAAGGCGGGGGTCGATGGTTCGAGTCCATCCAGACCCACCAGATTCCATAGTAAGCACCTGTTAGACAAATGGGGGATTAGCTCAGCTGGGAGAGCACCTGCTTTGCAAGCAGGGGGTCGTCGGTTCGATCCCGACATTCTCCACCAGTAACTGTAATAAAAACCTGACAAGAAATCACTTTGATGTTGTAGCGATAGAAAAGAAAGAAATTAGAAGTAAATGTTCTGCATGAATATTTACTTCTAGTTTTTAACTAGACTGTTCTTTAACAAAATGGAAGAAGTAAAGTGAGCACATATCTTTGTGATGAGGATGTGTGTTCAAAATGGGTAGTAATTGATTGCAAAATCGAAACATTTTGCTTTGTTTAGTTCCGGTTAGATAGTGTAGTGAATGTTAGCAATAACGTTTACACACGAAATAACCTAGAAATAAATGAAACAAACCATCTCAATCTGTACAACCTTGCAGATTGAGAGAAAGTTGCTTTAGAAACACCTGTAGCTGACGTTCTCATGCGTCACGAGATCTGAATATTTAAAAGGGTTCAGGTTTTAAAGTTATAGGATCAAGCGAATAAGTGCATATGGTGGATGCCTAGGCGATTACAGGCGATGAAGGACGTGGTAGCCTGCGTAAAATTTCGGGGAGCTGGCAAACAAGCTTTGATCCGGAAGTGTCCGAATGGGGAAACCCACCCGCAAGGGTAACCGCTCTTGAATATATAGAGAGATGGTGGCAAACCGAGTGAACTGAAACATCTAAGTAGCTCGAGGAAAAGAAATCAACCGAGATTCCGTAAGTAGTGGCGAGCGAACATGGAATAGCCTGTTATTTTTAGCACATGCGATAGTAGAACGGAATGGAAAGTCCGGCCATAGAGGGTGATAGCCCCTTATACGAAATCCCGTGTGTGGAACTAGGGTAACGACAAGTAGGGCGGGGCACGAGAAACCTTGTCTGAACATGGGGGGACCATCCTCCAAGGCTAAATACTCGTAATCGACCGATAGTGAACTAGTACCGTGAGGGAAAGGCGAAAAGAACCCCGGGAGGGGAGTGAAATAGATCCTGAAACCGTATGCATACAAACAGTGGGAGCGGACTTGTTCCGTGACTGCGTACCTTTTGTATAATGGGTCAGCGACTTACATTCAGTAGCAAGCTTAACCGATAGGGGAGGCGTAGCGAAAGCGAGTCCGAATAGGGCGTCTAGTTGCTGGGTGTAGACCCGAAACCAAGTGATCTATCCATGGCCAGGATGAAGGTGCCGTAACAGGTACTGGAGGTCCGAACCCACAAATGTTGAAAAATTTGGGGATGAGCTGTGGATAGGGGTGAAAGGCTAAACAAACTTGGAAATAGCTGGTTCTCTCCGAAAACTATTTAGGTAGTGCCTCGTATATCATTCTCGGGGGTAGAGCACTGTTATGACTAGGGGGATCATAAGATCTTACCAACTCATTGCAAACTCCGAATACTGAGAAATGCAATTACGGGAGACAGACCATGGGTGCTAACGTCCGTGGTCAAGAGGGAAACAACCCAGACCGACAGCTAAGGTCCCAAATGACGTGCTAAGTGGAAAACGAAGTGGGAAGGCATAGACAGCCAGGATGTTGGCTTAGAAGCAGCCATCATTTAAAGAAAGCGTAATAGCTCACTGGTCGAGTCGTCCTGCGCGGAAGATGTAACGGGGCTAAGCACGTAACCGAAGCTTCGGATGCTACATTCTTCGGAATGTATGCATGGTAGGAGAGCGTTCTGTAGGCCTGCGAAGGTAACCTGTGAGGGTTGCTGGAGGTATCAGAAGTGCGAATGCTGACATGAGTAGCGATAAAGGGAGTGAAAAGCTCCCTCGCCGAAAACCCAAGGTTTCCTGCGCAACGTTCATCGGCGCAGGGTGAGTCGGCCCCTAAGGTGAGGCAGAGATGCGTAGCTGATGGGAAACAGGTTAATATTCCTGTACCTTTATATCATGCGATGTGGGGACGGAGAAGGTTAGGTCAGCCGGGTGTTGGATGTCCCGGTTCAAGCGTGTAGTCAGATTCCTTAGGCAAATCCGGGGAGTCGTTAATGACGAGGCGTGATAACGAGTCTACTTGTAGACGAAGTGATTGATACCATGCTTCCAAGAAAAGCCACTAAGCTTCAGTGATATAAGACCGTACCGCAAACCGACACAGGTGGGTAGGATGAGAATTCTAAGGCGCTTGAGAGAACCCGGGAGAAGGAACTCGGCAAATTAGCACCGTAACTTCGGGAGAAGGTGCGCCCTGGTAGTGTGTAGCGACTTGCTCGTGAAGCACGATAGGGTTGCAGTGAAAAGGTGGCTGCGACTGTTTAATAAAAACACAGCACTCTGCAAACACGAAAGTGGACGTATAGGGTGTGACGCCTGCCCGGTGCTGGAAGATTAAATGATGGGGTGCAAGCTCTTGATTGAAGTCCCAGTAAACGGCGGCCGTAACTATAACGGTCCTAAGGTAGCGAAATTCCTTGTCGGGTAAGTTCCGACCCGCACGAATGGCGTAACGATGGCCACACTGTCTCCTCTCGGGACTCAGCGAAGTTGAAATGTTTGTGAAGATGCAATCTACCCGCGGCTAGACGGAAAGACCCCATGAACCTTTACTGTAGCTTTACATTGGACTTTGACAAGATTTGTGTAGGATAGGTGGGAGACGTTGAAGCGGAGTCGCTAGATTTCGTGGAGTCAACCTTGAAATACCACCCTGATGTTGTTGAGGTTCTAACCTAGGTCCATAATCTGGACTGGGGACCGTGTATGGTGGGCAGTTTGACTGGGGCGGTCTCCTCCCAAAGAGTAACGGAGGAGTGCGAAGGTAACCTAGGTACGGTCGGAAATCGTACTGATAGTGCAATGGCATAAGGTTGCTTGACTGCGAGACGGACAGGTCGAGCAGGTGCGAAAGCAGGTCATAGTGATCCGGTGGTTCTGTATGGAAGGGCCATCGCTCAACGGATAAAAGGTACTCTGGGGATAACAGGCTGATTCCTCCCAAGAGTTCATATCGACGGGGGAGTTTGGCACCTCGATGTCGGCTCATCACATCCTGGGGCTGTAGCCGGTCCCAAGGGTATGGCTGTTCGCCATTTAAAGTGGTACGTGAGCTGGGTTTAAAACGTCGTGAGACAGTTTGGTCCCTATCTGCCGTGGGCGCTGGAAATTTGAAGGGACCTGCTCCTAGTACGAGAGGACCGGAGTGGACGTATCTCTGGTGGACCGGTTATCATGCCAATGGTATAGCCGGGTAGCTAAATACGGAAGAGATAAACGCTGAAAGCATCTAAGCGTGAAACTCGCCTTGAGATGAGATTTCCCTGGGGGTTTAACCCCCCTAAAGAGTCGTTCGAGACCAGGACGTTGATAGGACGGATGTGGAAGCGCAGTAATGCGTTAAGCTGACCGTTACTAATTGCTCGTGAGGCTTGATCCTATAACCTTAAAACTTGAACCTGATTTGATTAAATTCAAGTCAATACAAGATTAACAGGTGTTTTTAATAGTGACTTGATATGTAAGACAATGTAATCAATGATTACACATTAAACTTTACTTCTTCTGTTTGTTAAAAACTGCATCAAAGCTGTCTAGAAATAGACTGAATGATGAAGTTAAGACGCTAATTCTATGAAAATAGGATTGAGCGCACAGCATTTCTGCTTGTGATAGGCAATTGGGTGAAAACTCAACAGCGCACAAGAGTTACCAGTTATGCTTGGCGGCCATAGCGGTTTGGACCCACCCCTTCCCATCTCGAACAGGGCCGTGAAACGAACCAGCGCCAATGATAGTATGCTTTTTGCATGCGAAAGTAGGTCACTGCCAAGCTATTTATTTAGACTACTCAACAGTAGTCACGCATCAGCCCTCGTAAGAGGGCTTTTTGCTTTGTGGAGCTTCAATCAATTCATCAATCTTAATTGCCGCTTCGATATTAATCTAACCCGACTTTATTCAAGCAAAAATAAAGCCCTCGCAGGGAGGGCTTGGGGGATTGTGTGAGCTGGCTATAGTTAGTTCGGAGTCAGCTTAATATGGCTGCCATCGTCTAAGAATACACGTACGTTTCTTGGATACACAAATACGTTCTCGCCTTGAGTGAGGTTTAATTCACGGAAGCGTTCTTGTGTTAACTCCGCTTCTACTAACTCTGATTGATCTGCTGGTTGTAGTTCTAATCTTACCAATGGACCAATAGCATGAATGTAACTAACGGTCGCTTCAAAGCCTTGCGCACTGCCATTACGTACTTTATGCACTTCAATGTCATGCGGACGCACATATGCAGTTGCTACGCTATTCTGTGTGCCTTCATGTGCGTCAACTTTTACTTGAATATCACCAATTTTCGCTTCACCTAAATGCACATGGCTATTGAATTGGTTCACATTACCTAAGAATTGATATACAAATGGCGTTGCCGGATGGTTATAAACATCTTGTGGCGACCCTATTTGCTCAATATTACCTTTGTTAATCACAACAACACGGTCAGAAACCTCTAAGGCTTCGTCTTGGTCATGAGTCACGAAGATACTCGTGATATGAAGCTCATCATGCAGACGACGTAACCAGCGACGAAGTTCTTTACGGACTTTTGCATCTAATGCGCCGAACGGCTCATCAAGTAATAAAACCTTAGGTTCAACGGCCAAGGCACGTGCTAAAGCGATGCGTTGTCGCTGCCCACCAGACAATTGTGGAGGGTAACGATCTGACAGCCAGTCCAGCTGCACGAGTTCAAGTAACTCATGCACACGTCTTTTAATTTCAGCATCAGAGGGTCGTGTTTCTTTAGGACGCACACGTAATCCAAAAGCCACGTTCTCAAACACGGTCATGTGGCGGAACAAGGCATAATGTTGAAATACAAAGCCTACCTGACGTTCGCGTACTTGTCTCGCGGTTGCATCTTCACCATAAAAGTGAATGCTACCTGAGTCTGGCGTTTCGAGTCCCGCAATGATTCTTAACAGTGTGGTTTTACCGCAACCTGAAGGTCCGAGCAATGCGACTAGCTCACCGCTAGGCACATCCAAGCTAATATCATTCAGGGCGCTAAAGCTTCCAAAGTTCTTTTTGATATTACGTATTTCGATACTCATAGATTCATTCCAATTGATTCAATGTTCGTTGTTTAGGTGGTATATATTTAGATACTCTCATTGTGGATAGCGTTTTGTGCCACACGCCATTCGACAAAGGTTTTGAGTATCAGTGTGACAATCGCTAGCAACGCCAATAATGAAGCCACAGCAAAGGCTGCTGCTAATTGGTGATCCGCGTAAAGAATTTCTACATGCAGAGGCAGCGTATTGGTCATGCCAATAATGTGCCCAGACACGGCAGAAACTGCACCAAACTCGCCCATGGCACGTGCATTAGTTAAAATTACGCCATATAGCAAGCCCCATTTGATATTCGGGAATGTGATGCGCCACAGGATTTGCCAACCTGATGCCCCTAACACAAGCCCCGCTTCTTCTTCATCTTTGCCTTGCGCTTGCATTAAAGGTATTAACTCACGCGCAACAAACGGAAAGGTAACAAAAATGGTAGCTAGTACAATGCCTGGTATTGCAAAGATGACTTTGATGTCATGGTCGAACAGATATGAGCCAAACCAGCCTTGCATACCGAAAATTAAGATATAGATTAAACCAGCAATCACAGGTGATACGGCGAATGGTAAGTCAATCAGTGTAATCAGTATGCTCTTACCCTTAAATTCAAACTTAGCAATTGCCCACGCCGCAGACACACCAAATACCACATTAAGCGGCACGGCAATCAGCGCTGCGATTAAGGTCAGCTTCATTGCGGACAGCGCATTAGGATCTGATATCGCTGCAAAGTAAGTCGCAAAGCCGTGACGTAATGCCTCTGTAAATACTGCAAGCAAAGGCAATATTAGAAAAACACCTAGAAATAGCACAACAATTGAAATAAACAGACGGCGTACCAAAGCTGGCTCAGAAGTCGCCCGGCTGATAGCCACTTTGTTGTTGTAATTGCTATATTGCGATTGAGCTAAAGTATTTGTAGCTGTGTTAATTGACATAAAGTTCTCATAAATAATGACTAATATTTAAGGGTGTTTCTGTAAATTTAAATTTCTAAGCCAAACAAGGCGCGAACTAAAAATTATGACGCCGCATATGTTTGATATGTAAGGAGTAATTTTTTGTGAGCAACGCAGTGTGGTGATGAAAGTTAGATTTATAGAAATGCCCTTTAGTGTGAGGTTGTATGACGACGGTTAAGCCACCATTGCAAACCGTTAATAGCAAACAAAAGTAAAAAGGAAATAACTAACATCACTACAGCCACAGCTGTGGCCTGCGAGTACTCATGTTCATCTAATTTAATGTAGATGATAAGTGGGGTAATCTCAGAGACAAAAGGAATATTACCTGCAATGAATATGACTGAACCATATTCACCGATTGCTCGGGCAAAAGCTAATGAGAAGCCTGTGAGTAGTGCTGGCCATATCGCTGGGAATACAATCTTAGAGAAGGTCTGCCAGCGATTAGCCCCCAAGCTAGCTGCGGCCTCTTCTGTTTCAGCTTCTAAATCTTCTAATACAGGTTGCACTGTACGCACAACAAATGGCAAGCCAATAAATGTCAGTGCAACAATTACACCAAGCGGCGTAGAAGCCACTTTGATACCATGTGGCTCTAGCCAAGCACCTATCCAGCCATGTGCTGAATACAAGGTGGCTAAAGTAATACCCGCTACCGCAGTAGGAAGTGCAAAAGGTAAATCGACTAAAGCATCAAGGATTTTTTTACCTGGAAACTTGTAGCGCACCAATACCCAAGCGGTGAGTAGTCCAAATACGGCGTTAATCAATGCACCAATTAAAGATGCACCAAAGGTTAGTTTGTAAGAAGCTACTACCCTCGGTGCTGTTACTACCTCCCAAAACTCATTAAAACTTAATTCTGTTGTTTTAATGAATGCGGCTGATAAGGGAATCAATACTATCAAGCTAAGGTACAGTATCGTGTAGCCTAGAGACAGATTAAAACCAGGGAGGATATTCTTTTTAGTGGACATATTTTTCAATCAATTATTCATGCATATTTTCATGCACACTTTTATTTAAGTAGCCGCTAATTTAACAGGGATCTTAATAAGTTAAAAATACTGTTTACCTATAACTTTATAGCCAAAAGGCATTAAGCGGCCTCGCGCACATTAACAATTGAAGGTGAACGTTTAAATAGTGAGGACGGTTGCAACTCTTTAGCGGTAACAGGTTTAGCTAAGAAGTAACCTTGAAACAACGTGCCACCAGACTCAATTGCAATATCTAATTGATTTTGTGTTTCTATGCCTGTAATCACAGGCTTCGCGCCTATGTCTTGAATGATCTTAACCAAGCCAGGTAAAGCATTGCGAACACGCACATTAGTTTCAGCTTGCTGGATCAAATTTAAATCCAATTTAACGAAATCAGGCGTGAATTTCCATAGTCGATCGATATGTGACTGGTCGCTACCAAATCGGTCTATCGCGATACGGTAACCGCGATCACGATAGTTGTTGATTGCATCCGACAATTGCTGATCATGCTCGATTAAGGCCTCTTGTATTTCAATGACAATACGCTCAGTGGGAACCGAGTTGGCGTGTAAAATTCGCTCAAACACTTTGCCGTGCTCATTGACCGAAACTAGTAGCTTGGGATGCACGTTTAGAAATAGCAAACCATTTTCTGCATAGATTTGTCTAAAGTTCAGTACGTGCAAAGTTCTGCTAACACGGTCGAACTCAACTAACTTTCCAGCTTGCTCGGCATAGGTGAATGCAAATTCTGGTGCGCTGGCTAACTCACTGCCTAAGGTCGGTCTTAGCAAGGCTTCATGCCCATATAAATCGCCAGCTTCGCTATCATAAATTGGTTGAAAAGCAGTATTCAAGCGCACTCCTACAAACGTGCTATTGAACTCGCCAGTAAACTGTTCGGCTAAGCCGTATTCATCGAAATCCAGCAATAATGATTCTTTCAACTGCAATCGTAATTGCTCCACATGTGAGGCAATTGGAGGTGCAGCAATTGGTTGTTGGGTCATGTTTATTCCTTTTACTTTTTCTTTATTTATTATAGATTTGGTCAAAATTGCCGCCATCGGCAAAGTGGACTTTTTGTGCTTTTTCCCAGCTACCAAATACTTCGTCGACAGTGAATAAGGATATCGGTTTAAACCTAGCGCTGTATTTCTCTGCGACTGAAGCTAGGCGCGGTCTTAAATCATGTTGTGCGGCAATCTCTTGTCCCACTTCAGAGAAATGGAACTCTGCATAAGCTTGGGCAAGCGCACGGGTTTTATGTTTATCAACATATTTGTCTACAATCGCGATGGGGTTTTCTGCCAAGATGCTGACTGATGGATAGACAACATCAAACTGCTGCGTTGAATCCTTTTTGATTAAATTCACTTCATTTTCAAAAGTCAGTAGCACATCGCCAATGTCGCGTTGCGCGAAGGTTGTTGTGGCACCGCGTCCGCCAGTATCTAAAACAGGCACGTTTTTAAAGAGCTTGTTAACAAACTCTTTAGCCTTGGCTTCGTCGCCACCTTTTTTAATCACATAACCCCATGCGGCCAAGTAGCTGTATTTACCATTGCCTGAAGTTTTTGGATTTGGAATCACCACAGAAATGCCAGGCTTAACTAAATCATCCCAATCTTTAATTTGCTTAGGGTTGCCTTTACGAACCAAAAACACTGTGGTTGAGCTTGTAGGTGAGCTTGCGTAAGGAAGACGTTTTTGCCAATCTTTAGGAATCAGTTTTCCGCGGGTGTATAGAATATCAATGTCTGGCGATTGGTTCATGGTCACAATGTCAGCTTCAAGGCCGTCGTTGACTGATCTCGCTTGCTTGCTGGAGCCACCATGAGATTGGTTGATGGTGATGGATGCGCCAGTTTTATCTTTCCAATATTTTATAAATGCCGCATTAAAGTCTTTGTAAAACTCTCTAGTGACATCGTAAGAAACATTGAGCAAACTATTGTCAGCAGCTAAGCTGAATGATGAAAATGCTGCTGAGGATATCAACAAACTGGTAATAAGTAATTTCTTTAACATCTGAATGACCTTGTGCTTTTTGTTTGAATACACGCACTTTAACCAACAGTTGAAATAATGTAAAAGAATTATAAATGATATGTATATGCAAAATGGTGATATATAAAATAGTTGAACGTGCCTTTTTAAAGTCGTTCGAGTGGTGTATATTGAGTGCATGAAAATAAAGGAAAGCCATTTTAGGCAGGGATTTAAATAGATAAACACTTAAAATCTTGTAAAAGAATATCGTAGTTAGCTAGCGCTGACCGGACAGCCGGAAGCCAGTGAGTCGAAAGACCGCTGGCTTTTTGCGTTTTTAACGCCTGTGAATTTGGTGGCAATTGACTGGTCATCGGCGTGATTTTAAAAATAGAAGTTGGAAATTATGAAACTTAATCAGCATACAAAAGCCGTTGAGCCGCTTACATCGAATGATTTAGGCATTGCTCAAATCGTGACGCAGTTACGTGACTTGCGGCTGACGTCCTTAGAAAATAGGCAGCGGCGAGACAAACCGCCTAAGTTGCCGTCTCGCAAGGTGTTACAAGAAATTATAGAAGGTCTGGCGGCGGCATTATTTCCTAACCGCCTAGGTTTACCTGACCTTAAAGAAGAAGGTATCGACTATTTCGTAGGACACACGCTTGACGTGGCGTTGCGAGAACTCGTTTCGCAAGTGAAGCTGGAGTTAAGTTTTACGGCAGATACGCAAAGCCAACTAGATGCTAGTAAATTAGATGCCAGTCAAGCAGCAAACTTAACGACTCAATCTCCAATTGAAATTGTTAGGGAGTTTGCCAAAAACTTACCTAAAGTACGATTGCTGCTTGATACCGATATTAAATCGGCCTACGAGGGTGACCCCGCAGCAAGAAGCGTAGATGAGGTGTTGGTGTGCTATCCGGGTACGCAGGCGATTATTCATTATCGCATTGCACACGTATTACATGAGTTAGGGTTGCCGCTTATAGCCCGCATGATTACTGAGTTGGCGCATTCTGCGACTGGTATTGATATTCACCCAGGCGCTGTCATCGGCGAGAGTTTCTTTATCGATCATGGGACAGGCGTCGTGATTGGCGAGACCGCCATTATTGGTAAACATGTGCGTATTTACCAAGCAGTGACGCTTGGGGCAAAACGCTTCCCTACAGATGAGCATGGTAATCCTTTAAAAGGCAATGCGCGTCATCCAATTGTTGAAGATGATGTTGTGATCTATGCCGGTGCAACGATTTTAGGTCGCATTACTATAGGCCGTGGCTCAGCCATAGGCGGTAATGTTTGGCTTACTCGTAGCGTGCCAGCAGGCAGCAATATCACTCAGGCGCAGATGCTGGCAACGCCTTTGGATGTGTCTGCACATCAAGCAAATTCAAGCCATACAAATTCAGCAAACTCAACAAAACAATTAAGTAAAGAAGTACCAATAGCCCATTAGCTAATCACCCATTAGCCAGTAACACATTAGTAAGCAAATTAATCAGTCAGATTTAAATAGGAGAACTACATGACAGACAATACCCAACAAACCGCTTTAGGTGACGTCGCCGCACGGACGCTTTCCAATGCCACCAAAACGGTGCCGATGCTTAGCACCATTACACCACGTTGGTTGGTGCATTTAATGCAATGGGTACCCGTTGAAGCTGGTATTTATCGCGTAAATAAAGCAAAAGATCCAAACGCGATTGAAGTGGATTGCTCGGCAAAAGATGAACGTGATTTACCAAATACCTTTGTTGATTACGAAGAGTGGGGTCGTGAGTATGTGTTGAACGCGGTGAATACCGTGGTTGATGTACATACACGCGTATCAGATTTATACAGCAGCCCACATAACCAAATTAAAGAGCAATTACGTCTGTCGATTGAAACAGTGAAAGAGCGCCAAGAAAGCGAACTCATTAACAATAAAGAATACGGCTTACTCAACAACATTGCAGCTACACAAAAAGTAAAATCTCGCACTGGCGCGCCAACACCAGATGATTTTGATGAATTATTAACTAAAGTTTGGAAAGAGCCAGCATTCTTCTTAGCGCATCCACAAGCCATTGCAGCGTTTGGTCGTGAATGCACACGTCGCGGCGTACCTCCACCAACAGTAGCTTTATTCGGTTCACAATTCATCACATGGCGCGGCGTGCCGATTATCCCTTGCGATAAATTAAAAGTGACAAAAGGTAAAACCAATATCTTGTTGTTACGTACAGGAGAAAGCCGTCAAGGTGTGGTTGGTTTGTATCAACCGAACCTGCCAGGTCAACAAAGCATGGGCTTGTCTGTGCGCTTCATGGGCATTAACCATAAAGCCATTGCCTCATATTTAGTATCGCTATATTGCTCATTAGCAGTATTGACTGATGATGCGATTGCCGTGCTGGAAAATGTTGATGTAGGCAACTATTATGAGTATAAATAACACTAATTTTGCTGGCTTAGGTGACTTATCGTCATTTGAGCCGGAGGCGTTATTGGGTCAGTTGCCTGGAGAGCATCCGCGCATGGCGGCGGCATTAGCGCTAGGCAGACAAGCCAGTGAAACAGGTCATTTTGACGTTGCGGAGCTTAGCCGCATTGTCAATGAGCTTTATTCTGAAGGATTTCCTGCGGGGTCTCCTGCCAGTTCACCTTGGTCGAAGCAGTCAGATTTTGCTTCGAACGATTCGTTATCACATATCGCTTCAGATGCCGTTTTACCAAACGCGACATCACCCAAAGGCGTGACGGAGGCCCCTACGCCGTCCATATGGTCAGCAGCGCCAAGTTTCGCTTCGACTAAACCCGATTTTGCCAGTGCTGAAGCACTGCAACTGCAATATGGGTCAAGTGGTGCTAACCCGTTTTCAAGTAATGATCTTGCGCTTGATCAATTAATCGTTGGCTTGAATAATCCCTACGAAAATGAATTGAAGCAGATATTGAGCGGCGCCAGCGGCAAGACATCTGGTGTTACTAGCGCGGGCTCTGGTGTGGGTAATCCAAGTAATACTAGCAACAGCGCTTATTATTTTTTACAAGACTCACCATTGCATGAGTCTCAACTCAATCAAACTGGTAAGTTGCCAGCCGCATCGCATCCGCCATTTGATGCCAATTTGGTGCGTAAGGATTTTCCAATTTTAAGCGAGCTTGTGAATGGCAGACCACTGATTTGGTTTGATAATGCGGCTACTACTCAAAAGCCTCAGGCAGTCATTGATAGAATTTCATATTTTTACCAGCATGAAAACTCTAACATTCATCGAGCAGCACATGAGCTAGCTGCGCGTGCGACTGATGCTTATGAAGAAGCACGTGAAACTGTTAGGCGGTTCATTAATGCACCGTCAATAGATAACGTCATCTTTGTTCGTGGGACTACGGAGGCGATTAATTT
This sequence comes from Methylotenera versatilis 301, assembly GCF_000093025.1. Lineage (GTDB taxonomy): Bacteria > Pseudomonadota > Gammaproteobacteria > Burkholderiales > Methylophilaceae > Methylotenera > Methylotenera versatilis. The sequence goes on from NC_014207.1 coordinate 147,426, forward strand.
AGTCGCTAAAACTTGGGGCAAAAAGCACTTGAGTGAGGGTGATGAAATCGTGATTTCTCATCTTGAACATCACGCCAATATTGTGCCTTGGCAGCAATTATGCCAAGAAACAGGCGCTAAACTCAAAGTGGTGCCAGTGGATGATAGTGGCCAGATATTATTGGCTGAATATCAAAAGTTACTCACTTCACGTGTGAAATTGGTTTCTTTTACACAGGTGTCTAACGCGCTAGGAACCGTCACACCAGCGGCTGAAATGATACAAATGGCGCATCGTGCAGGTGCAAAAGTACTATTGGATGGCGCGCAGTCCGTATCGCACATGCGTACCGATGTACAAGCTTTAGATGCTGACTTTTTTGTATTCTCAGGTCATAAAGTGTTTGGGCCAACAGGTATTGGTGCGCTTTACGGCAAGCCAGAGTTGCTCGCTGATATGCCAGCGTGGCAAGGTGGCGGCAATATGATTCAAGATGTGACATTTGATAAAACTGTCTATCACGATGCACCTTCTAAATTTGAGGCGGGTACTGGCAATATTGCTGATGCGGTAGGGCTAGGCGCGGCGCTTGAGTATGTGGAGCGCATTGGTATTGATAACATTGCACGCTATGAGCATGAACTTTTAGTCTATGCAACAGCCGCACTGTGCAAAGTGCCTGGCTTGTGCCTAGTTGGCACGGCAAAAGAAAAAGCTAGTGTCCTATCTTTCACACTTGAAGGTTATAAGAGTGAAGAGGTTGGTGCGGCGCTTAATCAAGAAGGTATAGCGGTGCGTTCAGGGCATCATTGCGCGCAACCTATATTGCGTCGCTTTGGGCTGGAAACAACGGTAAGACCATCGCTGGCCTTCTACAATACTTATGCAGAAGTAGATGTATTAGTGAATGCCTTGCTACGCTTAAGCTCAACTAAAGCGCCTACTAACTTTAGCTAAAACTTTAGTCGTATTAGGTAAGATTAGATACAAGCATGAAAAAAGTCTGGCTGCCCATGTGGGTTAGCCAGACAACTTTAGGTTTGGTTAAACTTTAATCAAGTTTAACTAGGGAGAAAGCAATGCTGCCGCTTGATTTTAAGTGTTAGCGGCCACCACCTTAAAGCAATTAAACGGCTAAACCCTGTGCATCAAATAGTCCATCAAACAAAATCGAGCTTAGATAACGCTCGCCAGAATCTGGCAATATCACCACAATCGTTTTACCCGCATTTTCTGGTTGTTTTGCATAGCGGACTGCAACTGCAACTGCTGCACCACAGGAAATACCCGACAATATACCTTCTTCACGCGCTAAACGCTGTGCATAGAGAATAGCCTCTTCATTAGTCACTTGTGCGATGTCATCCACAACAGATAAATCAAGGTTCGCAGGTACAAAGCCTGCGCCTATGCCTTGAATTTTATGCGGCGCTGGCTTGATTGCCTCGCCAGCACGATGCTGGCTGAGTACTGGGCTTGATGCAGGCTCAACTGCAACCGTCAGAATGTTCTTGTTTTGGGTATTTTTGATGAAACGCGAAACGCCTGTGATCGTGCCACCTGTGCCTACACCTGCAACGAATATATCAATATTGCCATCAGTTGCGTTCCAAATTTCTGGCCCAGTCGTTTTTTCATGAATCGCTGGGTTAGCTGGGTTTTTAAATTGCTGAAGCAATACATAGCGGCTAGGATCTGATGCGGCAATTTCCTCCGCTTTTGCAATCGCGCCACTCATGCCTTTTGCACCTTCCGTGAGTACCAATTTTGCCCCATAAGCGACCAATAGTTTACGGCGCTCTATGCTCATTGTTTCTGGCATGGTAAGCGTGAGTGGAATGCCTCGAGCGGCTGCAACAAAGGCTAAAGCAATGCCAGTATTGCCGCTAGTAGGCTCTACAATCTCTTTACCAGCACCTAATAAACCGCGTTGCTCAGCATCCCAAATCATGGCGGCACCGATACGGCATTTAACCGAATAAGCTGGGTTACGACCTTCAATTTTTGCTAATATAGTAGCGCTTGCGCCATCGGTAATACGATTCAGCTTAACTAAAGGCGTATTGCCGATAGATTGCGCATTATCCTCAAACCAACTAGACATAAGAACTCCTTAATGATTAATAACTCTTGTATCAATTATAGATACAAGAGTTTAAAGACAACAATATACAATTATTTTCGCAAGACCTCAAAGGCCTTGCGTTTAATAATTGAATGACTTATTTTTGATAAATCTGATCGAACGTACCGCCGTCAGAGAAGTGTTTTTTCTGGGCCACTTGCCAACCACCAAAATCATCGTCAATTTTCACTAAATTAACTTTTGGAAACTGTGCTTCATATTTTTTCGCCACAGAAGCCAGTGTTGGACGGTAGAAGTTCCTTGCTGCGATTTCTTGACCCTCTTCAGTATATAGATAATCCAGGTATGCCTTAGCAATAGCCTCAGTGCCGTGTTTCTTAGCGTACTTATCAACTACAGTGACTGGCGGTTCAGCCAAAATAGAAAGTGAAGGGATCACGATTTCATATTTACCAGGGAATTCTTTTTGAGCTAAAAAGGCTTCGTTTTCCCAAGCAATCAGTACATCACCAATGCCACGCTCAGCAAAGGTTGTTGTAGATCCACGAGCACCAGTATCTAGCACAGGAACGTTCTTGAATAACTTGCTGATAAATTCTTTCGTTTTAACTTCATCACCACCATCTTGCTTCTGAGCGTATGCCCAAGCCGCTAAATAGTTCCAGCGTGCACCACCTGATGTTTTAGGATTAGGCGTGATCACAGAAACACCTGATTTGGTTAAGTCATCCCAATCTTTGATTTTTTTAGGATTGCCCTTTCTAACTAACAACACAATGGTTGATGTGTAAGGTGAGCTATTCAGTGAAAGGCGTTTTTGCCAGTCTTTAGGAATCAACTTACCTTTTTCATACAGCTGATCTACATCGTAACCTAAGCCAAGCGTTGCAACGTCAGCATCTAAGCCATCAATAATAGAGCGCGCTTGCTTACCTGAGCCACCATGCGAAGCTTTAACAGTGACCTTGTCGCCAGTTTTTGCTAGCCAATATTTGCTAAATGCAGCATTGAAATCTTGGTAAAGTTCACGCGTTGGGTCATAAGAAACGTTGAGTAAAGTATAGTCTTTGGCTGATGCCAGAGTTGGTGCCGCAGCGCCAAATGCTATTGAAAGCAAGGCAACGGCTAGTAGTGTTTTTTTCATTTGTAATCCTTGTCTAAACTGTAATGTAAATAGCTAGCACTCATCTCATGTTCACAATTTGAATATGGGATGAGTAAATTAAGGTGCTAGAAACCAAGTTGTAATCGAGTAGAAAGAACGCGCTCAGTTGGGCGGTCTGACTTAACAGCACCAGTTGTCCAGCCATCATTAAAGCTGGTTTGCTCATAATCTAAAGCAAGTTTTAGGTTGCGATTCAGGTACCAATTAACACCGGTAGCCCAAGCACTGGCTTTGCTGATAGAGCTTTTGGGATCAGCATAAGAAGTTGCAGTAGTTCCGGCGAAGGTCTTGTCATCAATATTTAATTCAGAATAGCGTGCAACTAATTCCCAAGCCCCTAAATCACCAGTGTCTACGTTAAATGGATGTAAAACGGTAGGGTTCACATAGCCGGCATCTTCACCGGTAATAATCCAAGAGGCAGCAATTTGCCATGCATCATTTTTAAGTTTGTCATGGCGTTTCCCAGTATTACCAACTCTGCTCACATCCTGTTCAACTTGAACATATTCACCAAATAAACCAAAAGGACCGTTGTAGTAGTAAAACTGAGGAGACCAGCGTAGACGTTGCCCATCAGCGTAAGTACCATTTGTTGCACCTGCTGATGCGGTCGTATATTTAAAGTTTGATAATTGACCTAATCCACTTCTAAAACTTGGTAAATTACTTTCTGTGGCACTTTGAGCTGTTGTAGTATTTACTCCAGTTCCAGAGCCTGCCAAATTAGAGTATGTGGCAGCTAAACCAAAGCCTAACCCTTGCAAGAATCCGGTGTCATTTTTGAAAGGCGTTGCAAATATACGTGCGACATAATCTTTATCACGATTATTGTCAGTGTCTGCATTAGTGTAGTTATCGCTGCTATTGCCATCAATTACCCCATTAAAGTAACCAAGCGCATATTCCACTTTGTTATCAGCAAATGCGCCATGCAGTTGCACACCGATATCTCGATTAGGAACCAGATTGTTAACTAAAGAACGTTCAATAAACTTACCATCAGCATCACCTTGTAGGCGCTCTAAACCAAATGGGGATTTTTGTTTACCTGCTTTAACTTGAAACCATGGGTTGAATTTAGCATCGATATAAGCATCTTGTACGATGGTTTTACCGCCACCAAAATCAGGTGTAAGTAAAAACTCATATTTATCCCACAATTTTCCTTGGAAAATAGGACGGAACTGCTTCAATAATACGGTATCAGCAGCTTGCGCTGCCGTCGCGTTAGTGCTGCCACTTGCGCTGCCATCACCATTGACAAAATAACGGCCATCCACTTGAATTTGACCACGTAAACGAAGTTCTGAGCTGCCATCTGCAGATTTTAAAGAAAAGCCACCAGGCCCTGCGCTAACAATTGGTGTTGTGGCCTTAGCTGCTGTTGCTTCTTCGCCTGAAATTTCACCTTTGCGCTCAAGCACTTTGACTTTTTGACTAAGGTCTTGCACTAAACTACGTAACTCTTCAAGCTCAGAACTGTCATTAGCATGAGCTGTTATAGGCAGTGAAATAATGCCGCTAGCTATGAGCGCAGAGGCGAATTTAGTATATTTGAATTGCATTTTAATCTCCTGACATAAAGCTTCCAGCCTGCTGGTCAGCCCCTTTGTTTTAAGTTTTTTTATTTTGCCGCTACTGGTATAGAAGGCGTGATTCTTTTGCTCTCTAGATTCTCGTTATTAGAAAATCTAAACTTCTCGCGTTTTTCAATTTGAGTTACACGTCCTTCATGCAGTACTATTTCTATAGAACCAAAACCAGATCCGCGCTTGAGCGAATCAACAGCTTGTAAGATTTCTTGCACTACATCTCTGCTAATGTTGGTTGAATTGTGAATATGTGACATGTGGTTAACCTCAAATCAAATTAAGTTAAAAGCGAATATCAGCACTATAAGAAGTATTTTAAATAATTAAAAAGAATTGATTTTTATAAGTTTATAATCAAAAAGAATATAAATCGGTGTAATTGAGAATAAAGTCACTTTTGGGCTTGGTATTTGCGAGTTCTAATTCCAATTCATTGAATTGATAGGTATAATATGGAAGAATTTTTTCGATGGGCTTTGTGCCCATTTTTTGTTTCTGCGACTTACGCATGAATTCGTAAGGTTGTGGTAGGGAATAGGGGTTTAATAAACATGCAAGATCTGCATACGTTGATAGAGAAATCGGTAAGCCAATTAGGCTACGAACTTGTTGATTTAGAGATTTCTAATCGCGGTAAATTGTTGCGTGTTTTTATTGATAAATTAAACCCTGCAGATATTAAAGATAGCGTCAATATTGATGATTGCAGCTTGGTGAGTAATCAGCTGGGTAACTTATTGGCGGTAGAGAATGACATTGATTACGATCGCTTGGAAGTTTCATCGCCAGGAATGGATCGCGTACTGAAAAAAGAAGCCGATTTCGTGAGGTTTATCGGCGAGCGAGCGCAGATTAAGTTGCGTGTTGGCATTAAAGATGAAAGCGTAACCGCGACAGAAACAACCTTACCGCGTAAAACTTTTTTAGGTTTTATTAAAGGTGTGCAAGATGGCCTGGTGTTAATTGAGTTTGATGGTGTTGTATACAAGATGGCGCTGAGTAATATTGATAAAGCACGTTTGAACCCAGTGTTTTAGAGCAAGTTAGAATAAACGTTTGATAAGAATTTAATGAAATAAAGCAGTTAAACTGCAATTTATAGTCGGAGATAGATGATGAGTCGTGAAATTTTATTATTGGTAGATGCACTAGCACACGAAAAAAATGTGAGTAAAGAAGTCATTTTTACTGCGCTTGAGCTTGCCTTGGCTTCAGCCACCAAGAAAAAACATCATGATGATGCCGATGTGCGCGTGTCTATCGACCGTGAAAGTGGCGAGTATGAAACATTCAGACGCTGGCAATATGTTGAGTATGACTTGTTAGAAAACTCAGCTTATCAAATTGATGAAGAAAGCGAACACGCTAAAGGTTTGAATGTTGGCGATTATTACGAAGAGCCATTAGAAAGCATTGAGTTCGGCCGTATCGGCGCGCAAGCAGCGAAACAAGTGATTTTGCAAAAAGTGCGTGAAGCTGAGCGTGAGCAAATTCTAGAAGACTTTTTAGCGCGTGATGAAAAATTAGTCACAGGCGTGATTAAGCGTATGGAAAAAGGTAATGCGATTATTGAAGTGGGCCGTATTGAATCATTATTACCGCGCGAACAAATGATTCCTAAAGAGAATCTACGTGTAGGTGACCGTGTACGCGCATTCCTTTCACGCATCGAACGTGGTGGCCGTGGTCCTCAGTTAATTCTTTCAAGAATTACGCCTGATTTCCTAGTGCGTCTATTTGAATTAGAAGTGCCGGAAATTGAAGAGGGTTTGCTTGAGATTCGTGCCGCAGCGCGTGATCCTGGTTTGCGTTCAAAAATTGCGGTTAAATCAAACGATCAGCGTATTGACCCAGTCGGTACTTGCGTAGGTATGCGTGGTTCACGCGTGCAAGCAGTGACTGGTGAGTTGGCTGGTGAGCGCGTGGATATTGTGTTGTGGTCTATGGAGCCAGCCCAGTTCGTGATTAATGCAATGTCACCTGCTGAAGTTTCTAGCATCGTTGTAGATGAAGATGCACACAGTATGGATGTTGTGGTGGATGAAGAGCAATTAGCCCTGGCGATTGGTCGTAACGGTCAAAACGTACGTTTGGCTTCTGAGTTAACTGGTTGGACATTGAACATTCTGACCGTTGATCAAGCTGCACAGAAAAACCAAGATGAATTTGCTGGTGTCAGCCAGTTGTTCATGGATAAGTTGGATGTGGATGCTGAAGTGGCGGAAATTTTAGTGCAAGAAGGCTTTAGTACGTTAGAAGAAATTGCTTATGTGCCATTGGCTGAAATGAACGAAATCGAAGCGTTTGATGAAGACACGATTGAAGAGCTACGTAAACGCGCTCGTGCAGCTTTGTTAACAGAAGCGATTGCTAAAGAAGAGAAAGTTGAAGAAGCTTCTGAAGATTTGTTGGCGATGGAAGGCATGGATGCCGAAACAGCACATCTATTGGCCTCTAAAGGTGTGGCAACAATGGATGATTTGGCTGAGTTAGCGGTAGATGAGCTGGAAGAGCTCACTGGGATGGATGCAGAACGTGCAAAAACATTAATCATGACAGCGCGCGCGCCTTGGTTTAAGTAATTACACAGGTTTAAGTAAGCGCATACGTTTAAGTAGGTCGTTTGGATTTACTTAAATTAAGCAATCAATAAAAGTAATAGTGGTAAAACTAGGCAATAAAGCTTAGGCAAGAATACTGGAGTAACAAGATGGCACAAACAACCGTAGAACAATTTGCTGGCGAATTAAAGCTGCCAACAGCGTTGTTATTAGAACAGCTCAATAGCGCAGGCGTAAAGAAATCAGCCGCTGAAGATTATCTAAGTGAAGATGATAAAACAGCGCTGCTGGATCACCTGCGTAAAGAGCACGGTACGCTTGCGCCGAAAAACAAAATTACTTTAACGCGTAAATCCAGTACAGAGATCAAGAAAACGGATAACACAGGTAAAGCGCGCACGATTCAAGTTGAAGTGCGTAAAAAACGTGTGATTGAACAACACGATGAGGCCGATTTAACTGCGCATACAGAAGAAGTTGTCGCCGAAGAGCAAGCGCCTGAAGCGGCGGTTGAAGAGATTGCGCCTGTTGAGGTTGTTGAGGTGCCTGTTGTTGAAGAAGTTGTGGGACCAGTTGTTGAAGTGATTGTGGAAGAAGTCATTGTTGCTGAAGTTGCTCCAGAGCCTGCACCTGTGATCGAAAAACCAGTTGTTGCAGAACCCGTAATTAAGACTATCAGTCGTAAAGACTTGTTGGGCGCAGATGAAATTGCCTTGCGTGAAAATGAAGCGCGACGTCATTCAGCATTAGCTGCTATTCAAGCAGAAGATAAACGCAAAAAAGCAGAAATGGCGCAACGTCGCTTAGATGAAGAAGCTAGAAAACTAGCTGAGGCCGAAGCAGCTAAAGTAAAAGCTGCAAAACTATCTGAAGGTACATTGCATAAGCCTGTCGCTAAAGAGGGCGTAGCTAAGCCAGCAGTAGCGAAAGAGGCGAAAAAAGGTAAGGGCAATAATAAAGAGTGGACAGACGCTGAGAATAAAAAACGCGGCTTGAAAACGCGCGGTGATGTTACTGCTGGTAAACCAGGCTGGCGTGCGCCTAAAGGCAAAAGTCGTCATCAGGATGATGATACGCAACACGGATTTACAGCGCCAACAGAAGCGATTATCTATGAAGTGTTAGTGCCAGAAACCATTACGGTCGCTGAATTGGCGCACAAAATGGCAGTTAAATCAGGCGAAGTGATTAAAACGCTGATGGGCATGGGCATGATGGTGACGATTAACCAAGTGCTAGACCAAGAAACTGCAATTATTATTGTAGAAGAAATGGGCCATAAAGCTGCTGCTGCTGCACCAAACGACCCAGATGCTTTTGTTGAAGAGGCAGAGCACGCCACTGCAATTATGGAAACACGTCCACCAGTAGTGACTGTGATGGGTCACGTAGACCATGGTAAAACTTCATTGCTAGATTACATTCGTCGTAGCCGTGTCGCTTCAGGTGAGGCGGGTGGTATTACGCAACATATTGGTGCTTATCACGTTGAAACGCCGCGCGGTATGGTGACTTTCTTAGACACGCCAGGCCATGAAGCGTTTACGGCTATGCGGGCTCGCGGTGCAAAAGCGACCGATGTGGTGATTCTAGTCGTTTCTGCGGATGATGGCGTGATGCCACAAACCATAGAAGCGATTCACCATGCCAAAGCGGCTGGCGTACCTTTAGTTGTTGCGATCAACAAAATTGATAAGCCTGGTGCAGAACCAGAGCGCGTAAAAATGGAATTAGTTGCGCAAGAAGTGGTACCAGAAGATTTTGGTGGCGAAGTCATGTTTAGAGAAGTTTCGGCAAAAACAGGTAAGGGTATTGATGAACTGTTAGAAGCGGTACTTCTTCAGGCGGAAGTTTTAGAGCTGCAAGCACCTAAAAATACGCCGGCTAAAGGCTTGGTGATTGAAGGTCGTCTAGATAAAGGCCGCGGTTCAGTCGCGACTATCTTGGTAACATCAGGTACGCTTAGACGTGGTGATATGGTGTTAGCTGGTACTACGTTTGGTAAAGTACGTGCGATGTTGGATGAGTCAGGCAATGACATTCAAGAAGCTGGTCCATCAATGCCAGTGGAAATTCAAGGTTTGTCAGATGTACCGAGCGCTGGTGAAGAAATGATTGTGCTTAACGATGAGCGCAAAGCACGTGAAATCGCAAACTTCCGTCAAGGTAAATTCCGTGATGTGAAATTAGCTAAACAACAAGCGGCTAAACTCGAAAATATGTTCGAGCAAATGGGCGATGGCAACATGCAAACGCTGGGCTTGATTATTAAATCTGACGTACAAGGTTCATACGAAGCGTTGGCAACAAGTTTACAAAAACTTTCAACTTCTGAAGTACGTGTAAATATCATTCACACTGGCGTAGGTGCCATTAGCGAGTCAGATGTTAACTTGGCTGCAGCATCAAAAGCGGTATTGATTGGCTTTAACGTGCGCGCAGACTCAGGTGCACGTAAATTGATAGAAACGCTAGGTATAGATGTGCGTTACTACAATATTATTTACGAGGCAGTGGACGAGATTAAAGCCGCTCTAGGTGGCATGTTAGCGCCAGAGCAAAGAGAAAGCATGATTGGTACTGTAGAGATTCGTGAAGTGTTCCGCATCTCTAAAGTCGGCGCGATTGCTGGTTGTTACGTGCAAGATGGTATGATTAAACGTACATCAAGAGTGCGAGTGTTACGTAATAACGTGATTATTCATACTGGCGAGTTAGACTCACTTAAACGCTTTAAAGACGACGTTAAAGAAGTTAAAAACAACTTTGAGTGCGGTCTGTCATTGAAGAACTTTAATGATATTGAAGTTGGCGATATCTTAGAAGTGTATGAAATCGTTGAAGTGGCTAGAACGCTATAATGGCTAAGGATTTCTCAAGAAGCCACCGAGTTGCAGAGCAAATGCAGCGTGAACTCGCTGACTTGCTGCAATTTGAAGTAAAAGATCCGCGTGTGAAAATGGTGACCATCACTGCTGTTGAGGTGACTGGTGATATGGCGCACGCGAAGATTTTTTACAGTGCTAGTAAAGCCAGTGATAGCTTGCAGCAAGGTCTAGAAAAGTCAGCGGGCTTTCTCAGAACGCAGGTGGCTAAACGCATGCTGCTTCGTACGGTTCCGCAACTGCATTTTGTCTATGATGCTTCAATTGATAACGGCATGATGATGTCAAAATTGATTGATGAAGCGCTTGCGACCAATCCAGATAACGTCCCAGAAAAAGACAAAAAATAATTCTAATTACTCTAGCCAGCAGAGGCCAGATTCTTGCAGTTTAAAAGAACAAAACGAAATGTAAACGGCGTGTTGTTGCTGGATAAGCCAATCGGTTTTTCTAGCAACCAAGCCTTACAAAAAGCCAAGTGGCTATATCAAGCCGCAAAAGCTGGGCACACAGGCACGCTAGATCCATTGGCGACAGGCTTGCTGCCGCTTTGCTTTGGCGAAGCCACAAAATTTGCGCATTACCTCACTGATGCAGATAAAACCTACGTTGCGACTTTAAAGCTAGGTGTTACTACCAATACTGGCGATGCCGAAGGTGAGGTACTGACAACACAAGCTGTGAATGTTAGCCGAGCGCAATTTGAGCAAGTATGCCAACAGTTCCTCGGTGAAATCAGCCAAGTTCCCCCTATGTTTTCTGCCTTAAAGCACGAAGGTAAGGCCATGTATGAATATGCACGGGCTGGCATAGAAATAGAGCGTAAAGCTCGTCTGATTACTATTCATCATATTGCTGTCGACGATTTCAAACAAGATGAAGCCGTTATTACCGTGACTTGTACGAAAGGCACTTATATTCGTACCTTGGCTGAAGACATTGGTAAGCAACTGGGTTGTGGCGCACATTTAATTGGTTTGCGCAGAACGGCTACCGCCAACTACACAATAGCGCAAACCATCACGCTAGAACAATTAGAAGCTATGACGTTAGAGCAAAGAGAAGCCGCTTTGCTGCCAGAAGACAGTGCCGTGCAGCATTTGCCAGCGATTACCTTAGATAACGATAGCGTGTTCTATCTGCAGCAAGGTCAGGGCGTGTGGAAGAGCGGTGCAGTGCCTAAAGGATTGCTGCGGCTGTATAGCGAACAGCAAGACTTTTTAGGGCTAGGGGAATTGTCGAGTGATGGAAAAATTGCTCCGAAGCGTTTAATCCGACACATGGAAAATTAAGTGACATAGAGTCGCTTAAATATACAAAACTACTTGATAAATCATAGATTTATCATTAGAATGCTCAGTTCATTTTGTAAATGAATGCTTTAGTGGGTTTTCTACTTTTGCATTGACGCTAATTATTAGGGAAAAAAATGGCAACTACAGCTTTAGATACTGCAAAAATCGTTAAAGAATATCAACGTGCTCCAAATGATACCGCTAGCCCAGAAGTGCAAGTTGCGCTTTTAACTAGCCGCATTACATACTTAACAGAGCATTTTAAATCTAACAAAAAAGATAACCACTCACGTCGCGGTTTGTTGGCTTTAGTAAGTCAACGTCGTAGCTTGTTGGATTATTTAAAACGTAAAGATTCAAGCCGTTATCAAACACTGATTGAGCGTTTGAGCTTACGTAAGTAATTCTTATAAAAGTGAACCATTCACTTTTATAATTGTAAGAAAAGCCGATTGCATGGTGATATGCGTCGGCTTTTTCGTTTTTAATAGTTTACATATCTGCTAAAAATGGTAGTAAAAAAGTAATCACCAAATTTTTAAAATTGAGTTAGAAAAAGTCGGTTGTTATTGGGTAGTGAATAACAGCTTATTGATATGAAAAAGGAAAAATAATGTTTAATAAAGTAACTAAAAGTATTCAATACGGTGCGCATACGCTCACTCTTGAAACAGGTGAAATCTCACGTCAAGCCGATGCGGCTGTGATGGTGAGCTACGGCGATACAGTGGTATTGGTAGCCGTTACGAGTAAATCAGAAGTAAAAGCAGGCCAAGATTTTTTCCCGTTAACAGTAGATTACATGGAAAAAACTTATGCTGCAGGTAAAATCCCAGGTGGCTTTTTCAAACGTGAAGGCCGTCCTTCAGAAAAAGAAACACTGACAAGCCGTTTAATCGACCGTCCATTACGTCCATTATTCCCAGAAGCGTTTTATAACGAAGTGCAAGTTGTAGCGACAGTGTTGTCATCAGATCCAGAAATCGATGCAGATATTCCAGCAATTATCGGTGCTTCTGCGGCAATGTCATTGTCAGGTATTCCATTCTTCGGCCCACTGGGTGCAGCACGTGTTGGTTATATCAATGACGAATACGTATTGAACCCAACCAAAGCACAATTAGAAGAAACTGAATTAGATTTAGTGGTTGCAGCGACTGAAACAGCCGTAATGATGGTTGAGTCAGAAGCGAAAGAGCTTTCTGAAGAAGTGATGTTGGGCGCTGTGGTGTTCGGTCACGAGCAAATGCAAGCCGTGATTAAAATGATTGCTGAATTAGCTGCTGAAGCGGGTAAAGATGCATGGGACTGGGTTGCTCCAGAGCCAGATACAGCGTTAATCGCAAAAGTAGCTGAATTAGCTGCTGCGGATATTAATGCTGCATTCCAAATCAAGGCAAAAGGCGCACGTTCAGCTAAATTGTCAGAAATTACTAGCCGCGTATTGGGCGAGTTAATCACTGAAGAAACTTCAACAGCTGAAGCGAATAAAATTAAAGGTGAGTTGTTTAATTTGGAAGCTAAAACAGTCCGTAGCCAAATCTTAAATGGCGAGCCACGTATTGATGGTCGCGATACGCGCACAGTACGTCCAATCAGTATCCGTACAGGCGTATTGCCACGTACACATGGCTCTGCATTATTCACGCGCGGTGAAACGCAAGCTTTGGTGGTTGCAACGCTTGGTACAGGCCGTGACGAGCAAGTGATTGATGCATTGCAAGGCGAGTTTAAAGATCGCTTCATGCTGCATTACAACATGCCTCCGTACGCTACTGGTGAAACAGGCCGTGTGGGTACACCAAAACGTCGCGAAATCGGCCATGGCCGTTTAGCAAAGCGCTCATTAATCGCTGCATTGCCAGATCAAGCAGATTTCGATTACACCATGCGTGTAGTGTCTGAAATTACAGAATCTAACGGTTCAAGCTCAATGGCTTCAGTGTGTGGCGGTTGTTTAGCATTGATGGATGCAGGCGTGCCGATGAAATCACTAGTCGCTGGTATTGCGATGGGCTTGATTAAAGAAGGCAACCGCGTTGCGGTGTTAACGGATATTTTAGGTGACGAAGATCATCTAGGTGATATGGACTTTAAAGTAGCCGGTACAGAAGACGGTATTACAGCGCTGCAAATGGATATCAAAATCACAGGCATCACTTCACAAATTATGCAAGTGGCGTTAGCACAAGCAAAAGAAGGCCGTGCGCACATTTTAGGTATCATGAAAGCTGCAATGAGCAGCGCGAATACTGAAATGTCAGCGTTTGCTCCACGCATTATCGTGATGAAAATCAATCCTGAGAAAATCCGTGATGTGATTGGTAAAGGCGGCGCGGTGATTCGTGCGCTAACTGAAGAAACAGGCACTAGCATTGATATTACTGAAGACGGTACAGTGAAAATTGCTTGTACAAGTTCAGAGCAAGGCGCTGAAGCGCAACGTCGTATTGCTGAGATTACTGCTGAAGTTGAAATCGGTAATGTGTATGAAGGTACTGTGCTTAAATTGCTTGATTTTGGTGCTATCGTGTCGCTAATTCCTGGTAAAGATGGCTTACTGCACATCTCACAAATTGCACATCAACGTGTAAATGCTGTGAGTGACTTCTTAAAAGAAGGCGATATTGTTAAAGTTAAAGTGGTTGAAGCTGATGAAAAAGGCCGCGTGCGTTTAAGCATGAAGGCTTTGATTGAAGCGCCAGCTGCAGAGGCTAAATCTGAGACAGAAGCAGACGAATAAGTCGGTTAATGTTTAAACAAAAAGCCCGCGAAAGCGGGTTTTTTGTTGTGTAAAAATGCACCTTAAAAAATAAAAGCCCGACTAATCGGGCTTTTATTTTTACATAAGATTTAGTGGTCTAATTATTTGGCCACTTGTTTCTCACGCATTTCATCTAGTGTTTTGCAATCAATGCAAAGTGTCGCAGTTGGGCGCGCTTCTAGGCGTTTTAGACCAATCTCGATACCACAGCCTTCGCAATAGCCATATTCGTCGCTATCAATATTGCGTAAAGTCTCATCAATTTTCTTGATAAGCTTACGTTCACGGTCGCGGTTACGCAATTCTAAAGTCATGTCTGACTCTTGGCTTGCGCGGTCGTTTGGGTCCGCAAACATCGTAACTTCATCTTGCATCGTATGTACGGTGCGATCAAGTTCTTGGCTTAGTTCTGCTTTCCAGTCGTTCAAAATCTTACGAAAGTGATTGAGCTGTGGTTTGCTCATATACTGCTCGTCAGCCTTTGGCTGGTAAGGGGTGAAATGTTTAGTAATAACTTCTGCCATGGTGTGCCTCAAAAAACTTAAAAAGAGTTGCTTAAGAAAACTACCTAAGAATTATGCTTTATAAAATTAAGCGCGTGAGTGTACACTGAAACTAGCTTTGATGCAAAGTTAGCCTAATTCATTGAATTATTTGCTAAATAACTTAATACAAGATATTAAAGTTTTGCTTCATTTAACTCTAGTGCTAATAATGTGTTTTCCATTAAAGTGGCAACCGTCATTGGGCCAACGCCACCTGGTACTGGGGAAATATAGCCCGCACGCTCTTTTGCAGCTTTAAAATCCACGTCGCCAGAGATGCTGCCATCAGCCAGTCGGTTAATGCCAATGTCTATGACAATAGCGCCAGGCTTAATCCAAGCGCCTTGTATCAACCCAGGTTTTCCTGCGGCAGCGACAATCAAATCGGCTTGCTGAACCATTTTAGCCAAATCTTTAGTATGTCGATGACAACTGGTTACAGTGCAGCCGGCCAGTAGTAGCTCTAATGCCATTGGGCGACCTACATGATTCGATACGCCTACAACTAACGCATCCAAGCCCATTAGCTCTATATTGCTGGCTTGCAGCATTTTAATGACGCCAAAAGGCGTACAAGAGCGTAAGGTGGGCTGGCGAACCGCCAACCTCCCAATGTTATAGGGATGAAAACCATCAACATCTTTATTGGGACTGATGCGCTCAATGATATGTTCATCTTTAATTTGAGGCGGTAATGGTGACTGCACGAGAATGCCATCAATAGTCTCATCTTGATTCAATTGCTCAATCAACGTAAGCAGATCAGCTTCAGAAGTTGAATCTGGTAAATCGTAAGCAATAGAGCGAATACCAACCTTTTCGCAGGCTAGGCGTTTGTTACGTACATAGATGCTGGATGCAGGATCTGCACCTAGAACGATCACGGCTAAACCGGGCGCACGTTTGTTTGCTAGTAGGCGATTATTGATACGTTCTTTAATCGAGTTTAAAAGATTTTCAGCAATGGCTTTGCCATCAATTATTTGAGCGGTCATTAGATATTATTTTGCTTACTTTTTAAGCTATATTGAAAATAAAGTAACATTTTATCATAATAGATTTGACCTTCAGCCCGGTTTGCAGTATATTTCTGCCCTTCGGCGTGTAGCGTAGCCTGGTAGCGCGCCTGCTTTGGGAGCAGGATGTCGGGAGTTCGAATCTCTCCACGCCGACCAAATTTTAACTTGTTGGTTTTTAGTTTAAACTTAACAAGTCAAGATAAAAGTCAGCCCGAAACTTTATATGCAAATATGAAGCCTTGTAACCACAATCTGCCCGTAGCTCAACCGGATAGAGCACCAGCCTTCTAAGCTGGGGGTTACAGGTTCGATTCCTGTCGGGCAGACCAGTACGTTAAGTCTCTATGGTGGCTGTAGCTCAGTTGGTAGAGTCCAGGATTGTGATTCCTGTTGTCGTGGGTTCGAGCCCCATCAGCCACCCCATATTTCTAGCGCTTTCCAGCAAATATCAAAATGCTAAAACTCATTGAATAGTAGACAATTGTCTACTATTTTTAATTTTGGTACTTGAAAATATTATTCTTATCGCCATATTACTAAACATAAGGATAATAAACAGAACTCCGGTGGAAGCATTACTGGCTATCAAGTTCAGCAGCATAGAACCTTTAAAGTGGTAACTGATTTAGAAGTAAAAGCTAATTTATCAGTATTTAGTAATTTAAAACTACCAATCAAAAGGACTAACAATATGAAGAAAATCATCAGCAACACAACAGACGTAAAATTTAACAGTTTTGTTAATTTAAAATCTAAATTTATTATGGGTTATACGGTTGCTTCTTTATGTTCTATGCCTGCTTTTGAAAGCCATACTGCTAACCTTTCAGCTTAAATTAATTTAAGCTATTTCAAAGGAATTACACGCTTAAATTCCCTTTGTTTAATGTAATGCTCAGTCATAGCTGCGGAGCTGTGACCAGCGAGTGATTGAGCATCCATACCTAAGTTCTTTGCGTCAGTTAATGCCTTCGCCCGTATGTCATGAAATGTAAACCGACTTCCACCTTGCTCAGCCCATTTGACCTGTACACGATTCCACATAGCTTTAAATCCTGAATCTGAATATGGCTTGCCTTGTCGTGTACAAAATAGATATAGACCACGTATTGGCCGTTTTAACGCCTTAGCACGATCAACTACATCATGCAGGCCTATCGACCATTCATATAGCTGCTTAGCCCCCGTCTTGTTCTGTTTAATCCATATACCTTCATCGGTTACCTGCTCAAGCTTTAGGCTGAGAATGTCGCCCTTACGTAGGGCTGTGATGTAGGCCATGTCCATTACAATCGCTATGAGCTCGCTAGCTATGTTTTTGACCCCTTCGAACTCATTGTCCATGATGTATCTATCACGGCCTTTTTCTTTATGCTTGGCAACGCCTATGCAGGGGTTGCTATTAACAACACCCCAGCGCATGCCATAGGTATAGATATGTGATAGCAATGCAATTTCACGATTTGCACGAACTTGAGATGTTATGCCACGTGTATCTAGATATTTAGCAATATGAGTTGGCAGAACTGCACGAGCTTGCACTTTGCTAAATACTTTTTTTAGATTTTCAGCCTCTAGTTTATTACCCTGATAAGTGCTTTTCGCTTTGTGCGGCGCAATCTCAATCATATAACGCATGATCAGTTCGCCTAGGCTACCTTTGATAGGTTTCTCTTCGTTTGGCGGGAATGGAATTTCACCTTCTAATTCAGCCCATTTTGCCAAGGCCAGTGCTTTGTCTTCAGATAAGCGAATCCACTTTTTGTCGCGACCAACAAAGTAATAAGCACCATGCTTAATTTGCATATGCGGAGGTAGATCTAAATTATTGGTACGGCGACGCCCCATGTTGATGGTTATCTCAGAGCTGCAAAATTTGGCTCTTCAAAGCCTTGGATGGATGTGATGCTGGGGCATAGGCGCTGCTCTAAAAACGAGCGTAACACCTTTGGTTTGCCACTATGATTTGTGTCGTAAGGGTAAGCGTGATCTGTTAGCCAAATGCATTGCCTTGATGCTAATTTAAAGCCAGTAAGCTCTTGCAACTCATCACTGCTAAGAAATAACATATTAATTACTTAACGATTCTTAAAATCGGTTTGAAAGCTTTTTTGTGCTGTATGCGAGCAGCAAAGTGGCTTTGTGGTTCGTAATCACGTTTGATCGCACGAATATGCTTGTAAAGGCGAAGAATCGCAGCCGAAGGGGTTTCGTTAGTGTGTAGGTTGAAATTAGGACGTTTTTTCATGCTGCTTTTACCTCCAATAGAGTTTCGGTGATTTTGGTTTTATTGCTGATGTGTACAACCTTGTTAGGACTTACTCTTGCTGAAATCTCAGCTAATTTAGATCCAATCTCTTTTAGTTCATCTAGCAAGCCATCATGTTGATCGCCCGCTTTGAATGCTGCTAGTTCTGCCCGCAACGGTTCGATTTCTTCACACAATTGTTTGTTTTCTTCTTTATACATAGCGTTGACCTGGTGAACTTCACGGATAAATGAGAGTTCGTCAGGTGAGAATGAAAGACTTCCGCGATTAGGGGATACTAGGCGGCCGTTGCTATCAATGAACCAGCCTTTCCAGTCTTTGTTTGATAGCCTAAAATTGGCACTTTCATAAACTACTCTTAGCAGCTCAAATGCCATAAATGGCACTTCAACTTTCCCATTTTCCCAGCTTGCTATATGGCTGATAGTTACACGCAAATAAGCGGCACATTGCTCGTGTGTCATGTTAAGCAAGTACTCACGCATGAATCTGAAATATTCAGCAGATACAGATTTTTTCTGTGACTGAATAACCCACATAGGGTGATATTCTGGAAAAGCTGTATTGATCTCAGGGTTGTTAGGTTCAATAGCTTGCATGAAATATGACCATTGAGTAGCTTTGTTTGGATAAAGCTTGTTTCTTGCGTATTTAGCCATTAGTGAAAGAACCTACTAAAATCAGGCCGTGCAAAGTCCTTAAACCAGCCTCGATAGCTTTTAGGCCGTGTTTTTAAGTCTTCAATTAAACTAAGTACAGAGTTCAATCCGCCACGTGCGGCCGCTTGTAGTACTTCAAAGCGTGCATTTGTTTCAATAACAAGTTTCCATTGGTCGCCATCAAGACGAATGACAAATTCCTCTTCTTTTTCTTTCTCAGTTTCCTGATCAACGGCTAAGTCTTCGTCTTCAACTTCATTGATGTTAAACCAATCTTTTAGGCCGTTAGTCCAGTAATTCATGCGCTTGCCTTCAAAGCACGCGCTAAATTCTTTGAATAGTTCAGCGGCTACACTGTCACCATCAGTTGCGAAGCCTAGCAATTGGAATGGCGTATAGTGAAATTCATTGCCAAACTTGCGGCCAACTTTACCCATTTTGCTATTGGCTTTTGTGACTTCGTGCGCAATTGTCCAGCCTTGCAGCTCTACAGGCTCGCGACCAAATTTGTTGACATAATCGGCTACGTAATCGCCGCCACGTATATCCATTGCACGCAACAACATGTCGTTAATTTTTGATTCGTCACCTAGTCCTGCATTAATCAATGCAACCACCCAAGCTTTGGTTAATGACTCAACGGCTGCTGTATCTGTCAGCAGTCTGTCATCATCCATGAATAACACTTCATGAGTGTGAGGATGCCAGCCATTTACACCATGTGACACTTCAAGGCTACGCACTGTACCAAGGCGTGGGTGCGTACCTTCAATGATGTTTTTTAGCGGGGTGTTCTTTTTCGACTTCAAGGCACTTGCTGCGACTGAGGTGCCAAAAATATTTTTGTAGGTACGTGAATTCTTGAATTTTTGTAGTGCTTCGGCAAACTTCTCTAGCAATTCAGATAGCGGCATGTCCGCTTCATGTGGAAATGTACTAGTGAGTAATAAGCAACTACTACCTTGAAGTAACCAATTGCTAACTGCTTTTTGCAAATCTTCACGGCGTGATTCCGTGATTTTTGCGGCACAAACAGGGCAGGACCACACGGAGCCGCATGTCATCAAGTTGCCAAAACGTGCGTTATTGCCAGATACATCACGATAAACACTCACGCCATCCGATGCTACATTGCGATGACATGAACAAACGCGGTGTTGCTTGCCACCTTCGTGATTGTACAAAAGTGTTTGTGCTGTACGTTGCAAAGTGTATTTTAATGCCTTCGCTTTAAGTTTATGGTCTTCGTTTTTTGCGCTGCTTGTGTGTAGAGATTTCGCACTAATACCAAGAAAGCGTGAAACCACTGCATTTGGTTCAGTTTGCATCATGCTGCTCTCCGTTCAAACGCAGCTGTGATGCCGATTTTGTCAGACCATGATGCAATGCGACGGCATGCCTCATGAATCGATACTTGTTGCTTGTGGCTCAGTTCATCCCATAAAAGGCCGTAGACGTGCTGGACGATCACTTGGTGTTCGTTCTCAAGTGATTGATCACCTAATGCTGCAGCACGTGCAATAAATGATCGGTCTCGCGGGGTTGCGTTGTTCCATATAGCGCGCATTGGGTTTGGCATGTAGCCTAATGCGGCTATGGCTGAGTGTTTTATGGGTGTTTGGCTAGCCATTTTTATTGGCCTTAGCTTTATTTTGCTGAGCATGTAAGGCGTAACTGATTGTTGCAATCACACCAATGACAAACAAAATTGAGGCGGTTGATGATCCGACTCTAGGCAGCATGGAAACGGGGCATTTCATGATGCGTCCTCCTCGCCGCTTGGTGTTGTATCTGGTTTTTGCTCTTCCTTGACTAAGTCGCCATTCTCTTTATGGAACAAATTTGCAAATAAGGTTGCAACCGTATCGATTTCATTATCTTCGATAGGCTTTTCAAGCACGACCAGGGGGCGGCCTTGTAAATGACGCATAAGCACGTAATTGGCTGCGAACAAACCAAACACTTGTTTTAAATATGAATCCGTTTGCTCCGACCAGTCACTAAGTAAGCCACGTTCAGCTTTCTCATTGAGCAACCCTTGGGCATCTCGATCATTTGCGGCTATTTTTTCGAGAATGCTATTGATTTGCTCGGTGTTCAGGCTTTGATCGATGGAGAGGTGTCTAACGGCTAAAAGGGTATGTTGAATACCTTCTGGCTTGGTTAGATCTGTAACTGGTGGACTTGATTCAGGCTTGGTCAGCTCTTGGCTGTTGTCTTCAAAGACTAAACCTTTGCTTTCAAAGTAATCTTTTAGCTTTGCTAGTTGCTCTGGACGGAGCTGGCGATCACCATTTCTAAATTCAGAGCAGTAGGATCGAGGTATTCCCGTTTCCTTCGCAACTTCTGAGACGTTTAAGCGAAGACGAACTAACGCTTCGTCAAATTCGGCTCTAGTTAGAGCGTACTCCTGTTTGATTGCCATGACCGTTCCTTCTGAAATAAATCAATACTTAATTGAATTGATTTATTTCAATCATAGGCGAGTGTTTTACATTATGCAAGTATTCAATGCAAATTAGTTACAAATGAGTTGATTTATTTCAGAATACTGTGATTTTACAGCTTACGAGGAGGAGGGTGGATGTCTGGATCCTTGTTATAGAAATCCTCTTCGGAAAGTAATGGGCGTAAATTACCATAGGTTGTGTATACGGATTCAGCACACTCTTCAACAAACTTAGCGAGTAAGTCTTTCATGTCTAGCTTTTCTGCATCATTGCCTACAGTCTCTAGAATTTTATTTTTAAATTCGGGCGCCATCATATTTGCCATCATCATTAATGATGATAACCGAGTGTCCCCTAGAGATTTACTTAACAGTGAGAACAAAAGACTAGATAACGAGTTTCGCTCTACTGGCGAAAGTGCAAGGATGCCGAACGCAACTCTGATTGATATCGATAAGTCATCACCTTGCAAAAAGGTTAGACTTGGAAGCAATGCTTCAGCAGGTGATTCTGAACCAAATAAAAGCCAGTTAGGTGAAATTTTCAGTGTTACACAAAGAATACTAATTTCTCTAGCACCTGGTTTATTTATGCCTCTTTCATAAAGAGATAAAACTGCACGAGAAATTCCAATACCATCATGGTCGTTTAATTTAGTTCTTTTATATAAACTCTCTTGCGAAAGGCCAAGACCATCGCGAGCATCAAATATTCTTTTGCCAATGTCACGAGCAAGCACATCAACTTTGTTTTTTTCAGATTGTTTTTTATCATCACTCATAGGTGTTTTTCGCTTACTTACATTGCTGTCATACCCTTGTCGTTATTGGTTTGACGGTGATTAACAGCATACTTTGAAAACGCTTATGTTATATCAGATAAACAATATTGCCTAACAGTCGGTTAGGCAATATTTTGTAATAGGGGGTTTTGTTTGAAAGACGGATTGTTAGCCGCCTTATTTGGTTGGAGTTAATGCAGTAAGTGTAGTTTCGACTTCACTCAAGTGTGTCAGGCATCGGATAAATGAGTCATGGTTAATGACTTTATCCAGATGGTAATCAGCAGTAACTCTAAAATCTTTCATTTTACTTGCTTGATCTGCCATAAATTTTAAATTTTTCTTATTGTCTTCGTCTCTACATTTAGTTTTAAGCCTTAAGAACAAATTCGCGTGAGTAGTCTTTTGATTATTCGGTAACTGATCTATTTCTTCTTTGGTAAAGGTGTCGCAGTAGGTATTGGCAGCCTGTTGGCAGTAATGATAAGCAGCATAATATGCTCTTCCAACCCCATTTCTTAAGCGAACTTCATTTGCAGTTTCACCAACGATTTGTCTGGCATAAGTCGCAATATCTTTTGCTGATAACACGAGAATTAGCCCATTGGATATACAGCAAATAAAAGATTGTCAGGAGTATCATTCGCTCTATTAATCATTTCTTTTGTTAATTTAGTGTCCAACACTAGTGATTCTTCGAATGAAACATTTAACATAAATCTGATTGTTAAACTAATGGAATCCTCTTCAGGGTCTTCAACTAAAGAAGGAGCTACGACAATATCTTTATAGCTCATTTCTGCTAGTATGCCTTTCCCCAAATTGATTAGTTGATTGCCATTTGCTCTTTCGACACCTACCTGATCAAAAGCTAATTGAATTGCATCAGCATTATTTATAATCAATGCATCTGTTGCTTTAACTAAATATATAGGTGTTAGCTTAGCAGTATAGTTTAACGCTGATTCATTTTGAATTAGGTGGATTGGTAATGTTGGCAACACTAAGTTTTGATTATTCAGCTCACCACCAATAGTGATTAAGCTTGCACTTGTGATTCTTTGTTGATCAACAACATTTTTATAAATGTCATAATATTTTGCAGTTTGATCTGTTGCAAAGCCATGAAATTCTAAGTTTATGCGTGTGTATGAAGCAGCTTGAGTAAACATAATGCCCTCTTTACTTTGGGAGTAAATTAATGGATCGCAAAGTTTCCTCATTTAGAACTTCTCTAAATAAAGCCTTATTTGTGGAATGCAACATTTCAAAAGTTGTTGGAAGGGTTTCAAGCACTCTGCCTTTATCACTAATAGGTAAGGCAAGCATTAATCTATGAGCAGTAATGATTTGAACAGCATGACGGTCGGGTTGTTGTGGGTAAACGCTAACATTTAAATTATTTAAAACTTGCCCCTGAGTTTTATCTGGGGTAGGGCTAAACCAACCTGAGTGATTATGCCAAAATCCACTTGCACTAAGCAGTGAAACTGGAAGTCTTGTGTTATCCGTCGAAAAAATAATATCAGATCTAAAGCCTTCTTTATTACCAGTAATGAAAAACTCATCTACATATTGAATGCCTACAACAGACACCCCAGGAACAGGACAAACGAATTCCATAAATTCGCTGAGTATACTCAATGCCTTTTCAAACACTTCTTTCCAACCAGTATATTTATGGCATGTATATACCATTTGGTTGTTTTGAATGGCGAAACTTAGCTCCAAACTTCCATCGTCAGTTACTCTTTGAAGAGTAAGCCCTTGGAGGCCAGTGGATTGATTAACATTAACGCTTTGATCATCTAGATTAATCGATATCCCTTGAGCTTCAGTTTTGATAGGGAATAACTCTTTAAGTGAATGAGAGTTTTCGTAGTAATTTAATGCAGCTTGAGCAATATCGGATGAAATATGAGCCGGCAGCTCTAATACAAAAGACGCAGCTTGCACTGCGTGAGTGCTTCTAGCTGCTATAACATGACATCCGTTTAATTCCATTATTTCACCATTATGAAGGAAATTTTCATATATGAATACTAGTACAGTATTCTTACAATAATAATACTATGAAAATAAATGCAAGAATAATCGATTAAGTGCATATATAGTGTCTACTAAATGAAATTGCTATTCAAATGAAAGCATGTATTGGCAATATGAAATGATAGCAAAATAGTAGACAATTAAAGTTAAGTTAATATTTAGTAATCAGATACATATTGGAAATATGCAATAGGGTTGTGATTCCTGTTGTCGTGGGTTCGAGCCCCATCAGCCACCCCAAATCCTTTAAGCTAATAATTTCTTTATTATCTTTATCACATCATAAATTTTCATTAAGTGTTAGTAAGTCATTAAGATTAAATTACAGAATTAAGCGGTATTCTTACGCGTCTTTATTTAATAGCACAGTCAAACTTCCTGTAGTATTCAAATTTCAATCAATAACCAAGAGTTCATTTTAGATATTCTGTGAGTTAGGTCTAAGTGAATTGAGCGCTCATTTTGAATACTATTAACACGCATTCGGTTTTAAATAAGCTGATTACACTCACAAATGAGCGCGACGTTTTGGCGCTTGAGCAATCCTTGGCAGAGGCGTTGTTTGAGTTGGTGGGCGCATCTGATGATGATAATGTTAAATCCGTTGTTATTTATCACCCTGACGACACCAGAAAGCAGCTGTTGCCGGCCATTGTTGTTGGTAAAAGCCCTGAGCAAGATAACTCCTCATTATCGTTTAAGCAATTGCTGATTGATTGTTTTAAATCAGGTGAATACTGCATATATGAGCAAGAGTGTGCCTCTCCCATTAGGCTGTACCCAGTTAAGAATGCAAAAGATCATACAGTTGCAATTATTGCGATAGAGGCAATGGTTTGTGGCTCTCACCTGCATGAAGTGATTAATTTGCTGTTAAAAATATATCAAAATTTCACGGGGCTTATTAACGATAATGAGCGCGACACTCTAACTGGTCTACTTAATCGTAAAACTTTTGATTTTAGAATCAATAAGATTTTGGTGCAGATGCAAGAAGCCGCTAAGCTCCAGAGCGATAAAGCTGATCAAGTGTATTTTTTAGCGATTTTTGATATTGACCATTTTAAGCGGGTGAACGATGAGTTTGGTCATTTGATTGGTGATGAGGTCTTGCTTTTATTTTCTCAGTTAATGACGCAAACTTTCAGAAGCAATGATCCAATCTTTCGCTTTGGTGGTGAGGAGTTCGTAGGTGTATTTGAGTGCTCAAGCCATGATGATATTCCCAATATTCTCAATCGATTTAGAGAAAAAGTGGGCCAGTTTAACTTTCCTCAGGTTGGCAAAGTGACCGTGAGTGCAGGTTATACCGAGATTTTTACATATGGTCTACCGAGTCAGTTAATTGATCACGCGGATTTAGCACTTTACTTTGCAAAAAACAACGGGCGAAACAGGATCTGCTTTTATGAGCAGCTGATAGCCGATGGTGACTTGCAGGAAAATAAAAAAGAAGGTGATATAGAGCTCTTTTAATCTAAGTTTTAATGATTAAGGGTTTGCTTGTGTCCACATAGCCTAGCGTTGCTTATCTGCGATGTCCTAAGATCTAATCCCATCAACTAAAATGTTAACATTCATATGGCAAAATAATTGATACATATGGCCTTTCAGGCTATAGTGGTATTGATTGTTGAAGTTGTTAAATTTTATGTAAAGGTCTAAATTGATGGCGGCACTTCGTCCAGTGTTAATGATTATTGATGATGATCCTTTAATTACGGATACACTGCACTTCGTGCTGAGTAAGCACTTTGAAGTGTGTGTCGCAGAGTCGTATGCACAGCTAAAAAGTTTACTTCAGCAGCAAGATAGTATGCCAGCCTTGGCATTGGTTGATTTGGGTCTGCCTCCATCACCACACACGCCTGAAGAGGGCTTTAAAGTTATAAGCGCGTTGCTCGCGCATTCTCCTACAATTAAAATTCATGTACTTTCCGGTCAAAGTGACGATGCTAACGTCAAGCGTGCGTTGACTTTAGGTGCGGTAGATTTTATTGCTAAACCTTGCGATGTAGAAAAACTCAAAGACATGTTGCTTCAGTCGCTCAAGGTGCAAGATGTTGAGCTTAATGAGGTTAAGGCTGAACTAGAATTCGATGGTTTATTGGGTGATAGTCTGCCTATGCAAGCATTGCGCATGCAAATTACACAATTTGCTGATTCACCTTTTCCTGTATTAATTGAGGGTGAATCTGGCAGTGGTAAAGAGCTGGTGGCAGGTAGTTTTCATCACGCGAGTAAACGAGTGCTGCATCCATATTTGTCTGTTAACTGCGCTGCAATTTCACCATTGTTGGCTGAATCTATATTGTTTGGGCATACAAAAGGCGCGTTTACTGGCGCTATCGCTGCGCATGCGGGCTATTTTGAAGATGCTAGCGAGGGTACGCTTTTCTTAGATGAAATTGGCGAATTGCCTTTAGAGTTGCAGGCCAAATTGCTGCGCGTGCTTGAAAATGGTGAGTATCAACGTATTGGTGAAACGCAAACGCGTAAAAGTCAGGCGCGTATTGTTGCCGCAACTAACCGTGACCTACGTGCAGAAGTTCGTGCGGGTAAATTCAGATCTGATTTATATCATCGCTTGAGTGTATTTGCCGTGCATGTGCCGCCTGTAAGAGATTTGGGTGATGATAAGCATTTGCTGCGTGAACATTTCACTCAATTTTATGCACAACAGATAGGTCAGGCGCCATTTGTATTAGATGAAGCTGCGCAAGCGCGTTGGCTGGATTATAAATTCCCAGGTAATGTGCGTGAGCTCAGAAACATCGTGATTCGCTTAATCGCGAAATATTCTGGTAAAACGCTTAATGCGACGCAATTGGTTGCCGAGTTTGATTTATCTGAGCCGGAGTCATCCGGCTCGAGCGGTGAGCCATTAAATATTAACGATGCTGCAGGCATGACAGCGCAAGCGCAGCGCCATTTGCAGCGTCAAGCCAATGTGAGTTTAGACTCGGTACTTAAGAGCTGGGAGCGCGCTTATATTGAAGCGGCAATGCAAATGACGCATGGCAATTTAAGCCAAGCGGCGAAGTTGCTCAATGTGAATCGCACAACGCTGTATAGCCGTATGAGCACCACTGACGAAAACTAGAACATACCAACGGAAACAATTTGTATTACCCACACTTTGGCTTAAAAGAGCCGCCATTCAAAATCACCCCGAATACGGATTTTTTCTTCTCGGGCGGTAATCGTGGCGCAGTGTTAGATGCACTGGTTTATGCCATCACCAACGGCGAAGGCATCATCAAAGTAGTCGGCGAAGTCGGCAGCGGCAAAACGATGCTTTGTCGCATGTTGCAAACCATACTGCCAGAGAAAGTTGAGAGCGTTTATTTAGCTAACCCAAGTGTGGCGCCAGAAGATGTGTTGCATGCAATTGCTTTTGAGCTGCAACTCAAAGTGCCTAAGAATGCGGATCGCTTAAAAGTGATGCAGTTGCTGCAGGCACATTTGCTCAATCGCCATGCTGAGGGTCGGCAAGTGGTGATTTTTGTCGAAGAAGCGCAAGGTATGCCACTGGCGACGCTAGAGGAAATCCGGCTGCTATCCAACTTAGAAACCAAGCAAGATAAGCTGCTGCAAATCGTGTTATTTGGACAGCCAGAGCTTGATGTCAACCTGAGTGAGGCACATATTCGCCAGTTACGCGAACGCATTACTCATAGCTTTCATTTAGAGCCTTTGGGTACTAAAGATATAGGCGAGTACCTGATTTTGCGGCTACGTGCAGCTGGGTATCATGGACCGCATCTATTTTCTGCTGCGGCGATTAAAAAGCTTTCAGCCGCGGCAGAGGGTTTGGCGCGACGTGTCAATATCTTGGCAGATAAATCATTATTAGCCGCTTATGCGGACAATGTTTATCAGGTCACACCAAAACATGTGAAAGCAGCCATTCAAGACAGCGAGTTTGGCCGTAAAACAACCAACTACAAACAATACTTTATAGGTGCAAGTTTGTTGATAGGCCTTTTGGCAATAGTGATGTGCTATGCATGGTGGCAATATCAACATCAGGCAAAAGCTCCAGCAGCCAATAATATAGTGACTGCTGTTCAGCCCCAAAAAGCAAAAATTGAAGCACCAGTGGCTGCTGTTAGTCCGCCTGCGATGACTAATGCAGCGTCGTCGGGTACAACCTCTGCAGTTATCGAGGCGCCCACCACGGCGACAGCTTCAAGTTCAACGGCCTCCACACATGTCATTCAGCCAGTCAGCAATAATCAAACAGTAACTGCGCCAGTTTCGCCAACTACAACAGCGTCAACTCCCGCACCAGCCGCACCCGTAAATATAGTTGAAACCAAAAATTTGGTAGACAAGCGTTTAGAGGTCACTAAAAGTCATTTGTTAAACGCTCCGCCCAGTACGATTACATTGCAAATTAAGTCGCTACCAACAGATGCAAAGCTAAAGGGTGAGCAAAAGAAAGATGATCAATTAAAAGCGGAGCTGGATAGAATTAGCCAGCAATTAGAGATAGATAATATTTATTTATATCGAAAAATCCAAAATGGTGAAACATATACTGTGATTTTGTATGGTGAATTTGCCGAGCGCAGCGAAGCGCTAGCCGCACTTAAAAATCTGCCAACACCAATAAAAAATAGCAAGCCTTACTTACGCACTTTTGCCGGTATTAATAAAGATATTGATCAAATGCAATAAATACAGCACGTAACTTATTGTAAACATTTAATATTCTGTTCATATTTCTTGCTTTTTTTGAGTTATTATGCAAAATATACAAAAGAATGTAATTTAAGCAATAAGCTGGGGGTGGGACTGTGCTAAACAACAAACAAATATTAGGGCATTTATGCATGATGCTTGTTTTAGGCATGTCTGCATGCGCGCACCAGTCTAAAATCACCCCTTCAAATGGCCATATTGACGGACAAAATACTACCAAGCATCAAGCTGAAGTGCAATCAGGTTCAAATAACACTGTAGACGGCAAACCAGTAACAGCCAATATCCCTAAACCTGTTACCAATAATACCTATCTGCCCCCACCAAAACCAAAGGCTAAAGCACAGCTTTACAGCATCGTTGTTTACGATACGCCCGTTAAAGAAGTGCTATTCGCCATTGCACGTGATAGCAAACTTAATATTGATATTCACCCTTCAATACAAGGTAGAGTCACTCTGAATGCCGTAGATCAAACCTTACCTGCCATATTGGAGCGTTTATCTAAGCAGGTGGATTTGACGTACAAGCTTCAGAATGATGTATTAACAATTACACCAGATCAGCCCGTATTGCGCTCTTACAAAATTGACTATGTGAATATGTCACGTGATACGACAGGTTTTATTGGTGCAGACGGTCAAATTTCAAGTACTTCACAAATTTCAGGCGCTAGTGGGACAGCAAGCAGTAGCGCAGGCAATGGCGCAAATAACAGCTCACGCACTTCAGTGACTAGTGAGTCTAAAAGTCATTTTTGGGAAACTTTGGAAAAAAATCTAAAAGATATATTGGCTGAAACAGATAAAGAGGTGCTTATTACTCGATCTGGCAATACAAGTAAGTCGAACGAAAAAGCAAAAGCAGGTGTTTCTAGTAAAACTTCAGATACTGATACAGCTAATTCTGCAGAGGCAAAGCGTGAAAAAGAAGAGGATAGGAACGAATACAAAACACTGTTTGCTGGCACTGTAATTGTAAATCGTGAGGCTGGAATCATTAACGTAAGAGCTACTAATAAACAGCACGAAAAAATACAAGAGTTTATTGATAAGGTTATGGGGAGTGCTAAAAAACAGGTGCTTATCGAGGCAACGATTGTTGAGGTTACATTAAATGATGGGTATAAGGCGGGGATTGACTGGAGCCGTTTAGGTAGTTTGGGTAGTGCGGGCTTTGTATTTAAACAAGCGTTAGGCCCTCAGTTGGGTGCGGTTAATAGTGCTGCAAATGTAACACTTAGCTCTTCTGGAATCATCGCGGGATATACAAACGGCAACCGTGGAATTTTAAGTTCGGTTCAATTATTAGAGCAGTTTGGAAACACTAAGGTTTTGTCTAGTCCAAAGCTTATGGTTCTAAATAATCAAACTGCGGTTCTTAAAGTGGTTGATAATTTAGTTTATTTTACGGTTCAGTCACAGATATCGCAGTCAGCCAGTGGAGTTGCAGGTACAAATTTGCAATCTGTTACAACTACGCCAAATACGGTGCCTGTAGGGGTTGTAATGAGCGTTACACCGCAAATTAACGATACTGGAAATGTGAATATTAATGTAAGGCCGACAATCACCAGTCTTATTAGATACGTGCCAGACCCAAATCCTCAAATTCAAAAAAGTCCAGACTTTCAAGGAATTCCTGAAATAAGAACTCGTGAGATGGAGTCTTTACTTCAAATCAGCAGCGGTAACATTGCGGTGCTTGGAGGGTTGATGCAAGATGAAATCAAAAACAGCACAGAGGCAGTGCCAGGCTTGAGTAAGGTTCCTGGTGTAGGTAAGGTTTTTCAAGGTAAAAACGACTCAAATCAAAAAACTGAATTAGTTATTTTTTTACGTCCTACGGTAATCCCAAATGCAAGTCTAGAGAGTGATGAACTGGCTCACTACAAACAGTATTTACCGACTCAAGCGCTTGAGAGAGCTTCAGAAGCTGAAGCCGAAAATGAAAGGTAAACTTTTATATGAGTTTACTCATTAAAGCATTAGATCATTTAGAAAAAAATAAGCAGGCGGATAAAGACAAAAAGCAAACGGGTGCGTACGTGGCTGATGAGGCTTTATCACTTGAGCTGGTGCCTATCGATGCTAAAGCGCAGGAGGCTGAGTTTGCTGAGCAAGTTCCAGTAGTTGATGTCTCCGAAGCAACTGTAAAAACAGTGAATTCGCCGCTAGACCAGAACCTATCCTTAGAGGAGGAGGCGGGGCTAACGGGCGCATCCTTCTCGGCTAATCAATACGCTAAGCCTAAATCTGCGGCTAAAGCTTCGAATAAATCAGCAGTAGAAGCAAAGCCATTACAAAGCTCTACACCAGAGACTTTGCCGCCTGCGCGTGTTAAAAGTAAGGCAGCGGTTGCTAGTTCAACACCTGCTTTGCAAATGGTCAATGATGAATTGAACCAAAAGGCAGCAGCTAAGGTATTTGTTGCAAATAAAGAAGTCAAAGCACCTAGTTCAAAATTTGCATTAATGAGCTTGGGTGTGGTGGGTGCATTGTTGGTTCTGTTGGGCTTGCAGGGGTACGACTATATTAAAGACCTAACCAAACCAGATGTTATTGTACTGAAACCTAGCACGCCACCATCACAAGTCGCAGTGATAGCACCACCGCCGACGATTGCCCCAATGCCAACCGAAGTCACAACCGCCCCTTCAGAGGCTCCCGTACAAGTGAGTCAAGCTGTAAATCAAGCGAATGACGCCGCTAATGTTGATAATAAAGCAGGTACCGAGGCTTTTAGAAATAAAACATTAGAAAAGCATGATGCTGTTGAAGATGTCATTGAGGCCGAGCCGAAAAAGCCGTCAATTAAAAACGTTAACAAAAATAATGAAGCGGTCTATGCTGCCGCAGATGCAAGCTACGCAGAGCCAATCGGTAATAAGAAACAAAAGCCACTCACACTGATTAGCAAGGTGCAGTCGCAGGGCGTAGACCCAACGCTACTTGCAGCGTACCAAGCTTTCATGCGTGGTGAGGATGCAAATGCACAGCAGCAGTATAGACAAGTGTTGCAACGCGATGTGCGTAATGTGGATGCTTTGCTTGGCATGGCGGCGATTGCGCAACGACAAGGACGTGATGCGGATGCGCAAGGTTGGTATCAAAAAGTGTTAGAAATAGAGCCTAGAAACAGCATTGCGCAAACGGCTATTGTTAGCCCGCAAGCAAATACGGATGCAGCTGGCGCAGAAAGCCGTATTAAAAGTATGATTGCGCAACAGCCTGAAGGCGCAAACTTGCATGCAGCTTTAGGTAATTTATACGCCGAGCAAAGCCAGTGGCCTTCTGCACAAGAGGCCTATTTTAATGCTAGCCGTTTGGCGCCAAATAATGCCGATTATGCATTTAATTTAGCAATTAGTTTAGACCAAATGGGTAAGTCTAGTCTGGCTTTAAAACAGTACCAACGCGCTTTGGATTTACTGAATAAATCAGGTGGCAATAGCCCAGACAGAGCGCAGTTAGAGGCGAGAATTCGCGAACTTCAATAATGAATATTCATAAAAACATGGCATTTTTAGAATACAAGGCATCAGGTTTAAACAATGGTTGAGCAAAGACGTAAACCTCGCTTAGGTGAGCTAATGGTTCAGCAGGGCTTGATCAGCCCTGATCAGTTGCGCATCGCGCTTACTGAGCAAGAGCATAGTGATTTGCCATTAGGTCGGCAGTTGGTGCTATTGGGTTTTGTCACAGAGATTATGGTGCGCGATGTTGTCGCTGACACTATTGGTTTCGAGAGTATCGACTTGTCTACCATAGTGGCGGATGTAGACGCACTGAACTTAGTGCCACAAGACTTTTCTCGCCGCTATCATTTACTGCCAGTGGCTTATGAAGCTGCCACTAAAACTTTGGTCGTGGCTATGGCCGACATGTTCAACGTGGTGGCGTTGGATCAGCTCCGTGCCATGCTGGGTGGTCGCATTCAAATTCGCCCATTACTCGCAGCTGAAGCGCAGCTGGAAGAGTACATCGACCATTTTTATGGTTACGAATTATCTGTTGATGGCATTTTGCATGAAATTGAAACAGGCGAAATTGATTACAACAGCTTAAGTGCTGGTGGCGATGAATACACGCAGCCAGTAGTACGCTTAGTTGGCGCGTTATTGATGGATGCAGTTAAGCGCGGCGCATCAGATATTCACTTTGAACCTGAATATGCATTTTTGCGCATACGTTACAGAATCGACGGCGTGCTTCACCAAGTGCGTAGTTTGCATAAAAGCTATTGGGGTGGCGTAGTTGTTAGGCTAAAAGTGCTCAGTGGACTAGATATTGCAGAGACACGTGCGCCGCAAGATGGCCGCTTGAGCATGAATTTATGCGGTCGCCCGATTGATTTTCGGGTGTCTAGTCACCCTACAATCAATGGTGAAAATATCGTACTGCGTGTGCTGGATAGAGAAAAATCTATCATTCCGATGGAGCGTATGGGTTTGCGCCCCAATACGCTAGAAGAGCTACGCATCATGATGACGCGCCCAGAAGGCATTGTGATTGTGACAGGGCCTACAGGTAGTGGTAAAACGACTACGCTTTACTCACTGCTGTCATATCGCAATACTGAAGCTGTAAATATCATGACCTTGGAAGACCCCGTAGAATATCCTGTTTCTATGATGCGCCAAACCTCGGTCGCTGAAGTCAATAAAGTCGATTTCGCTAATGGTATTCGCTCAATTATGCGCCAAGACCCAGACATTATTCTGGTCGGTGAGGTGCGCGATGAGGATACCGCGACCATGGCTTTTCGTGCGGCAATGACTGGTCACCAGGTGTTTACTACTTTGCATACCAATTCTGCTTTAGGCGTTTTCCCAAGGCTATCAGATATAGGCATTTTGCCTGACATCATGGCCGGCAATATTATCGGCGTGGTGGCGCAGCGCTTGGTGCGGGTGCTTTGCCCACACTGCAAAGAGCCGCATGAGCTGGATGACCTGCAGCGCAAAATTATGCGCTTAAAACCAAGCGACAAGCCAAAGATATTCAAGCCAAAAGGCTGTAAGCAATGCAATCAAACGGGCTATCGCGGACGTATGGCGATTATTGAATTACTGCGTATCGATAGTGATATGGATTCGTTAATTTCACGCCGTGCGCATTTGGATGAGCTGCAAAAAATGGCGATGGATAAGGGTTTTGTCACTTTGGCAGAAGATGGCGTGCGCCGCATTATAGAAGGCTACACCAGCTTGGCTGAAGTCATGCGCGTGATTGATTTAACCAACCGCTTAAACTCATAAGTCTAATGCCGTCATTTAATTACAAAGCGATAGATCAATTAGGTCGTCCCGCGATGGGGCAGATCGATGCGCTCAATGAAGTGGATTTAGAAATTCGTCTTGAACGCATGGGTTTGGATTTAATCACCTATCGCACAGTCGCAAAATCGACAAGTTTGTTGAATAGCAGCAAGGTCAGTAATCAAGATTTAGTCATGTTTTGCTTTCAAATTGAGCAGTTAAGTAGCGCAGGTGTACCGCTACTAGAGTGTTTAACTGATTTACGAGAAAGTAGCAATAATCCCTATTTTCAAAAGGTGCTAGGCGCCATCAGTGCAGAAGTTGAAGGCGGGAAAATGCTTTCACAAGCCTTGGCTGAGCACCCCAATGTTTTTACCGAAGTGTTTGTTAGCTTGGTGAGTGCTGGTGAGCAAACTGGCCAACTACCAGTAGTATTTAATAACTTGTTCAATACCTTGCGCTGGCAAGATGAGTTGATGTCACAAACTAAAAAATTATTAGCTTATCCAGCTTTTGTCGCGGTTGTGGTGTTTGGCGCAGTCGCTTTTTTAATGAGTTACCTAGTGCCGCAGATGGCATCATTTTTGAAGAATATGGGGCAAGAATTGCCCATGAACACTAAGTTTTTGATTGCATTATCAGATGCTTTTGTGAACTATTGGTGGTTAATGATTGGGCTGCCAGTGCTGGTCTTGATTACCTTGGCGAGCATCATTAAAACTAATCCAATTGCGCGTTATCGGTTTGATATGATCAAGCTACAACTGCCTTATACAGGGCCAATCTTAAACAAAATTATCATGGCGCGCTTCGCGCGTTATTTTGCTTTGATGTATCAAACCGGTATTCCAATTTTAGATGCGATTAAAATTTGTGAGAAAATCGTAGGTAACCGCGTGGTGGCAGACGCGCTCAGCCGTGTACATGCGCAAATCAGCTCAGGTGAAACTATGTCTGAAAGCTTTCGAAATGCAGGGCTGTTTCCGCAGCTAGTGGTGCGCATGATTAAAGTGGGCGAAAATACGGGTGCATTAGATAAATCATTACTGAACATTAGCTATTTTTATGATCGCGATGTGAATGACTCCATGGATAAACTACTCAAAATGATAGAGCCAGCACTCACCGTTTTTCTAGGCTTAATTCTCGGCTTTATTATGTATTCAGTATTGGGTCCAGTTTACGATTCATTCAGCAAACTAAAAATATAAATAATGAGTAATCGCCCCCATAAATTAGTTCTCTGCGCCACATCAAACAGCTTGCTTGCTGGGCTATGGCGTGCGGGTAAATTACAAGGTAGCCAAGCGTTTAATAATGATGAAGCGGGACATGCAGCGTTTGCTGAGTTTCTAAAGCAATACATCAGCATTCCCATGTACTTAATGGCAGACGCAGTAGAGGAAGATTACCGCCTAGAGAGCGTACCACATACAACAGGTGCAGCGAAAAAAGAGCTAGTAAACCGTAAGCTTAATCAGTTTTATCGCGGCTTAGATTATCGTACCGCGCACTTTGTGAATCGTGAGACTGACAAACGCAAAGATGATAAATATCTCTTTGTTGCACTAAATAATGCTGACTTTTTACAGGCATGGGTCAATCTCATTCGAGAGGCTAGAGTGCAATTAGTGGGTATTTACTTGTTGCCTATGCTTAGCCAAGTATTAGTCAGGCAGTTAAAGTTAATGGCACCGCATATTTTGTTATGCGAAAAGTTATCTTCAGGATTACGTCAAACCTATTTGCATAACGGACGACTTCGTATGAGTCGGCTTGTGCCCAACGTACCAAGCGCGGCAAATCAATTAGGTTATTTTTATCTGGTAGAGACAGAGAAAACACGACTTTATTTAATTAGCCAACGCTTTATTACCCGTGAAACACCGCTGAACTTAGTGCTAGCAAGTTTAGATGGCTCTACGCAACATATCAGTCAAGGCATTAGCCAAGAGCAGGGTATTGAATGCTCTGATATTAATTTAAGCCAAATCACCAAAAGCCTTAACTTACCTACAAAACTGATAGAGCAAATGCCAGAGTTATTACATATGCATTTGTTGGCTAGCGGGCATGTGGTCGATAATCTTGCTTCTGAGGCGCTGACGAAAGAGTATGACTTTAGTAAGTTAAAACAGAATATCAAGCTGGCCGCATTGGTGCTTGGGGTGTTGGGAATCTTTGCCGCAGGTGGAATGTTAATGCAGGGTTTGAATTATCAATCTGCCTTGAAAGAAGCGACGCAAGATACCGTATTGCAACAACGTCGTTATGAAGAAGCTGCTAAAAACTTTCCAGTGACTACTATCGGTGCGGAAGACTTAAAAGCCGCAGTCGAGTTAGATAAAACCATCTCACTTTATCCAAAATCACCACGGCGCATGATGCAAGTTGTGAGCGGGGCGCTAGAGCAAGTGCCAGAAGTGCAGTTAGACCGATTGCATTGGGCGCTTACTAACGATATGAATAGTAAAGATGACGATAAACTCATCAGCGTGCCCATTACTAATACGCCTACTAACGCTGCATTTACCGCAGATGCCACAAAGCTATATGAGCTTGCCTATGTGACGGCAGAAATCTCTGGGTTTACTGGAGATTACCGCAGCGCACTAAACAGCGTGAACAAGTTCGTAGAAAAGCTCAATCTTGATCAAAACGTAGCCGCAGTAGAAGTACTACAAGAGCCAGTGAATGTGAGTTCTTTTGTAAACCTGCAAGGCAGCACGACAGATGAACAAGCCGCACAAACACAACCTGCTTTATTCAAGCTAAAAGTGATACTAAAAGTGCCTGAAGCCGCTTCAAATGTAGCAATAGCTGCGGCTGGAGTGAAGACGCCATGAAACTAGAAAAGCAAGATTGGCAAAGGCTGCAAGTCACCATTACATTACTTGTAGTGGTTGTGATTGCGGTTGTCGCGTTATTTGCATTAGCGCAAAAGTTCACTAGCGAACAAGAAAAAGCCATGCAGCAACAGCAAAATCTGCTTACTTCAGCACGACAGCGCTATCAGTCATCAGGCATAGAAAAGCAAATAATGACCGAATATTTACCGCAATACCAAGCACTGATTAACAAAGGCTTGGTTGGCGAAGAGCGCAGGTTAGAGTGGGTGGATGAGCTACGCAAGCAGCATCAGCTGAATAAATTATTTAGCATCAAATACAGCATAGGCTTGCAAGAGCCCTACAAACCAAGCTTTGTAAGTAACCTTGGCGGATTTGTATTGAATCGATCTATCATGACGCTAGACCTTGATATGTTGCATGAGGAAGATATACTGCAATTAACGGAAGCGTTAAGTAAAAAGAATGAAGAGGTTTTTATGCTACGCGATTGTGAAATTACCCGATTAAATGCAGGCGGCGCGCTAAGCAACCAACTCATTGCCAACCTACATGCAAAATGTGAGTTAGATTGGCTCACGCTACGCGAACCTGCACCCATTCAAACGACGACACCTTAATGCGCATTCACCAGCTATCATACAAAATATTCACAAGCTTATTGATAGGCCTGTGTATCACTTTGTTGTCGCTGCAATCACACGCTGAAGCTACAATTGAAAACGGTCAACAACTCGGTAGATTGTTTAGCAAACCCAATGAGCGCAGCAACCTCAATGTGATAAGGCAAAATCAAAAACTGAAGATCACTCCCGCAGCAGATGCACAACAATCAGCCGTGATAACAGAAGCTGTACCAATTGAGCTACCAGACCCTATTACGCTACAAGGCTATGTTAAACGTAATGATGGCGGGGCAAATACGCTATGGATTAACGGCCAAGCCGTGCAAGAAAACAGCAGTGTAGATCATGTGAAAATTGGCAAACTTAATCAAAGGGGCTTTTCAAACAAAGGCGCAAGCACTGAAGGCGTAGATGTAAAAATACCGGCAAATGGCAAACAAATACGCCTAAAAGCTGGTCAAATGTACGAGCCTGAAAGCAATAAAGTTTACGAAATGCAAGTTGTGGAAAAAGCGAAGAGGTTGAATTTAGAGCGAAGTGGTGTGATAGATGGTGGTGATGCATCTAACAAAAGCATTTCAGATAGCAACGCTGAGTAGTGCTTAATTGCTATGTCTCATCAATTCAACTTTTCATTAAAATCACGTAAGCTTTACTTAAACCAAACGTGGGTTAAACAAAAAGGTGCTGCACTAATTTTTATTGCGTTTATTTTAGGGCTGGGAGCAGCTTTCTATGTGCTAAAAACATACAACGCAGATGCGGCTAGAGCTAGGCAAGACGAAAAAACCTATAAAGCATTAAATGATGCAAAAGTTGCGCTGATTGCTTGGGCCGTAAATTACTCAAGCTCACCAGGGCAAATGCCATGGCCCGATAGAAACAGCGATGGTAATTACGACGGAAGTAGTGATTGTTATATAGGTGCATTTGACTATGGTTATCTACTTGGGCAGCTTCCAAGCCAGCCCACAACAAGTCCTTGTCTAGACCCTAACAACGGATTAAATATATATTCTGGATTGAGTACCTATCCAGGATTGAATCAAGTATTTACCGATGCGCAGGGCAATCGGCTTTGGTATGCCGTTTCAAGAAATTTGGTTTATGACTACGGGCACACTGAGAACCCAATTATCAATCCTGGAATGATTAACCCTCCACATACAATTACACCATACATGCGACAAGGTGGAACTCAATCATATCCTTGGCTCACTGTTATAGATAGGAATGGGAATTTAGTTTCAGATAGAGTTGCAGTCGTGATTATTGCACCTGGCAGTCCCTTAGAAAATCAAAATCGATCATCACCAGCACCAAATGCTAAAGAGTTTTTAGATAGCTTTATGATTGGCGCAGCAAACTATAAAAATAGTGACTCATCTTTGGCAAATGAGGATTTTATCATGGGCGAAGATAGCAGAAATGTTCCAGCTAGCGACACCACTTATGTTAAACCTTATTATTTTAACGATAAGCTTGTTTACATTACGATTGATGAGTTGATGTATGCCCTAGAAAAACGTGCATTACAAGAAACAAAAAGTGCACTTAATAAGTACTACACAGCAAATGGCTATTATCCATTTGCTTCAGGATTGGGATTAACAGCAAATCAAAATCAATGTGTTCAAGGTAATTTAAGGGGGTTACTACCAGTTAGCGCCCCATCCACACATGCTTGTACCTGCACGGCATCAAGTAAGACATGTAGCTGTAATTTCAGCATATCAAGTTCAATTTCATTTACCAGAACTACTGGAAGTTTTGTGGCAACGGGTGGAGGTGTTAATGCTCCTATTGGTGCCTGTACTGTAAATCCTTTAACTACAGACACGTGTACATGCAATGGCGCAGGTAGCTGTCAGAGGGCATCTGGTGCCGTGCAGTTTAGTTGTGATGCCTGCGGTGTATGTGCTGCAACAGTAGCAGGCACAAATAAGTTTGTAACAACGGGTGCATTTATTAGCCCTTCAGGTTCTTGTAACACAACATCAAGCACACAAGTTTCTTGTTTAAATAGTGCAGACGGATCGTTTTCATTAGGTTCTTGTAGTGTAAATGAAACGATAAAATCACTTCCAAGTGCAGGTGGTTTGTTACCCATATGGTTTACTGCAAATCAATGGGAAAAATATATCGTGTACGCAGTTTCAGAAGATTGTAATTCGACTGGAGCCTGTATATCGACGGTATCTCCACCTAAGCTAAGTGTAGGGCTTAACAAAAATGTTAATGCAATTGTCGCTGGTTCAATTGCTAATCCGAATGGTTCATGTAGTATAGCCAGCTATTTAAGCGATGTTGAAAACACAAACGTAACAGTTAGCAATGGTATACAAGACTCTATCTACCAAAAGACTAACCCTAGAAGCCAGACAAATACGGATCAAGTTGTGGTCGTTACCCAATGAATAATTATAGAATACAGTCAAACAACCTAGCTCGTCATAAAGGGTTTTCATTATTGGAAATGGCCGTAGTGCTAATTATCCTAGGTTTTGTACTGGGCGCAATACTAGCGCCTATTCAAGCTCAGAGGCAAATGTTACATCAATCACAGACTGAAAATACATTAGAAGCTGCTAAAAAAGCGTTAATAGGTTTTGCTCAAACCAAAGGCAGATTGCCTTGTCCTGCAATTGCAGGAGGTGGTGGAAGTGAAAAACCTTTAGGTGGTGGGGCTTGCACTCAGCAGATTGGATTGTTGCCAGCAGTAACGCTAGGTATTCAACCTATTGATAGTGATGGTTTTGCTGTCGATGCGTGGAACAACCCTATACGTTATGCTGTTACACAAGTAAATACAGCTGGAGGCGCGGGTACGCCAGACTTTACAACTTCGAGTGAAATGGCAAATGTTGGTATTAGTTTGTTAGCCCCAGATTTGCGAGTCTGTGCTACAGCTGCAAGTTGCACTGCAACAATTAATCTAGCCAATAATGCAGTTGCGGTGATCTATTCACTCGGCGAATCAGGCTCACAAGCTTCTGGTGGCACGGATGAAACGGAAAATTTAAATGCTGTGGCAAATGTAGATACAGTTTTTGTTAGCCATGAGCCTAGCGCAACTGGCGGCAACGAGTTCGACCATATGATGGTTTGGATTTCTCCATACGTGCTTTACAACGCCATGATTGAAGCTGGCCAGCTACATTAAAACTTATGAACGATAACCAACTTTTACGTTATAGCCGCCACATACTTTTACCGCAAGTTAGTTATGAAGGGCAAGATAAGCTAGTGCATAGTCACGCGCTGGTAGTGGGTGCGGGTGGTTTGGGTTCGCCTGTGGCTTTGTACTTGGCTGCTAGTGGTGTTGGCACACTTACTATTTGTGATTTTGATGTGGTGGATTTGACTAATTTGCAGCGTCAGATTATTCATACCACACCAAGCGTGGGTATCAATAAAGCCGTTTCTGCGCAGCAAACTATTTACGAGATTAATCCTGAGGTGATTGTTAAAACCATACAGCAGAAATCAACTGAAGATGATTTTGCCGCATTGGTGGCGCAAGCAGATGTGGTGATAGATTGCAGTGATAATTTTGCTACACGCTATACGTTAAACAGACTTTGCGTGAAATTGAAAAAGCCGCTTGTTTCAGGCGCTGCACTTGGTTTTGAGGGGCAAATCACAGTTTATGATATGCGCTCAGATACCAGCCCGTGTTACCAATGTTTATTCCCTGATAATGGTGAAGATACAGATTTACGTTGTGCTACAAATGGTGTTTTCGCCCCGCTAGTGGGCATGATAGGCACAACGCAAGCTGCGGAAGCTTTGAAGCTGTTGATGGGTATTGGTGAGAGTTTGCAAGGCCGTTTGTTGCTGCTAGATGCACTTGCTATGGAGTGGCGAACAATCAAGCTGAGTAAAGACCCAGCTTGTATTGTATGCTCAGCTTAAAGTTATTTACCGCCTACCAAACTTTTAACTGCACCAACTAAATCACCCGGCATCACAATAATTTTACTATTTTCAGAAGCCGACATTTTTTGTAAAGCTGTAATGTAACGGTCACCCAGTAAAAACATCGCAGATGCATTATTTTCTTTAACGGCTTCAGTAATAAATTTGATGGATTCCGCTGAGGCTTTTGCAGCAACCATTTGCGCTTCAGCATCTTTACGAGCTGCTTCCAAACGCGCTTCTGCATTTAAGATGAGCGATTGCTTCGCACCTTCGGCCTCAGTTACCACAGCAACACGTTCACGCTCTGCAGCGGCTTGTCTTTCCATGGCATCTTGCATGTTTGGCGAAGGTTTAATGTCTTGAATTTCAACTGATTTAACGGTCAAGCCCCAATCTTGCGCTTCATCGGCAATCGCTTCTTTTAACTCAGCTTTAATACGGTCACGTGATGTCAGTGCTTGGTTTAGATCCATGCCGCCAATGATTGAGCGCAAGCTGGTTTGCACCATGTTGCGCATCGCTTCTCTAAAGTTTTCAATGCCGTACACCGCGCGCTCTACGTCAGAAACGCGAATGAAGGCGATAGCATTAGCAAGAATCACAGCGTTGTCGCGTGTAATCACTTCTTGCTCAGGCACATCTAAAATAATGTCTTTGGTGGTGACTTTATAACTTACTTTAGTGAATATAGGGTTAATCACATGCAAGCCAGGGCTCAGCACGCCAGCAAATTTACCAAGGCGCTCTACGACCCATTCTTCACCTTGAGGAACAATCCGTACGCCCTTAATGATGGCGACAATAACTAAAAATATCAGTACAAAACTAAACGTGGTCATAGTGTTTTCCTAACACGGGGTTTGAAAATTAATCTTATTAAGATGAAGTGAAATTACTTTTTTGAGATTTTTAATGCATTTCCAACAACGGCTACTACGCGTGCATCACTGCCAGATTCAATTGTTTCATCGGCAATTGCTGTCCATTCGCGGCTGCCCATTAGACCTTGAGCGAAGCGAATTTTACCATTTTGTTTTAGGCTAGCTGTTTCTATGACAGTACCAACTCGTCCAATTTCTTCACCTTGTGACTGACCAACACGAGTGCTGGTAGAAGTTTTTTTGTAATTGATACGCCAGATAGCTAGTGAGCTTAAAGATAAGGCCGCAAACGCGCTATATTGTATAGCCTCAGACGTGTTAGGAAATAGCCACATGATAACCGCGACGCACAAGGCGGCTACGCCAAACCACAGCACATAAAAAGTGCCTGTTGCCATTTCAACTGCAAGTAGTATGATTCCTATCGCAGCCCACATCCACATTGGGTCCATGCTGATTTTCCTTGGTGAGTTTACATAAATAGTACATTAACATAAATTAGATGGAAATTATTCAATGAAACCCGCACAAAAATTGATCATTCCTCAAGACCGAAACGAGCGCTTACATTATATTAAGCGAATCTTTTCGGAAGCTAAAGGTGCAGATTTGCAAGCCGATTGGGCAGGTGGTCGTTTTGGTGCGCTTAAAAAACTCAATAGTATTGATGCGGTTGCTTACGATAGAAACCGTAATTTTTTAAACGGTTCAGTGACGCATTTATCACCATATTTACGGCATGGCTGCGTAACATTGAATGAAGCATATGAATTCATTAAAAGGCGGTTCGATGCAAGCGCAGATAAACTCGTGTATGAACTTGCTTGGCGCGATTATTGGCGGCAGGTGTGGTTTA
This sequence comes from Methylotenera versatilis 301, assembly GCF_000093025.1. Classification (GTDB taxonomy): domain Bacteria; phylum Pseudomonadota; class Gammaproteobacteria; order Burkholderiales; family Methylophilaceae; genus Methylotenera; species Methylotenera versatilis. The sequence goes on from NC_014207.1 coordinate 190,629, forward strand.
GCGAAGGCAATGCCATCTATAGTGACATGGAGCCGCCTAAAGTAGCGATTGGCCATGCGCCATTGAGCGAAGATATTCGCCAAGGTAAAACGGGTTTGCCTTGTATGGATGGCTTTATCAACGAAGATTTATTCGCCACAGGCTATGTGCATAATCATGCTCGTATGTGGCTTTCGAGCTATATTGTGCATCACAGAAAAGTGGATTGGCGGCTTGCTGCTGATTGGTTTGAAGCGTATTTGATTGATGGCGATATTGCGAGCAATCACCTTTCATGGCAATGGGTTGCCTCAACGTTTAGCTCCAAGCCTTACTTCTTTAATAAAGAAAACCTCAGTCGTTATACTGGTGGCAAATACTGCGCTAACTGTCACGTGCAATGTCCATTTGATGCCAGCTATGAAGCTTTGAACGATAAATTGTTTAATCAAACGCTAATACCCATTGCAAAACAATATGCACTGCCACCTTCGCCAAGAAATAAAGTTTCTCATTTCCCAGCCAAAGCGATATTTGTTCATGATGAAATGTTGTCATCAGCGCACGCTTTACTGCAAAAACCTTTTCCAAAGATTTTTGTGTTCGATCCACATTTACACGGCACTTGGTCGCTTAATCGTTTGCAGTTTGTGGCAGATTGTTTGAGCGAAATGGAGAGCGTAGAGGTTTGGGTGGGCGATACTTACGAAATTTTGATGCAAAAAGGCATAGGGCAGCTAATTACGCAAAATACGCCAAATCTCAAAGTGAAAGAGCTATTATCACCTTTTGTGCCAGAATGGCAGCCAGTGGCTAAATTCGTCAATGTCGAAATTAGTGAAAAGCGCTTAAGACGCTTTTCTCGTTATTGGGAAAAAGTAGGGCCATTGGTGTTAAGTGGTACAGTAAGTGATAAGCATTAATAACAATAAATTAATATTAATAAAATTAAGGGGAGCTTAATGATATTTTGGGTAATCGTAGTGGTAGTGGCTGTGTATTTCGTGGTGACTTATAACAGTTTAGTCAGCATTAAAAGTAATGTAGAAAAAGCATGGGCGAATATTGATGTGCTCCTTAAACAGCGTAATGACGAGCTGCCAAAGTTGATTGATACATGCAAGGCTTACATGACGCACGAGGCGCAAACGCTAGAGAAAGTTATTCAAGCGCGCATGGGGATAGATGCAGCGCGCCAAATGCACGATGTTGCAGGGTTGAGCAAGGCGGAGTCAGCACTCAGTAGCAGTTTGGGCGGGCTATTCGCTGTTGCAGAGAGTTATCCGGATTTAAAAGCGGATCAAACCTTTATTAATTTGCAGCAACGTATTACGGGCTTAGAAAATCAAATAGCAGACAGACGCGAGTTTTATAATGATTCGGTCAATAATAATAACGTCAGAATTAAGCAGTTTCCAGATGTCATTGTTGCGGGGTTATTTAATTTTGAACGTGCAGAAATGCTGAAATTTTCACGTGCTGAATTAGAGGATGTGGATGTAAGCGCGCGTTTTAAAAGCTAGTTAGCTTTTTTATGTTTAGAAAATTAAATGGCGCCAGCGTCAATTTTGTTACGTTGGCAGTAGTAGGCGGTGCTTTATTTGCTGCTTATAAATTGCATTTAAGCCAAACGGATAGGCAAACATGGTTTGTATTGTTATCAATTTCGCTCACTTTTAGCCTGTTTGCTGCAATCTTTAATTATTGGCGATTACTTAAAATTACAGAGGCGCCAATATCTTCAATCGCTGCTGCAGCGCAAGGCTATATTGAGCTGCAAGGCACTGCAACAACGCTAAAACCTTTTAAAACGCCTTATCACGGCATTCCTTGTGTGTGGTATCGAGCCTCGGTGTATGCCAATCATATTGAAAATCCTTACTCGAAAGGGGTGGTCGATAATCGGCTTTTGGAGTATTCGGAAAGCGATACTTTATTTCAATTAAAAGATGAATCTGGCACTTGTATGGTTAACCCCAATGGGGCGGAAATTATCTTTTTTGAAAAACGTACATTTGTTAAAAATGACCATCGCTATGTAGAGGAATATTTACCTGCTGGTAAACGATTGTATGTATTAGGTCAGTTAGATACGAGACATGATCAAGTTGATACTGAAGTCATTAACAAAGAAGTACGCGGCATTTTGACAGATTTAAAAACGCGTCCGCAGCAGATGTTAAATCGTTATGACCATAACCGAAATGGCGAAATTGACATGGATGAATGGGAGCTAGCACGCCAAGATGCTATCAAACAAGCGCATGCTAAATACGCCATGAAAGCGCATACAGGTAGTTTTACTTTAGTTAAACCTACCGATCAACATTTGTTTTTAATTTCAGCTAAAGACCCACATGAATTAACAGCAAGTTACCGAATGTGGGCAATTGTCCATTTGCTGATGTTTACGATATTGCTTTTAGCTTTTATCAAACTTGCATGACATTTAAGTAGCTTTAGCTGTAATTATTTCTGCATGCTATAACGCACCATACGTTGGTATGGCGGGGGAGTAAATTAGTACTTGCCTATGTTAAAATGTCGGCTATGAATAATCCAACCCCCAACCAAGAATTAGCAAAATCCTTTGATCCTAAAACCATAGAAAGCAAATGGTATGAATTTTGGGAGAGCAAAGGCTATTACGCAGCAGGCTTAAACCCAGAAGTTAAAGATAACTTCTGTATCTTACTGCCTCCACCAAACGTCACTGGCACCTTGCACATGGGCCATGGCTTTAATCAAACCTTGATGGATGCGTTAACACGTTATCACCGTATGAAGGGCGATAACACGCTATGGCAGCCAGGTACTGACCATGCGGGTATCGCCACGCAGATAGTGGTAGAGCGTCAGTTGGATGCACAAGGCGTATCGCGCCATGACTTAGGCCGTGAAAAATTCCTCGAAAAAGTGTGGGAATGGAAAGAGTACTCTGGCGGTACGATTACTAAGCAGATGCGTCGTCTAGGTACATCACCAGATTGGTCGCGCGAGCGCTTCACCATGGATGAAGGTTTGAATAAAACTGTGACTGAAACTTTCGTTCGTTTGTATAACGAAGGTCTGATATACAGAGGAAAAAGACTCGTTAATTGGGATGTGAAATTAGGCACAGCGGTTTCAGATTTAGAAGTAGTGCAGGAAGAAGAAGATGGCTTTATGTGGCACATCAACTATCCGCTTGCCGATGGATCAGGCAATTTAACTGTTGCTACAACGCGTCCAGAAACTATGCTGGGCGACGTGGCGGTGATGGTGCATCCTGAAGATGAACGTTACGCACACCTCATCGGCAAAAATGTAAAACTGCCGCTCTGTGACCGCGAAATTCCGATTATTGCCGATGATTATGTCGATAAAGAATTTGGTACTGGCGTGGTTAAAGTGACGCCGGCGCATGATTTTAATGACTATGCTGTTGGCCAGCGCCACAAGTTACCTATGATAGAGATTTTGTCATTGGCAGGATTGGTGAACGAAAATGCGCCAGAAAAATATCGCGGCTTAACCACTATTGCTGCACGTAAACTAGTCGTGGCGGATTTAGAAGAAAATGGCTATTTAGTTAAAACCGATAAACACAAACTTAAAGTGCCTAGAGGTGACCGTACAGGCGTGATTATTGAGCCTATGCTGACCGACCAATGGTTTGTAGCGATGAGTAAACCTGCCGCTGACGGCAAATCCATTACGCAAAAAGCTTTAGAGGTAGTAGCCAGTGGCGAAATCAAGTTTTACCCTGAAAACTGGGTGAACACTTATAACCAATGGCTGAATAACATTCAAGATTGGTGTATTTCACGCCAATTGTGGTGGGGGCATCAAATCCCTGCTTGGTATTCAGATAGCGGCAAAGTTTATGTGGCGACGGACGAAGTCACCGCTAAAGCATTAGCCGCTCAAGATGGCTACACAGGTAATTTAGTTCGCGATAATGACGTGCTTGATACTTGGTATTCATCCGCACTCTGGCCGTTCTCTACCCTCGACTGGACAGGCGATGAAGCGATTGATGCGCAAAATCAAGCTTTGCAACAATACTTGCCCTCTAGCGTGTTGGTGACGGGCTTTGACATCATCTTCTTCTGGGTGGCGCGTATGGTGATGATGACAAAACACATCACTGGCAAAATCCCATTCAAGCATGTGTATGTACACGGTTTGATTCGTGATGCTGAAGGTCAAAAAATGTCTAAATCTAAGGGTAATGTACTAGACCCGATTGATTTGATTGATGGCATTGGTTTGGATGATTTGATTAAAAAGCGCACTACAGGCTTAATGAATCCTAAAGACGCAGAAAAAATCGAGAAGCGTACACGTAAAGAGTTTCCAGAAGGCATAGCTGCTTATGGTACAGATGCGTTGCGCTTTACTTTTGCAGCGCTTGCTAGCCCTGGCCGCGATATTAAATTTGATTTGCAGCGTTGTGATGGTTATCGCAATTTCTGTAACAAGCTTTGGAATGCGACGCGCTTTGTGTTGATGAATACAGAAGGCCAAGATAACGGTTTTGATGCGGCAAGCTGTGGTGAAGGCGGACGTAAGTTTAGTCAGGCCGACCGTTGGATTGTGAGCATTCTGCAACGCACAGAAGCTGAAGTTGAAAAAGCATTTGAAGATTACCGTTTTGATTTGGCTGCTAAAGCGATTTATGAATTTGTATGGGATGAGTACTGTGATTGGTATTTAGAACTTGCGAAAGTGCAAATTCAAAATGGTGATGATGCTGAAAAACGTGCAACACGCCGTACCTTGTTACGTGTGCTGGAGACAATTTTACGCTTAGCACATCCAATTATGCCGTTTATCACGGAAGAGATTTGGCAAACTATCGCGCCTATGACGGAGAAACACGGTGCTAGTATCATGCTGGAAACTTATCCAAAAGCTCAGCCAGATAAACTAGATGATGTTTCAGAGGCTTGGGTTGCACAGCTTAAGCAAATGGTCGATGCGTGCCGTAGTTTACGTGGCGAAATGAACATTTCACCAGCAGCACGTGTGCCATTGATTGCTACAGGTGATGCTGAAAAGTTAGCTTTGTATGCACCGTATTTAAAAGCCTTAGCCAAATTAGAAGATGTGGCAATTGTGGCTGATTTACCAGAAGCCGATGCACCTGTGATGTTGGTAGACAATTTTAAACTGATGTTAAAAGTTGAGATTGACGTTGCTGTTGAAAAAGAGCGTTTAGGTAAAGAGATTGCAAGGTTAGAAGGCGAGATCGCTAAAGCCAATGGCAAGCTGAATAACGAGAGCTTTGTCGCGCGTGCGCCTGCTGCTGTGGTTGAGCAAGAAAAAGCACGTGTAGCCGAGTTTGGCGCTAATTTACAAAAACTGCAAAGTCAGTTAGCTAAGTTAGGTTAAATGCCAGCTTTGAATGAGCAAGTAAACTAAGAAATTAAAAAGGCGCTGAAAAGCGCCTTTTTAATTACAAATTAGTCACTACGCTTTTTGATGTAAAAAGTGAAAGTACTGTCATCTTGATCAAGCTGTAAAAGTTCGTGGCCAGTTTGAACGCAGAATGCGTTAAAGTCTTTCACTGAACCAGGATCCGTTGAAATGACTTTCAACACTTGCGCTGGCTCAACTTCACTCAGACCTTTTTTACAGCGCAAAATTGGTAATGGACAGTTTAAGCCTGTGGCATCCACTTCTTTATTGAATTCCATTATTTCTTTTTCCCTTCATCTTTTGCTACAAAAGGATAGCCCGCTTTAGCCCATGCCAAAACACCACCCGCTAGGTTATATACATTTTTACTACCTTTGCTGGAAGCAAAAGCCGCAGCATGCGCCGAACGAATGCCACTGTGGCAATAAAACACGATGTTGTCTGACTTGGGCAGTGATTCATATTTTAGCGGCAACAACGCTAGAGGAATATGTATTGCGCCTTCAATCACACCGCGTGCAACTTCATCATCATTACGCACGTCAACTAATAACAAGGGCTCTGTCGCCATGGTGTTGAATAAGTCGCTTGCTTGAATTTCACTAAATGTGCTCATTAACCTAATACCTAAATTAACCAAAACAAATGATAACAATTTTGACGGGCGACCGCACTAACTATGTGTAGCAAAGGTTTGCAGCATCTGAGAGATAAAATGATTGCGGACCAATTAAGCCAAATGCAATTCTATGAACAACATGGATATTTTATGGCTATTTAAATATATAAAATTGCCGCGTTGAGTTAGTATTTGCGGGTATGACTGAGAAATATATTGTCTTTAACCGAATGGAAACATAAATGACGCCTTTAGAGTTGGCTCGCCAAACACTAATGCAGCTTTCAAAAAGCCATAGTCCTCCGACTCCGGATAACTATCGTCTTGTCTATAATGAGATCGCAGGTTTAGAGGCGGAAGATAATGGCACTGTTCTCAGTAAGGCTCTGGACAAGGTGTTAAATGACTTAGGCAAAGATAAGCCTAAATACTCAGTCGCCGCACAAAAAATTTCCACTCTAGTCAAGAAACACGACTCTGCCAATTTAGAAAAACATATCCGTAGCTTGCTACCTGTAGGTGCTGGTGATGCCGACAGCGTGAATTGGTCTACGCTTTTACGTTATTTGTTAAAGCAGCTAGATTTAAATCATAACGGCATCACGCTTAGCCGAAAAAAAGAAGGGCTGAGTCGCGTCCTGATTAATTTTGCCAATGATCCCAATCAGCTTGGTCAAAAAATTCAGTCGCTAGTGACTTCCTGGGGTGATGGTCAGGCGGTTATGATTGTTAATGAAGATAATGCCGCTGAGCCTGTTAGTGTTGAAGCCGCATCAACTGCAGTACAAGAAGGCGCGTTAAACACACACACAGCGCATACGGTCGATGATGATGCGCAACATAAAGTAGCTATAGCGTGGCGTGACTTGTTGATTAGAACGATCACGCTAGTGGTGCTTCCTCAGTTTGCAGAAATTCCAGCAGCGCTAAGCCGAATAGAAGCACTCATAGCACGTGCTCAACAATCAAATACGATAGAGGAAGTGAATGACGTCAGCGAGTCTTTAAAATCGACCTTGCTGAGGGCGGAAATGCAAACGGACTCACAGCATCGCATGCAAGATGCGCTCATACAAATGATGCGCCTATTGGTTTCCAGTATGAGTGAGTTAACCGTTGAAGACAAATGGCTGCATGGGCAGATTGCTATAGTCCAAGAGATTATTTCTAAACCGCTTAATTTAGACAGTGTTTATAGTGCTGAAAGTAGCCTAAAAGAGCTGATATTCAAGCAATCTAGCCTCAAGCCAGGTCTTATCGCGGCCAAAGAAACACTTAAAAGTATGATGAGCACATTTATAAGCGGCTTGGCAGATATTACTGAGAGCACCGGCACTTATCAAATTAAGATTGCCGAATATCAGAAGCTGATCTCTGACACCGAAGACATCACGCAACTAAACGACATACTGAGAAGTTTGGTCGGTGATATTCATACCATGAATGCCGATGCACAGCAGTCGCAGTCCGCCTTTTTAGAAACGCAAAAGAAGGTAGAGGAAGCTGAAAAGAAAATCAACGAGCTGACGACTAAGCTAGATTACATTAGCGAAGTTGCACATGAAGACTTTTTAACAGGTGCGCTCAATAGACGTGGCATGGATGAGGCAATAGAGCGAGAGTTTGAACGTGCGGATAGGCACAGCACGGCATTATCGTTGGCCATGATAGATATAGATCACTTCAAAAAGATTAATGACACCATGGGGCACTCCACAGGTGATGTGGCATTAGCACACTTAGCTAAAGTGGTAAAAAGCATATTGCGTAGCACGGATGTGCTGGCGCGCTATGGTGGCGAGGAGTTTGTGATATTACTCCCAGGCTCCAAGCAAGATGATGCAGTTAACGTAATTGCAGGCGTACAACGAGACCTCACTAAAAACTTTTTTATGCATAACAGCGAGCGAGTATTGATCACGTTTAGCGCAGGGGTCGCTGAACGTATGACTGGTGAGAGTGTTGATGCTGTTCTACCTCGAGCCGATGCTGCGCTATACCTAGCCAAGCAAACAGGGCGCAATCGCGTAGTTGGTGCTGTGCGCCCCTAATGTTAGATCTCAAGTTTATTCTCTTTAAGCGAGTGTTAGAGACAGGGCTGTAGAGGTAACTTCAAAAATAATAGACGTAAAAAAGCCCACTCAAGTGGGCAATTTTATTGGTGGCCGGGACGGGAATCGAACCTGTGACACGCGGATTTTCAATCCGCTGCTCTACCAACTGAGCTACCCGGCCGTACTTCTTAACGCATTTGCTTACATGTAAATGTTTGCAAGTCGCGCATTATAGCAAACTTCCAAAGAGTTGGAAAAAATAATTCAAACATTTTTCAACTTATCTTTAAAAGCTTGATTCTGACTTATGTTTAAGGCTGGGTAGTCATGTAAAATCTTAGCTTAGAAAATATTTGCCAAGAAACTTGATGTATCTCAGATGAAATTCAATATCACACAGCCTAATCAGGCGCTTAAAAGTCAGCTTGAACATAAAATTAACCATAAAACTAAGCCTTTAGGGTCTTTAGGTATGCTGGAAGCCGTTGCGTTGCAGGTCGGCCTGATTCAGCAAACACTTTCACCTCAGCTGTGTCACGCCACTATGCTGGTTTTTGCGGGCGATCATGGCATTGTTGAAGCTGGCGTTAGCCCTTATCCCCAGGCGGTCACGGCGCAAATGGTGTTGAACTTTTTGCAAGGTGGCGCGGCGATTAATGTGTTTACCAAGCAAAACAATATGCATTTGAGCGTGGTTGATAGTGGCGTGAATTATAAATTCTCACCCAGTTTAGATTTAATTGATGCCAAAGTAGCGATGGGAACACGCAACTTTTTGACTGAGCCTGCTATGACGTTAGCGCAATGTGAGCAAGCGCTTACTCGTGCTGCAGATATTGTGGATGCTAAAGTGGCTGAAGGTTGTAATGTGTTTGGCTTTGGTGAGATGGGTATAGGTAACACTTCATCTGCAAGTTGTTTGATGAGCGTGCTATGTGGTTTGCCCATTGAGGAGTGTGTGGGCCGCGGTACGGGTTTGGACGATGCAGGGTTGGCACACAAAACGAACATTTTGGCGCAAGCGATTGCACATCATCATTTAATTAGCAGTGATGCCATGCAGGTATTAGCGACTTTCGGCGGGTTTGAAATCGCCATGATGGTTGGTGCTATGTTGCAAGCCGCTGCAAAGCAATGCACTTTATTGATTGATGGATTTATCACCACGGCGGCATTGTTGGTGGCAGCCAAATTGCAGCCTGAAATCTTACATTACTGCGTGTTTACACATTGCTCAGACGAATCTGGCCATAAAAAAATGCTGGATTATCTTCAAGTGAAGCCTCTACTCAATATCGATTTACGCTTGGGTGAAGGGACGGGGGCTGCGCTAGCTTATCCTTTGGTATTGGCATCAGTTAACTTTTTAAATCAAATGGCTTCTTTTGAATCAGCAAGTGTTTCGCAAAAAATATGATATTTGCATTACAAAATCAATGGCACTATTTTTTAACGGCAGTGATGTTTTTTACGCGGGTGCCAGTGCATTTTAGCAGTTTTGATAATGCTGACTTGAATAAAGCCACCAGATATTTTCCTTTAATCGGGATTTTAGTGGGTGCTGTAGGCGCTTTGGTTTTTTGGCTAAGTGATATTTTATTGCCTTTAGAGATCGCGCTTTTGCTCAGTATGGCATCGACAGTTTTGCTCACTGGTGCATTCCATGAAGATGGCTTAGCGGATGCCGTAGATGGCCTGGGTGGTGGCTGGAGTCGAGAGCAAGTACTCGCTATTATGGTGGATTCACGCATTGGCAGTTATGGCGCAATAGGTTTGTTTCTAGTGTTGCTGACTAAATATCAAGCGCTTACTTATCAGTGGACAGCGTTAATTCCAGCGACACTAATCGCTGGCCATGCGCTTAGCCGACTGTGTGTGGTGCTTGTGATGTATACGCAAAGTTATGTGAAAGCTGAAGGTAAATCTAAGCCACTTGGAACGCAGCCTACTGTCACGGAGCTAATTATTGCAACTTTTTTTGGTTTAGCACCGTTGGCATTTTTAGAAATGAAATTACTTGCTGCGCTAGTGCCTGTGGCAATCGTTTGGCTGTGGTTTAGTGCAAAAATTAAATCTCGCATAGGCGGCTATACTGGAGACTGCTTAGGCGCAATGCAGCAACTTACCGAAGTTGCTTTTTATGTTGGCGTGTTAGCCAGCACTACTTTATTTTCCGCGGCATAATCACAAACCCTAATTACCAAGCATAGTTACAGATGAAACTGACCTTAGTTCGCCATACCTCCTTAGATATTGCTCCTAGCATTTGCTATGGGCAAAGCGATGTTGCTGTGTCGGCTAATTTTGAAAATGAGCGTATGGCATTGCAAAAGAAACTAGCAGCTTTTGAGTTTGATGCGATTTATGCCAGCCCATTAAAGCGTTGTCATCAGCTTGCGCAAGCCTTGTGTGCAGATGAGTTATTTGGGCATGCAAGTGAAAATATTAGACTCGATGCGCGTTTAAAAGAATTACATTTTGGCGATTGGGAAATGAGTCCTTGGGATGCAATTCCACGTGAGAAATTTGATGTATGGGCAGATGATTATGCCAATCTAGCACCGCCAAATGGCGAAACATTCTCAGAGCTACATGCTCGCGCCAAAAGCTTTGTGGAGGATGTAAGCAGTCACTCACAAAGTAAAAGTATTCTGGTGGTGACACATGGTGGGTTTATTCGCGCGCTGATTGCCGAAGTGTTGCAAATGCCACTAAAGCGACTATTTAGGCTCACCATAGATCATGCAAGTGTGACGCAGTTGGAGTTTAATGGTGAAGTGCCTAAAGTGCTTCTAATGAACCTTTAGACATTACTAGACTTAAGTAATCAATCTATTCTGCCAAAGGTTGAGCGCAGATTCCAATCTTTCCCAGCCATCTTCTGGCGGTAAACCAAACCTTACTGCAGTTCGTGCAGATAACCCTGGCGCATCAGAAAAAAGCCGAATCCAAATACCTTGCTGGGCGAGGTGTTGCTGTAAAGCTTGCGCTTCTTTTGTGGGTACAAATTGAAATAATGCCGTGCCTGACATTGGCGTTAAGTTGTATTTTGTCAGTAATATTGCGAGTTTCCGGCTATTTTCAGCTAACTGAACACGTGCCTTTTCTTGCCATGTTATATCTAACAAAGCTTGTTTAGCAATCAGGCGGCTAGGCCCCGTGATTGACCATGGACCAATGGCTTCTTGCATTTGCTTGAGTATGTGTGTTTCAGCTAATAAAAAGCCAACTCTCGCCCCCGCTAAGCCAAAGAACTTGCCTAGTGAGCGCAGCACAAACAGACCTTCTAAATGCGTATACTTGGCAATGCTGCGTTCAGGCGTAGCATCCATAAATGCTTCATCTACAATCAACCAGCCGCCGCGCGCAGCAAGCGCAGCATGCCAACTCAGTAATTCAGATACTGAGAACTTTGTGGCAGTTGGGTTATTGGGGTTGCATAGTAAAAGTACGTCAGCTTGCTCAATAATTTTTTCATCAGGAAAGAAATCAAACTTGATGACTTCATGCCCATTCGCTTGCCATGCATTCGCATGCTCTTGATACATGAATTTGGGCATAGCCACTTTTGAAGCTGCTCGTAATTGCGGTAATACTTGCAAAGCGGCTTGCGAACCTGCGGTGGGTAATGCAAACTGGCTGCCATAATGCGCACAGGCAGCTTCAATCAAGCCGTCATCTTCTAGTGGCAGTTTTTGCCAAGCGGCGGCAGGAATATCAACAATTGGGTAACCGTCAGGATTAATACCTGTCGATAAATCCAGCCAGTTCTCAAGCGGAATGTCATATTGCTTGGCAGCCGCTGCTAAATTTCCACCATGTTCAAGCATGCGCAATACTCGCTATCATTAAAGTGATGATTGAAAATATACCTAGCCATATATAAACGCCGTGCCTAACTAGCGCCAATGCACGTTCTATGTCATTCAGTACAGGCGGGTTGCCTGCCCCCAATACTGGGCGTTCATGCCATTCGCCAAAATAACGCGCTGCGCCACCTAGTTTTACATTGAGCGCGCCAGCACCGGATGACATGACTGGCCCCGCGTTAGGACTATCCCAAGTGGGCGCTTGGCTTTTCCAGCACCTTAATGCTAACTTGGTATTACCTAGTAGCGCGTAAGTTAAGGCGGTTAGTCGTGCAGGAATATAATTTAGCGCATCATCGAACCGTGCGGCAGCCCAGCCAAAATAGAAAAATCGTGGTGTCTTATAGCCCCACATGGCGTCCATAGTGTTAGCTAAGCGAAACAAAAGCGCACCTGTGCCACCCGCAATAAAAAACCAAAATAGCGCACCAAACACGCCATCATTACCATTTTCTAACACAGACTCTACAGTGGCAGGAATCGGTTCAATGGCAGAGGAATCGCGGCTCACCATATAAGACGCCGCAGTTTTTGCTAAGTCTTCGTCATTATTGTTAAGCGCGGCGCTTACTGCACGGGCATGTTCATGCAAGCTTTTATGACCAATGGCAAAGTAAAGCAGCAAGGTGTTGGCAACAAAACACGTGATGAGGTGATGACAAAGCCAGTACGCCAATATGACAAATGGCAAAATTAATAGTAATAATGCGATCAAACCAGTAAAGCGCTGAGTTGGCGAATTTTGCTTGGCTTTTGGATTAAATCGCGCTTCCAGCTTGTTCGCTAAGAAACCAAAGCCTACCAAAGGGTGGAAGCGCCGCGGCTCGCCCAAAGTGAAATCTAGCGCCACGGCTACAATAGCAACCATAGGCATGGCAATCGCGGGCATTATGAGATAATCAGAGAATGAAAACATTAATGATTCAAGGCACTACCTCGGATGCTGGCAAAAGTACGCTGGTGGCAGGGCTGTGTCGCGTATTGTATCGCAAGGGCGTAAAAGTCGCGCCATTTAAGCCGCAGAATATGGCGCTAAATTCTGCCGTGACGGTGGATGGCGGTGAAATTGGTCGCGCGCAAGCCGTGCAAGCGCAGGCGTGTGGATTAATGCCACATACCGATATGAATCCAGTGTTACTTAAGCCAAATTCTGATACAGGCTGCCAAGTGATTATTCAAGGCAAAGTGGTATGCAATTTAGAAGCTACGGGTTACCACGCCTACAAACCTACCGCTATGCGCGCGGTACTGGATTCATACGCACGTTTGAGTAAGCAATATGAAGCAATTGTCGTAGAAGGCGCAGGCAGCCCTGCAGAAATTAACCTGCGTGAAGGTGATATCGCCAATATGGGCTTTGCTGAAGCGGTCGATTGTCCCGTGATTTTAATCGCCGATATTGATAGAGGTGGCGTGTTTGCGCATATTGTGGGCACACTAGCACTGCTTTCTGAAAGCGAACGTGCGCGCATTGTAGGTTTTGTGATTAACCGATTTCGTGGCGATATTGCCTTATTGCAATCAGGGTTAGATTGGCTGGAAGCAGAAACTAGTAAGCTTGTGATTGGTGTGATTCCGTATCTACATGATTTGCATATTGAGGCCGAAGATGCGGTGCCAAATACGGCGTCGTCACAAGGTCAAAGTGTAGAAAGTAAGTTGCGCATTATTGTACCTATTCTGCCGCACATCTCCAACCATACCGATTTTGATGCGTTACGATTACACCCACAAGTCGATTTTCAGTTTGTTAAAATCAATCAAACCATTCCTGCTGCTGATTTAATCATTCTACCCGGCAGTAAAAATGTGCGTGGCGACCTTGAGTATCTGCGAGCTAACGGCTGGGAGCAAGCAATCACTAAACACCTGCGCTATGGCGGTAAAGTGCTCGGTATTTGTGGTGGTTTTCAAATGTTAGGCGCCCACATGCATGACCCAAATGCCATAGAAGGCACAGCAGGTAGTAGCGCAGGGTTAAGCTGGTTAGAGATGGAAACCACGCTCACGCCAGAAAAACAGCTAGCTCAAGTCAGCGGCAAACTAAGCTTTGCTGATGCCAATGTGACAGGTTATGAAATCCACATGGGCGTGAGTACAGGCGCCGCCCTTAATCATCCCGCATTAATACTGAATGGGCAGCCAGAAGGGGCAATTTCGCCAGATAATCAAATAGCAGGTACCTATCTGCATGGCTTGTTTGACCATGCTGAATCCTGCGCGGCATGGTTGGTTTGGGCAGGCTTAGCGAATATGGAGTCGCAGTTCGATTATGAGCAACTACGTGAAGCTGGCTTAGAGCGTTTGGCTGATTGCATAGAGCAGCATCTAGATTGGCGTAAGCTGAATGCCTACTTATCGGATGAATAAGTTTCTGTCGGATAAGAAATCAGTTATCAGTACTTAAAATCAGATGACTGCTGTATGTCAGATGCTTAGCTTTTCTGTTTGATTGCAAGTACCGACTGATTTCGTAGCGTACGTAATAATGAAAGTTGCTTAGGCGAAATCTGCATAGTGTTAGCTTGCTGCATATCTGCGTAAAACATGCCCACTGGTTTGGTATTAATCATAACAGGTAACAACATGATGCATTGCGAGCTTACCGCTTGCCGATACCATAGTGGAATCTTGCCAGTAATATTTTCTGCCGTGATATCTTCAATCATTAAATCTGCGCCCTTACTGATTGCAAGGTGAAACACGTCGGGGGTAAAGTCTAGAGAAAAACGGAATTTTGGCAGCACAGCATCTGCATCCTGCCCAAAGCCAAAACGAGCAATCATTTGTTGAGTTTTTACGTCACGTAAAAAGAACAGGGTGCGGTTGAATCCCATGGCGCGGTGCATGGTTTCCAGCACCATTTGTATCACGTCATTTAGTTTGTGCTCCTCTACCAGTGTATTGGTAATTTCTTGTATTCCCTCCGTGAGCATAAATTCTGGGTCGATTTTAAGGGTTTCAGTAGTGCTATCACCCTCACTTGGCGTTTCTATACCCAATTGTGTAATACCATCCAAGCTATCAACCTCAGCCAGTTTTTTATGTGCAGGCACTTCGGGCTTAGCACCAATCCACATATTGACGCGTTTTATCATTGCGCTTTCTGCGAGGTCAATACCGATGATTCGCGCGCGCGCAGCAAGCTCACTCATGCCGCTTTCCATGGTCTTACGCAATTGCTGTTCTGAAGTGTCGATTGCATCTTCATAACGTTTTGCAAGTTGCTTCAGCGCTTTGGGTTTGTCGGATATATTGCCTTGGCTGGCTATCGCACATAGTTCATGGGCAAGATTCACTGTGATAGAAAGATTATCCAGCTCACCGTAGGGTTTGGCGACCTTATCGCTAGTGAGTTTCCGCATACCTGTGATTAGTCGTGGTGGAAAACTCCAACTTTTAGCAACGCCTATCGCTAATTCATTGTAGCTAATACCCAGTATCTTAATGGCCGCTTTATCTTCAGACTCACCTTGTTCAACCAAGCGTGCAACTTGTTGGCTTTCTTCAAAGAAATAAAAACTTGATAAAAGTTTGCCAAGGTTACGGAACATTGAGCAGATCATGGCTTCTTCTGCATCTCTAATACTGATTTCCGCCGAAATCTTCGTTGCCACGATACCCGCAAAAAATGAGGTCAGCACATCATCTTTAAGTTGGGATGCTTGTGCTTTGTTTTGCAAGAAATCTAATAATATTAACGTCATGGTGACATTGCGTACGGTCTCAAACCCAAGTATTGCTACAGCTTTTGAAATCGTATTAATCTGTCCACCAAACTGACCATAAGTGACGGTGTTTACCAGCTTGAGTAATTTGTTGGTGAGCGCAAAATCTTGCAAAATAGTCTGCACCAGCAGATTGACGCTGGCTGAATCATCGTCAACTACCTTATTGATTTCGCTGATGGTGGACGACAATGCAGGGAAATCACTTTTGCTACGCATGCGGCGCAGTAAAAAATCTAAAGTACTGTGAGTGTCGGTAGGGTGATGCTCAAGGTGAGCTGGGTTGAGGTACTCTTGCAAAGCCATTTGCATATTTTCAGCACTGCCAAACCGATCTTCTGGATTCTTGGCTGTTGCTTTATGTATGATTTCTTCCAGCCGTTCATCGATATGTGTGCTATTGGTTGCTAATTGCTCGCTAGCGAGATTGGTTTTTTTGCGTGATGTTTCTTGGGCATCAGCGTTATGGCCTGATGTTAGCTCTCGTAAAATTACGCCCAGCGAGAATATATCAGCACTTGCTGTGGCATGTTCGCCAGACATAATCTCTGGGGCAATATAGCGAGGTGTGCCATTGATGCTAGTATTTTTGACCGAGTCTTTTGTCACTCTACAGGCAATACCAAAATCCATAATCAGTGGCTGACCATTTTCGGCAATCATGATGTTGCTTGGTTTTAAGTCTAAATGCACAATGCCTTGCAGATGGGCATGTCCTGCGCCTTCAAGTATGCCACAGACGATTTTTGCAGCTTGCGCTGGGGGCAGAGTCGTTTCATCATTAAGTAATTGCGCTAATGTCTGACCTTCAACAAAGGCGTAAACCAGATAGGCTTTGGCATCGTGTTCGCCTGCATCAAACAGGGTAACGATATTTTTGTGCTGCAGCTTGCTAACTATGCGTGCTTCTTTTAACAACACATCTACATTTTTAGCATCTTGCAGCAATGTTTTGATGGCAACTTGACGATCTAAATGTGGGTCACGCGCTAGGTAGACAGTGCCTTGCGCGCCTTCACCTAGTTTACGAACTAATTCAAAACGGCCTATTTTATTGGCCATAGATTATTCCCTGATTCAAGCGTATTCAATAGCTTATTGTACCGTGGCTCTAGGCTTTGGGTATGCAAAGAGCATGTTTTTTTATTAGCTCTTAAGTTTTAAAGGTAAGCCAGCCGCTACAAAAGTCACTTCATTTGCAACGCTCGCTACGGCTTGATTTAGTCTACCTTGTTCATCTTGAAATTGTCGGTTAATTTCACCTAGTGGCACTATGCCCATGCCAACTTCATTACTGACTAGAATAACTGAGCCTTGTAATGTGGGCAGGGTAGACAGCAAAGCTTCGCGTTCGGCTTGCCAACTTGAATCTTGCGGTGGATTGCAATCGGGACATATCCATTGCGCTAGCCATAACGTTAAACAATCTACAATCAGACATTGATTTGGCGCGTCTAAATTGCGTAGGGTTTGCGCAAGATAATGCGGCTCTTCTACCAATGCCCACTCTGCTGGGCGGCGGTTTTTGTGATGTTGTACGCGGGATTTAAATTCATCGTCGTAGATTTGTGCGGTGGCGATGTACGTCACAGCAAGCCCGCTGGTTTGCGCCAGCTTTTCTGCATAGGCGCTTTTACCTGAGCGTGCGCCACCTAAAATTAAATGTATGGACATTGTGCTACTCCTAATTCTTTAAACTGCTCTGAATTCTTAAACTGACCGTGCTTGAAACGTCTGCCATTCTTGAATAATCGCCTGAATTTGTTTTAAGCCATGCGTAATCAAGGATGGCCCAGGTTGCAAAATATCGGCAGATTTTATTTCTCGCACGAAGCCATGTTTTACTGCAGGTAAATCTGCCCAGCCTTCACGTGCTATCACTTGCTGGGGTTGAAATTTTTTGCCGCACCATGAACCGATAATAATATCAGGTTGGCGTTCTACCACTAGTTGCGGCGTGACTATACGATCTTTGGCACTGTGAAATTGGGATAGTTCTGGAAAGCAGTCGACGCCACCAGCGAGTTCAATCAACTCCATCGCCCAACGGATGCTGCACATCATAGGGTCATCCCACTCTTCAAAATATACTTTGGGTTTAATCTTGAATTTGCTGGCAGTCTGCTGTGCTTCATCCAAAGTTTTTTCCAGCGTTGCAATCAGTTGCTCGGCTTTTTCTGTCGCGCCGACCAAGGCACCAGTGACCGCAATCATATTCAACACTTGCGCAACGCTACGTTGGTTGAAAATATGAACTTCAACGCCCGCACGAATCAGTGAGGCGGCAATATCTGCCTGCAGGTTGGAGAAGCCAATCACCAAGTCAGGCTGCAGTTCTAAAATTTTATCAATTTTGGCGCTGGTGAACGCTGAAACTTTCGGCTTTTCTTTTCTGGCAATGGCTGGGTGTGTGGTATAGCCCGAAATGCCGACAATACGGTCTTGCTCGCCGAGCAAATATAGTACCTCGGTCGGTTCTGTGGTTAAGCAAACGATGCGTTTAGGGTATCTCATAGTTGTTACTATTTGGTTGTAAGTATTTATTAAAGAAGATTATTTTGCTGCATTTACTTTGAGGTGTCCCAAGTATTTTCCATCACCATCTCCGCAAGCGGTTTAGCGGTTGCCCAGCCCGTTTCTACCAGCATGGGTTCTTTGTAGAAACTACTCACATGGCCTAAACACAATACTGCGATGGGTTTAGCGTCCGCAGGCATATTGAGTAATGTGCCTAATTCAACGGGATCAAAAATCGACACCCAGCCCATGCCTAATCCTTCAGCGCGGGCGGCAAGCCACATGTTCTGTATGGCGCAACTCACGGATGCAATATCCATTTCCGGCAAGGTTCTGCGCCCAAACACATGGCCATCACGTTTGTCGCACAGTGACACCACCAGTAATTCGCCACACTCTAAAATGCCTTCTACTTTTAAACGTAAAAACTCTGCGCTTTTAGAATCAACCCCAGTTGCGGTATTTTCATACTCACCAATCGCTTGTGCGGTTTTAACGCGCTCTTTATCTACCAGTTGATGAATAGCTTTGCGTGTGTTCGTATCAGTAATTCTAATAAATCGCCAAGGCTGCATCAGGCCAACGCTGGGGGCATGGTGTGCGGCATGCAAAATTTTAGTGAGTATTTCAGGCGCAACAGGGTTGGGTAAAAAGTGCCGCATATCACGTCGCTCGGCAATGGCGCGATACACCGCGGCAACTTCAATATCTGAAAACTTATGGTTTTGCATAAGAAAATAGTCGTGCAGCAAGTGTTGGGTTAGACGAAAAGTAAAAATGTAAAAAAGTCGCCGTGATGCTACCTTGCTGATAAATATTTTCACCCACACCGTATCGGCTATTTGCCTGACATTTAGGCAAGAGGGGGGTATCGAACTTGCCATAGTGGAAGGTATGCGCACCAATGTTGCCTATGTCTTCTAGCAACTCAGTATGTTGAGTGCCTAAACCTTGCAGGCGCTGTTCAATGTGGCTTTTCCCCGCCAATAAACCATAAACAGGCTCACCGTTAATGGATTCGGACAATGCCATCATACCCCCGCATTCGGCTAATATCGGTTTGTCAGCGTTAAATGCTGCCAATAGGGCATCACGCATACCTGCATTTTCGCTTATTTCTTTTAAATGCAATTCTGGGTAACCACCTGGTAACCAATAAGCATCGGCTTCTGGCAAAGTTTTGTCATGTAGTGGTGAAAAGAACTTAACGGTTGCGCCCATTTCCTGCAAGCAATCGATATTGGCGGGGTAAATAAAACAAAAGGCGGCATCGCGCGCAATGGCAATGGTTTTGCCTGCCAATAATTTAGACGGCATAGGTGAAGTTGCCATATTAAGTGCGGTAAATGTCACCTTTGGTGGTAACGGTAATGCGCTGCTATCAGCTAAAGCAGTGGCAGCCGCTTCAATTCTTGCGTCTAAATCTGTAATTTCTTGCGCTCTAAACAAGCCCAAATGCCGTTCAGGCAAAGCATAAGCTTCATCTTGCGGCAATGCGCCTAACCAACTCAAATGGACTGGCAAGCTGTCTTTTAGCATATCAGCATGCCCAGTGCTGCCAACTTTATTAGCAAGTACGCCAGCTGGAATTAATGCTGGTTGGTAGCCCAGCAAACCAGAAGCTAAAGCGCCAAAGGTTTGCGCCATGCCGCTAGCATCGATGGTGAGCATCACTGGCAGGCTGTAGCGCATTGCAATATCCGCGGATGATGGCGTGCCATCGTACAACCCCATCACGCCTTCAACAATAATGACATCGGCTGTTTGCGCCGCTTGATATAAGCGTACCAAGCCATCTTGCTCACCACACATACCAAGATCTAAATTATAAACGGGTTGACCCGTCGCAGTTTCTAATACCATAGGGTCAAGAAAGTCAGGCCCGCATTTGAAGGCGTGCACATTCAGACCGCGATTCTTCCAAGCACGCGCTAAGGCGGCAGTAGATAAGGTTTTTCCTTGCCCAGAAGCGGGTGCGGAAACTAATATGGCAGGGCAACTTATTTGATTCATGCTATTACCACTCAATGCCAGGCATGGCTTGCACGCCATCTTTAAACGCATGTTTTACTAAATTGATTTCACTTACGGTATCTGCAATGGCAATAAGTGCATCAGGTGCAGCACGACCCGTGACTACCACATGTTGCATGATAGGACGCGACTCTAAAGCGGTTGTCACTTCTTCAATCGTTAACCATTGGTATTTAAGTGCGTATGTAAATTCATCTAAAATAATTAAATCTATTGTTTCATCTTGCAAATAATCACACACCAACAGCCAAGCTGCGCGTGCTGACTGTTTATCACGCTCTGCATCTTGCGTTTCCCAAGTAAAGCCATCGCCCATTACGTGCCAAGTCAAATTTTCAGCATTGCGGAAAAAAGCCTCTTCGCCTGTGTCAGATCGGCCTTTAATAAATTGAACCACGACAGCCTTCATACCGTGCCCCAGTGAGCGTGCTAGCAAACCAAAAGCAGCGGTAGACTTACCTTTGCCATTACCCGTATTAATCAATAGCAAGCCGCGAGTAGTTTGTGCCGCGTTAATGCTGGCATCCACCACGGCTTTTTTAAGCTGCATGCGCGCTAAATGTCGTTCGTTTGCTAAATTAAGCTTATTTTCAGGTGTGTTCATGACTAATTTTCATAAAAAAACCGCGCTAGAATTAGGTTCTAACGCGGTTTGATTGGTATCACAATATTTTATGCAGAAGTTGCGTTTGTACCTAAATTCAGTTTAGGTAAGGCTTTCACTACTAGCCAAGCTGCAGCTAAATACATCAAAGCAAAACCTACATAAGGTGTGTAGTATTTTGCTATGCGTTGTGTAAATTCAACCACAGTTAACGTATCTACTTTGTCTGAAAAGCTATACCAAAATGCGTTAGACAGCACAAAAGCCACGCTTGCAGCAGCCCAACCGACCGTAGCATAAGGTAACGCGGCAAATGGTTGTTCACGCTTAGCTAACCAGCGACCCGCGCCCCAAACAGCGGCATAAGTAGGAATCAAACCCCAGTAGCCGAGTGACATGCAGTAATCTGAAACACCTTTCCAGCCCATGGCATAAAAATCCATACCAAAAGCCACAACGATTGCAAGTGCCAACCAGCTAGTACGAGTAATCAGCAAGCCGCCTAAAAATAAGGCTGCTAAGGTTGCATCAGGCAAGTACACATTGTCACCAAAGTGATTCATACGGGTAAGCAAGATTAGGCCAATCAAAACAGCGCCTTGCCAAAAACTTTTATTGTTGAACGTAGACATAAATAACTCCAATTTAAACTTGCCTATATTGTAACCCTTATCAGCAAAAAATTCCTGATAAGGGTTACTCGTTATTTACTCGGTGAGTAGCGGACGCTGACAAATAAATTGCTAGCAGGTGTGTTGTAAGGCACACTAAAGCTGGGTGTGCCAAAGTTACCATCAACAGCAGTAGAGCCATAAGCTAGTGCATAGTCTTTATCAAATAAGTTATTAACTCGTCCTTGAATGCTCAAATCACTATTGATTTTATAGTCTGCGATTAGATTGACTAAGCTGTAACCAGCTAAGCGTGTTTGGTTGTTTGCATCATTATAGCGCTCAGAGGAGGCGATAATCTCTGTAGAAAAACGCCAGCTACTCCAAGACTTGCTTAGATTTAGGCTAGCATGCTGATTTGCACGACGTACTAATAAATTGTGATCCTCCTGGTTTCTGGGAGATTGCACATCAATACTACCTTTTAACTGTAAATTATCCCAGCGCTGGCTAGCAGCAAAAGTAACTCCCTCAATCTTGGCATTTACATTAGTTGGTATATAAGATTGATTTAGCGTAATAAAATCATTAATTTTATTCTGATAAATCGTCACAGACGCGTCTTTCTGCTCGTCTTGATAGCGTAAGCTACCTTCAAAATTTTCTGATTTTTCAGCTTTCAAATTTGGGTTATTTGAAGGGTAAATTACGCCACTATACGTATATGCATAATATAAATCGTTAAAAGTGGGTGCTCTAAACGCTTTACCATAGCTACCTGTAATGCGCCAATTAGGATTTATTTTATAGCCATAACCGATACCACCAGTTGTGTTAGTACCAAATTGTGCACTATGGTCTGTTCTTAATGTTGTCTGAATGCTGTGATCACCAATGTCAGCTAAATATCCCACTAAAAAGCCATCGGTATTGCGCTTGGTCTTTTCGTATGGTGTATCTGAAACCACTTTTTGCTCAAGCCTATCATAAAGCAATGTCAATGTGCCAATAGGCAAAGCAATATCATTCTGCCAAGAAAATTGTTTTTGTTTAGTTTTAAATTTACCGCTAAAACCAGCATCATATTGATTAAACTGGTCATCAACACCTTCGCCTATGCGCACAGTTGATTTCCAATTAGATGTTAATTGGTTCTTACTAAACAAACCGAAGCTTAATTGCGATAAATCAACATAGTTTCTAAAAGTATTTACACCGCCATCGTAGTTACTATGGCCTTCGCTATTGAATAATTGAATACCAATTTCATGACCTTCGGCTATTTGGTGAGAGACTGACCCAGTAACCGCCAAGTTGCGATAGTCATCTCTATCTTTATCTATATTGAAACTAGTACGAAGCGCAGAAAAGCCGTCAGTATTAGAGCTTGAAACAGATAGTGCAAATTTAGTATCATTTATCGCACCATTAATGCCCGCATCAGCAGTTCTCGTATTGTAGCTACCATAGCCTATACCCGCATAAAACTGTGGCTTACCTTCACCTTTTTTAGTGAAAATTTGGATAACGCCACCAATCGCATCTTGGCCATAAAGACTAGTTGCAGGCCCACGAAGAATTTCTATTTTTTCAATTTGAGCAAGAGGAATATTTTCAAATGTTGTAGTGCCAGATGTAGCTGAACTAACACGTAGGCCATCGATTAATACAACTACTTGGCCTGGATTTGTACCACGTAAAAATACGCTAGAGGTTTTTCCTGCCCCACCAGTTGACGCAATCTCGACCCCAGGTTGCGTTTGCAATAACTCGATAAAGGTTGATTGCCCTGCGCGTTCAATTTCTTCGCGAGTAATGACAGTTACATCTGCAATTACACTTTCTCGTGCTTGAGCAACGCGACTGGCAGTCACCACCACATCATCAGTTTGAATAGCAGTTTCTGTTGCAAAAACAGAAGGTGAGAATGCAAGCGCAACAAGGCTGGCAATGGTAGATTTTTTCATTATTTTTCCCTAAATTACATGCGGCCCCGCATGTAGATTCTGTAAAACTAGGGAATACGGAAGAGGGTTATAAAAAAGAGAGCGCGGACGAAATAACGACACAAATAGCGCAGCCTTTGTTTACCGTCACCCCGCGGTATTGCCTAGCGTGCCTTAACATAAGGCGTAGTTTTTAGGCCGGTCTCCGGGCTTATAAGCGCTGGTATTGAAAACTAATATTTAGTTCTTTTAACCAACTGATTTGCGCCTTCCCAAGTCTGACCTTTTTCTAAGGGTTAACTCAGTGGCATATTGCAGAATCATTTGAATAAATCAAAAACTTACTTACCGTTGCGGGGGCAGCGAAGGAATTATTAACGCCTTAAGCGATAATGCACCTATTTCCCAGTTTCACCTTGTTTGTAGAAAACAAACTTGGCACCTAACAACAAGTGCGAATTATATCGCTAATTTCTTCGCTCGCATGAAAAAAATCATTAACAATTATTTACACATACTGTAATACTTTGAAAATTACTCGTTAACTATTGACTATAATCAATTTTTTCAATTATAGTGGTCGTATGGATGCGGACTTAAAAGCGTTAGAAGAAAAATTATCAGGCTTAATTTCATTGTGTAGTGATTTACGCAGTGAAAACGCACAGTTGCGCCTTGATTTAAATTCAACACAAAATGATGCTGCATTATTGAAAGCAAACATGGCGCAAGCTAGTGAACGCATCGAAGCTTTGATGGAGCGGCTGCCTTAAGGCGGGCTTGAGTAATTATAATGAGCGATATAAAAGGCGTAGATGTCAATATTATGGGGCGCGATTTCACGATATCGTGTACCGATGAAGAACGCCCAGGTTTGATTAACGCGGTTAATTTTTTAGATAAAAAAATGCGTGATATTCGCGACAGCGGTAAAATTATCGGTGTAGAGCGTATTGCGATGATGGCAGCGCTCAATTTGGCGCATGAGCTGTTAAATAGTAAAAGTGGTACTGTGGATGTGGGCGATTTCAAACGCAGAATCACGAATATGCAAGATCAAATTGATAAAGTCTGCGCTGCAAAATAAATATTCCAATTGTCATAAAATTACTACTTAACAATAGTAAAATTACCTCAGTCGTTTTAGTATTTAATCAGTAGATTATTTAACTGAAACAAAAATAAAATCCCAGTTTTAAAGTTTGTTCTCTGCGGTGCGGTTTAAGCTAATAATTCCTTGAACTAGTTTATAGCATCGGTTTTGGTCATTCGAGTTGTTGTGTGCGCGCCTTAAGTTGAGTGTTCTTTTAAGAGCCTCTTGGTGGGTGTACCTAATGCGCTCTAGGCCGTTACCACTTGAGCCTTTTTGGTTCAGGATGCTGGCTTAGGCTAATCCGTGGAGAACTCCCCCTAATTCCACTGCGTACTAAATCTATGCTTTCTCGACTTCGATTTGTCGTCAGTAGATTTTGTATGTCTATCTCAATTCGTGATATTTCAAATCTGCCAAGCTAACAATTTCTAAACACCTAGCATGGCATGCCTCTAATATGACTGGCGGCGCAAAACCAGCCTCTGAGGCTTCTAGCCAGCGTGCGGCACATACGCACCAACGGTCACCTGCTTTTAATCCTTCAAAGCCATATTCAGGGCGGGGTGTGCTTAAATCATTGCCTTGAGAGATTGAATACGCTAAAAACTCATCGGTCATTTGTGCGCATACCGTATGGCTACCGCTATCATCTATACCAGTCTCACAACAACCTGTTCTGGTAAAGCCTGTTAATGGGTCTAAGCTACACACTTGAAGTGCGGTGCCAAGTACGTTTTTATCTTGTGGTTTTGCCATCGTTGATCTCTATTTAGGCCTCTGTGTTTAAGACGCTAGTTAAAATTGATAATTGAATTTAGTTATAGATTATCATATCGCTAAATTTAGAATTTAATTAAGGTAAAAAATATGCGTTATTGGCTGATGAAATCTGAGCCTTCTGATGTTTCAATTGATGATTTGGCAGGTTTTCCAAATCAATCTGTAGATTGGTACGGTATTCGTAACTATCAAGCACGTAATTTCATGCGAGATCAAATGAAGGTGGGTGATGGTGTGTTTTTCTATCACTCAAATTGCGATGTGCCAGGCATTGCTGGCATTGCCGAGGTAAGCAAGTTGGCATATCCAGACCGTTTACAGTTTATTAAAGGCCATAAATATTACGATGAGAAAGCGACACCTGAAAATCCACGCTGGCTTAATGTAGATGTGAAACTTGTGCGTAAAACGCGCTTACTCAGCTTAAAAGAATTACGCGAATATCCAGAGTTGATCAATATGCGGATTTTACAGCGGGGCAATCGCCTTTCGATTACGCCGGTTGATCCTAAAGAGTGGGACTTCATCAATAGTGTGCTCAAATAAAAAAAGCCCCGAACTTCGGGGCTTTTAAGCTAATAACAACTATAAAGTTATTTAATAGCAGTATCTAAACTACCCATGCTTTTAGGGTAAGTCACTACGCCCCAAGGCATTTTCTTATCTTCAATTTGTTGTTTCACTTCTAGTTTTTCAGCATCAATCACAAACACTGCATCTGATTTACCACAAGCTAACAAAACTTCTTTGTCATCAGGGGTGAATGTGAAATGCCAGCAACGGTTGCCGGTAGGAATGTCTTTAATTTTTGCATAAGTTTTAGCATCATAAACTTCTAATGTTTTGGCTTTGTTTGCCGCCACAAAAATGCGCTCTCCTTTGCGATCATATGAGATGCCATAAGGTGTCGCGCCTGTATCAACAGTGCGAAGTACTTTAAAGTTTTTGTCCATCACCATAAATTTATTACCATACTCAAGTGTCACTAAATAGGTTTTACCGTCAGGTGATACTTTAACGCCACGTGGTCTATCTCCATATTCATGTGTTTTAATGGTTTTAAGCAGCTTGCCACTTTTCATGCTGTGCACCGTCACTGTATTGTCAGCTTCGTTGGTAATCACTAGTTGTTTACCATCTTTACTAAATTCAACACCTTCGGTTTCAGGGCCGCCTGTAATTTCACGGATTTTTTTGCCTAGTTTCAAATCAATAATGCCGATACGTGCAGGTTCTTTGTCATCATCATTGTCTTCTTTTGCAGCCGCCGCTGCTTCAGCAGAGCCCGGTGCAGGAGGAGGGCCACCTTTAGCGCTTGGCTCGTATGATACGAATGCAAAGTTGCCTTTAATGCGAACAAACTCTGGATTTTGGCCAACTTTGATTTGGCTTAACACTTCGTTTGTTGCGGTATCAATCACCGAAACACTGCCATTCTCGCGTGTAGCAACCACCAACAGTTTACCGTCATCACTCACGGCTAAACCTCGTGGACCTTCACCTTTTACGTCAATGGTTGTGGTTGAGGTCAGTGTGTTCAAATCAATCACCGAAACGCCGCCATCTTGGTTCGAAACATAGGCTTTGCCGCGATCCGCAGCGTTGGCGTTCATTCCAATACTCATACTGACTGCTGCCGCAATTACTACATGCGTTAATTTCATTCTTTATTTCTCCTTAGAAAACTATTTGATGCTGCTTTATTAATGCTGTCATTTGGGCAGGCTAAATGAACTTAGGTTCAATTTACTATGCTTGCTACCGGATTTGAGAAGTCAGGCTGCGAATATCAAGCAAGAAGCACGCTAGAAATTTAAATTTTTAAAAACAATGGCTTAAGTTTTGCATAAATTTTAATCTGGTTGTATATAGCCACCAATGTGGCTATATACAACCAATTTGTTTAAATATTTGATTAAAATTATTTAGCCCAAGAATAGTTTGTACGCTGGGTTTTGTGTTTCGTCCCAGTGCGGATAGCCTAAATTATCTAAAAATGTATTGAACTCAGCGCTATCAGAAGGCGGCACTTGCATACCGACTAGTACGCGACCAAAGTCAGCGCCGTGGTTGCGGTAGTGAAATAGGCTGATATTCCAATCGTGTCCCATAGTTTCTAGAAACTTCATGAGCGCGCCTGGTTTTTCAGGAAACTCGAATCTAAATACCACTTCATGCTCAGCTTGCGGTGCATGCCCGCCAACCAAGTGGCGCAAGTGCAGTTTAGCGACTTCATTATCCGTTAGATCTAGTGCAGGTAAGCCTTGCGCTTGCAAATCTGCTACAAGTTTTGCTGATTCCGCAGGGTCGGCAATCGCCACGCCTACAAAAATATGCGCGACTTTAGCATCGGCATAACGGTAATTAAACTCGGTGATATTGCGATTACCCAGCAAGTTACAGAACGCCTTAAACGCGCCTGGTTTTTCTGGAATCGTTACAGCTAACACGGCTTCGCGCTTTTCACCGATTTCAGCACGTTCAGCGACAAAACGTAGCCTGTCAAAATTCATATTGGCGCCGGATGCAATGCCAATTAGAGTTTTGCCGTGCAAGTTCTCGCGTTTTGCATAAGCTTTTAACCCAGCCACAGCTAACGCGCCAGCAGGCTCCAGAATGCTGCGTGTGTCTTCAAATACGTCTTTAATCGCAGCGCAAATCGCGTCGTTGTCGACCACTATCATTTCGTCTACATATTGTTGCGCGAGTGCAAATGTATGCTCTCCAACCTGTTTAACCGCTGCGCCATCGGCAAATAAGCCAACTTGGTCTAGCATGACGCGCTCACCTTTTTTAAGTGATTCGGTCATGGCTTCAGCATCCTTTGCCTCTACGCCTATCACTTTGATTTCTGGGCGCAATGCTTTCACATAAGCTGCAACACCTGCCAGCAAGCCACCGCCGCCCACGCAGCAGAATATGGCCTCTATTGGTTGAGGATTTTTCTCTAAAATTTCTAGCGCAATCGTACCTTGTCCTGCGATGACATCTGGGTCGTCGTAAGGGTGTACAAAGGTAAGGTGTTCAGTTTTTTCTAGCTCAAGCGCTTTTACGTATGAATCTGAATAGCTGTCGCCAAACAACACAATCTCAGCACCGTAGCTACGCACCGCATTAATCTTAATCGCAGGTGTGGTGGTGGGCATGACTATGACCGCACGGCAACCTAGCTTTTTCGCGCTCATCGCCACGCCTTGCGCATGGTTACCCGCACTGGCCGCAATCACACCACGTTTGAGTACATCGGCAGGCAAGCTTGCCATTTTGTTGTAAGCGCCACGAATTTTGAATGAAAATACCGGCTGCATATCTTCGCGTTTGAGCAGCACTCGGTTATCAATACGCGCCGATAAGCTCGCTTGAAATTCTAAAGGTGTTTTTTTAGCCACATCGTAAACGTGTGAGTGTTCTATTTTTTCGCGGTAATTGATGGTTGTTTTTGTCATGCAATATTCTTAATTAGGAATCTTAAAAGTGCCCAATATTTTTTAAATTTACTGGCGCAGTGTATTATGTTGAGTTGGTTACATTATAAAGAATTTGTAGAGGATTTAGGCAAAATGGCATACACACAAGACGAATTAAAACAACAAGTCGCAAAAGCAGCGGTTGAATATGTAAAAGAAGGCATCATCGGCGTGGGCACAGGCTCAACTGCAAACTTCTTTATTGAAGAATTAGCAAAAGTAAAACACAAAATTGAAGGCGCAGTAGCAAGTAGCGAGGCCACTGCGCAACGCTTACGTGCTCACGGCATTGAAGTATTTGATTTGAATAATATCGATGGCATGGATATTTACGTAGATGGCGCCGATGAAATTACCGAGCATCTACACATGCTTAAAGGCGGCGGCGGTGCGTTAACACGTGAAAAAATCGTAGCAGCGGTAGCTAGACAATTCATTTGTATCTGCGATGAAACTAAATACGTGCCAACATTAGGCAAATTTCCTCTACCAGTAGAAGTATTGCCAATGGCACGCAGCTACGTTGCACGTGAATTGGTTAAATTGGGTGGTCAACCAGCATTACGTAACTTCACAACTGATAACGGCAATGTGATTATCGACGTGCATGGTTTGAATATTACAGACCCAGTTGCGATGGAAGCAAAAATCAACCAAATCGTTGGTGTAGTCACAAACGGCTTGTTTGCAGCGCGCCCAGCGAATGTGTTGTTGTTAGCAACTGCGGATGGTGTAAAAACTTATAAAAAGTAAGCTAGCAAAAGATAAGTTTTTGCATTAAAAATAATGCCTCTGCAAGCCAATATTCATGCGGCTTTCAGAGGCATCTTTATGTGGTTTGGATCAGTTGTATTTTTAGGGTGGGGGGTTTAACCCCACGCGCTGCAGATTAACTAAGTAAGTACGCGTGGGTGCAAGAGCCCACCCTACGCCAGCTGTTTCAGTAAATTTTATGGTGCTGACGCAGGTAAAGGTTTACCTTTTTTTACTATTTCAACTGCTTGAGCAAATCTTCTGTGAAAAGTACTTTCTGTTAGAGTTGTCGCTACATTTAAAGTTAACCTACGCTTCGTAACAACTGTAACTTTTGTATCTAAATCATTAATCGGTGTGATCCATGCTCCCATTACTGCTCCGTATGAAACCATGTTCATGCCACTGCTGGTGAGCATATAGTGTTGATCTTTATGCTCCTCAATTGCATCAGAACCTTCCCATCTAAATACTGTTTTAGCAATGTCCCAGGCTTGATTTTCAGTTACTTGATAAGATTGTGTTGTGCCTTCTGAGCCACTTTCTTTTGCTTTCACAACATCTTGCATTGTTGAGCAGCCTGATAAAGCAAGTATAAAAACCGCAAGTAAAGAGTTCATGTATTTTTTTGTTATAGTCATTTCATATCTTTCGATAAATTGTCGTTAAAATTTTTGAATAGAAACTTGAAATAGTTTCAATCTAAGAATTTAACTCAATGACTCAGTAAAAGCTATTAACAATCAATATTGTTTACAAATGAAGTGTAAGTTTAGTGCTTTTCGGGCACATAGCCACTAGCTGTATCCGCGCCATCACCAAAGAAGTACTTTTCAGTTTGCTCGGTCAAATACTTACGTGCAGAAGGGTCTGCCAAGCTTAGGCGATTTTCATTCACTAACATGGTTTGTTGTTTTAGCCATGCTGCCCATGCTTCTTTGCTTACGTTTAAATAAATGCGTTTGCCAAGCTCGCCCGGGTATGGAGGAAAGTCCATGCCGTCTGCTTCTTTGCCTAATTTAATACAATTGACTGTGCGTGCCATTTTTAATGCCTTATGTACTGAATAAAAGCACTATGATAACGCAAGGCTTTAAGTGCTGCGAGTAAGCATGCTAATATTGCGCGATTATTTAATGAAGAAAGTCTAGAAAAACATGAAATCTAGTATGGAAAGTCCATTTAAAGGCAAAACTGGTTTACGTCGCTTGATTAACGCATTTGGTTATTCAGTAGAAGGCTTTAAAGCGGCGTTTAAGCATGAAGATGCATTTCGGCAAGAGGTATTTTTAGCCATAGTGTTAATTCCATTGGCATTTTATTTGGGTAAAACCTCAATTGAGAAGGCCCTGATGATTGCCAGTGTATTATTGGTGATGATAGTTGAGCTGTTGAATTCTGCAGTTGAGGCAGCGGTAGATCATACTTCGACTGAGCACCATACGCTAGCAAAGCGCGCTAAGGATATTGGTAGTGCCGCTGTGTTTTTTGCGCTGACGATAGTGTTGGTGGTGTGGGGCTTAGTGCTATTGAGTTAGTTTGGTTTAGAGAATGAAAATACAAAAGGCCGCAATTGCGGCCTTTTTTGATTACTCAACTTCACTTAGTGCCGGCTAAACCTCTTAAGAGGACATCCCTTGGATAACGTCGGCTACTCTCGAGTAAAGTCTCAAATTCATTGATTGGCGCGGGTCTGCCAAATAGATAGCCTTGGAAATGGTTACATCCATAATTTCTTAGGTAAGCTAATTGATTATCTGTTTCTACGCCTTCCGCAATGACATCTATGTTTAATCCGCGTGCCATCGCGATAATGGTTCTAACAATCGCTTGGTCGCTACTATCCTCAGTAATGTCTTGTATGAATGATTGATCAATCTTTAACTGTTGCAATGGCAATTTCTTTAAGTATTGAAGCGATGAATAACCAGTTCCAAAATCATCCAACTCAAAGCGTATTCCAATAGCCTGCAATGCGACCATTGTGATAATGATGTGTTCAACATTATCTAACAACATGCTTTCAGTCAGTTCAATTTTCAACAGGTTTGGATTGATTGCATGATGTTGAACAGAGGTTTGCACCTGCGACACAAAATCTGCCTGTTTGAACTGCTGAGCACTAACATTAATTGATAAAGAAAGATGATTTGTAAGTGGATTCTGCTCCCAAGCTTTGAGCTGAGAACAGGCAGCATCTAATACCCATTGTCCAATAGGTAAAATCAATCCCGTTTCCTCTGCTAATGGTATGAAGTTAAATGGCGACACCAAACCTCGTTTAGGTTGATTCCAACGAATCAATGCTTCTGCTCCCAATGAGCGTCCATCTCCATCAACCTGTAATTGATAATAGAGTTGAAATTCTTTATTCTCAATGGCTTGGCGTAGATCTCGCTCTAGCTCGACACGCGCATTGATTACCTCTTGCATATTGGGATCGAAGAAACGCAATGTGTTTCTGCCAGCTTTTTTAGCTTGGTACATCGCAATGTCGGCCTGCTTGAGTAGCTCTTCTAACTCTAATTCACTCCCATTAAATAAAGTGATTCCGATGCTTGAGGCATTGAAATATCTGTGTGAAGAAAGCAGATAGGGTAAATTCAACTCATTCAATATTTTTTCTCCTACTATCTCAGCCTGAGCAGCAGCATCAAATGGCTGATCACTTAAATTCTCTATAAACACTACAAATTCATCACCACCTATGCGAGCAACCGTGTCTCCTTCTCGTACGCAAGCCAACAGCCTCGTAGCAGTTTGTTCTAACAGTAAATCACCTATGTCATGACCCAGCGTGTCATTCAACGTTTTGAAATGATCAAGATCAAGAAATAGTAAGGCGCCTCTCTGACCACTACGTGCACTGTTAGCCAGCGCCTGATTAAGCCGATCAACTAATAACCGGCGGTTAGGTAGCTGAGTAAGTGGGTCATAAAATGCAAGCCGCTGAATTTCATCACTGGCTGCTTTACTCACGGTGATATCAGTCAGTGTCGATACGTAGTTAGTCACTTTGCCATTGTTAGCTTTAACTGCCGTAATGGTTAAATGCACTGGATACACTTCACCATTCTTGCGCTTATTCCATATTTCGCCTTCCCACATACCTGTATTATTTATACTATTCCACAAAGCATCGAAGAAATTAACTTCATGTTTTCCAGAACGAAATAATCTTGGTGACTGCCCGATGACTTCTTCTTCGCTATAGCCAGAGATTTTTAGGAATGCTTGGTTTGCACGAAGAATGACATTATTGGCATCTGTCACTAATATGCCTTCATGAGACTCGAATGCAGTAGCAGCAATGCTAAGCTCCACTGTTCGCTGCTCAATAATAGTTTCAAGATACTCTTCATGAAACTTTAATTCACGCGTGATTTGATGTAACTTTTCAATTGCCAGTTTTGTAAATTTTGTAAATGGATAAAAAATCAGCGCCGCTTCAAACGCTAGTAATAATAAAGTCAATGTCCATAACAGCGTTTCTATTTTTTCCAACCTGACTATGGATGCTTCCCCTTCGAGTTGATACTGATGCACCATTTTGTCTAGAGATGAACTTAGTCTAGTCAATGCCGTATTCGTGATGAGGAGTAAAGTAGCATTATCAGTTGTCAAATTCTTATCGTCAGCTGCAAGCAACTCATCAACACTTTTTACATACTCGTCAACTTGAGTATTCAGTGGATTTTCGCCTTTGAAGTACATGGCATTGACTGTTTCAGACATAGTAGAGGGCAGGCCCAACAGCTTGTCACCATGTATCAGCGCAAAGTGAGATTGAGACATCAGCTCAATGCTCTCCCTTAACTTACGGTGAATTTTTGGACGTTGATCTGCTTGTGCGTGGACTAATAAATTTGAGAGCAGAGCCGTACGCTGGCTTAACATGCGCTGCCGTCCGCTTATATTGACTATTGCGGCGGTGCTTTTTTGTCTAGAGATGATCAGTTCAAGGCTAAACCATGCAGATGTTGATAAAGCAGCTATCAGAGTCAGAGCAAAGACATAACGCCAGGTCAGGCCCAAGGCAATGTTCGTGTCATCTTTTATTTGTAGATTCATCAATAAAGCCCGTGGTCACTGCCAAACAACTTTTTTGCCTGCGTCAATTAAGTTTACTTTAATCTTATATCAATTCCATAGCGACATCAGTAATAGTTTTAGCGGCCAATTCCATGATTTATAACTAAATTAAGAATGTCTGAAGAACACATATAAATTGTATTGGTTTTAGGGTTTTAAAAATCTTTAAAACCGCCCCAAAGCAAGTGCTACAAATCGGCATCTATTCGCCTCTAAATTCACTGGTTCTATTACAATTAATATATATTCTAAAGCTTCAGGTTAAAAAATGAGTCATCACTTAAATCCAGCTGAAATTAAGCACCAAAAACGTTGTACGTGGGCTGAAAGTAATGCGCTTATGCAAGCGTATCATGATACTGAATGGGGGGTCCCGCAAAGAGACTCTCGCATGCTGTGGGAAATGCTGATGCTGGAAGGTTTTCAGGCCGGACTATCTTGGATTACGGTGCTGCGTAAACGTGAGGCATTCCGTCAAGCCTTTGCAGACTTTGACCCCGTGAAAGTTGCAAATTTCAATGAAGATGACATCAATCGACTCATGAATAATGAAGGAATCATTCGCGCACGCGCCAAGATTCAAGCAACTATTGCAGGTGCAAAAATTTATTGTGAAATGAAGGCGCGTGGCGAAAGTTTTAGTGACTTTTGTTGGTCTTTCACTGAAAGAAAAGTGCTTAATGGCAACGGATCAAGTGTTCCTGTCATGACGCCTCTTTCAGAGGAAATATCGAAAGAGCTGAAACGTCGCGGATTTAAATTCGTCGGTCCAACTATTGTTTATGCTTGGATGCAGGCCGTTGGCATTGTAAATGACCACGCTTCAGATTGCTTCTGCCGATAGACGACCCAATAGAGTCACCGAAAGCTAGCTAACACATTGTAAGTCTAGGCAGTATTTTTCAAAGGGAATCAGGGGCAGCAGAATCTTGTGTGGCTTTGAGTACAGACTCAAGAACACCTGGATATTTCTGCTCGATCTCTGCTAGCCTTAAAGAGTTCATGTGTTCAGTGCCATCAACGACCGTTTCAACAAGACCCGCGCTACGTAATATTTTGAAGTGATGCGACATGCTTGATTTTGGTCGATTCAGGTCAAGTTCCCCGCATGTTAACTTTCTGCCTGCCTTGGCGAGGCGAACAACAATTTCCATGCGTGTAGGGTCTGCTAGTGCATAGAGAATTTCAATCAACTCTACTTGCTCCATGGCGGGGTGTTTAATCTGTCTCATAGACAAAATTTACCACATCCCTTGATATTATTCCAATGTTCGATTATATTGGAACATTGGAATAATAAAGTTGGCTTAATTTACTAGCCATTACCTGAATAACAATCAAAGGATCACTATGGCAGATTTATTTTCTTCCTTTCAATTAAAAGATGTTACGTTAAAAAATCGAATTGCTATTCCTCCTATGTGTCAATACATGGCTGAAGATGGCCTAGTGAATGATTGGCACAAAGTGCACTATGCAAGTCTAGCCCGTGGTGGAAGCGGCCTAGTCATCGTGGAGGCAACAGCTGTATCACCAGAGGGGCGCATCACCCCTAATTGCTTGGGAATATGGAACGATGCTCAAACAGAACAACTGCGTGAAATTGCAGCGGCAATAAAAGCTGCTGGTGCTATACCTGGCATCCAAATTGCGCATGCTGGTCGTAAGGCAAGTGCTAATGTGCCGTGGGAAGGCGATGACCATATTGCCGCTGGCGACTCTCGTGCATGGCAGCCTATAGCGCCATCAGCCATCGCATTTGGTGGTGACCTCCCTCGTGTGCCGAGTGAAATGACTGTTGATGATATCAAAAGAGTGCAAGGTGATTTTGTTGCCGCTGCACTTCGTGCCAAAGAGGCTGGATTTGAATGGTTAGAGATGCACTTTGCTCATGGCTATTTGGCTCAGAGCTTTACTTCGACTCACTCCAATCATCGCACGGATGAGTTTGGTGGTAGCTTTCAGAATAGAACCCGATTCACACGTGAGACGCTTGCGGCAGTCAGGAATGTCTGGCCAGATAACCTGCCACTCACAGCTAGGTTCGGCGTGCTGGAATTCGATGGTAAAGATGAAGAAACCATGAGCGAATCCATTCAACTGGTTAAAGAATGGCGCCAACTTGGGCTGGACATGCTAAGTGTCAGCGTGGGATTCACTATCCCAGATACGAATATTCCATGGGGTCCTGCATTTATGGCGCCTATCGCTCAGAGAGTTCGTAATGAGGCTCAGATACCCGTTTCGTCTGCTTGGGGATTTGGTACACCAAAACTTGCCGATCAAGCCATACGCAATGAACAGTTAGATTTAGCGATGATAGGACGGGCTCACCTAGAGAATCCAAATTGGCCATATCATGCCGCAAAGGTCTTAGGTAAAAAGGATCCAGCCTGGGTACTACCACCGCCCTATGCTCATTGGTTATCTAGATACAAAAGCCCTGTTGCAGACTAGTCAATTAACACTTATTTTGTGAGGCTGAACTCAGATAATTATTTGTGATTTATTAACATAATTATCTGAGTATTTTTAAAGAAAGAAACTATTTTTTTAGGCTCTCGTAATAGATACCCCACCATCCACTAAGGAAGCCGTACCTGTCACGAATGAGGCATCATCAGATGCTAAATAAACTACCGCTTTTGCAATTTCATCTGGCTTACCTACACGCTTTAGTGCGTGTAGATTGCTGATAAATTCTTGTGATTCCGCTGTGTTATTCATTTCTCGGTACATATCCGTATCTATTGCGCCAGGCAACACAGCATTTACTCGCACCCCAGCAGGTCCATATTCACTCGCAAGGGCTTGTGTTAAACCAATTAAACCTGATTTGCTAGCAGCATAAGCTGCCACCCCTGGAAAGGCTGCGCTATAACCGACAAAAGTCGAAGTGAAAATGACTGAACCGCCACCTTGTTTGACCATTTCTGGAAT
Source organism: Methylotenera versatilis 301 (assembly GCF_000093025.1). Lineage (GTDB taxonomy): Bacteria > Pseudomonadota > Gammaproteobacteria > Burkholderiales > Methylophilaceae > Methylotenera > Methylotenera versatilis. Next base: position 227,118 of record NC_014207.1, read on the forward strand.
TTGATATTTGGCCCCTAAGAAGGCGCTCGTCAGATTTGTTGCAAGTGTATCGCTCCATCCTTTTTCAGATACTTCAGTTGTAGGCCCCATTTCACCTAAAGTACCTGCATTGTTAAATGCAATATCAAGGCGACCAAAACTTTTTATTGTGAGTGCGACTAGTGATTTAGAAAATGTTTCTGATTGCACATCGCCTGCAATCGCAAGCGCTTCCCCGCCATCGGCAACAATTTCTGCAACCAGCTTTGTCAGTTCAGCTTCTCGACGTGCAGCGACAACGACCTTAGCCCCTTCTTTAGCAAAGAGCTTTGCAGTCGCTCGACCAATGCCTGAGCTTGCACCCGTAATGATTGCCACTTTACCAGCAAGGCGTTGAAAATTTTGGTTAATGTTTCTAGATGCGTTTGTCACGATAAATCTCCTAATTTAATTAATAATAGACTTGAGTACGTGAGGAGTATGCGCTGACGATTGCACATAAAATAGATGGTTATTACTACAATTACTTTATACTATTAGTACAAGATAAAGCGGAGAGAGTCTTTGGAAACGTTAAGTAGTATCGAATCGTTTGTTCGTAGTGCTGAGTTAGGCAGCTTTTCTGCAGCAGCCCGCCGATTAAGTATGACTCCTGGTGGCGTGAGTAAAAATGTTGCAAAACTCGAGGCGGATTTAGGTGTACGCTTGTTTTATCGTAGTACGCGCAGCCTGAAACTGACAGAAGCTGGCGAACATTTTTTAGCACAAGTAACTGGTGGGTTAGACGCAATTCAGACTGCTATAGCAAATGCAAGTCGTGAAGGTGGACAACCTGCAGGCACGCTGAAAGTTGCTTTGGGTCTGGCTTTTGGCCGTGATCATATTCTGCCATTGCTAGGAGAGTTTCTTACGCTCTACCCCGCAATCAAACCAGACTGGCGTTTTGATAACCGTCAGGTAGATTTGATAGGGGAAGGCTTTGATGTGGCAATTGGTGGTGGCATAGTGCTAGCTCCGGGTGTAGTGGTACGGGAGCTAGCACCAATACATTTAGTGTTAGTAGCATCGCCAGCTTATCTTAAAAGCAAATTTATGCCACAAACACCTGCCGAGCTATACAAGCTAGATGCACTTGTTAGATACTCACAAACAAGCAATCAAATCACACCTTGGAATTTGAAAACTGTTGCTGGTAATCAAGCCACTATTGAACTACAACCGCGAGTTACGTTAAATGATCCAGAGGCACTATGTCATGCAGCAATGGCTAGCTTAGGTATCGCACATGTGCCTATGCCACATGCACTTCAACACTTAGAAAGTGGAAAATTAGTGAGAGTGCTTCCAGATTGGTATACAGAGCATGGTGTCATGTCGTTATATTTTTCGGCAAAAAAACTCATGCCTGCTAAAACTAGAGTATTTGTTGATTTTATTGTAGATAAATTTAGAACTCAGCAATTAGCAAAAAAATGGTCAGCCATTTAAATTTGCAAATTCTTGCGAAGCAGTGCTTTAGGCAAACAGCATCCTCTCAGCAACTTTGGATTTTGTTGATGACATTAATACAAGTAAGTTTAATCACTGATCGGTGATTTAGTTACCTCGCCATTAAAATCATAATTCTGCAAATACAGTACTGCTTTATTAGAAACTGTGTGATGCCCAGCCAGCTTTGGGCAATCCATTTGCTATCAGGAAACATCGCTGATTATAAATTAGTTGGGCCGTACAAATAATGCGACCAAATGCACCACAACTGGTCTAACGATTAATACACAGAAAAATGCCACAGGCATGGCGAGTGCGTATGAGTGAATGACGCGTAATGGGTATCCGTCTTCAACTCCGCTGCTGGCTGCTACGATTACCATAGACATTAAAAAAGCCATAATCCCCGCCATGAAAAACGCAAAGACGTAGGGCGTAAATCTTTTGGGTATTTTATTAAGTTTGTTCATAGTGATCTCCAAATTGATGATGTCACTATATTCATATCCGAAAGAGTTTAGTAGACGATTGACTCTTGAATCACTCTATAGATAAACTATCGAATGAGATATTGGGTCGATAGCAAATGGATACACTTAGAAGCATTGAAAGCTTTGTAAAAGCCGTACAGGGCGGAAGCATTGCAGCAGGCGCAAGATTGCAAGGTATCACGCCTGCAGCTGCTAGCCAGAACATTCAGCGTTTAGAGAAGTCGCTGGGAACACGATTATTAATCAGAACCACTAGGCAGCTTGCCATGACAGAAAGTGGTGAGTTGTATTACGCTGAAGTCCGAAACATTATTGAAGGCCTTGCCAAAGCCCAATACGCAATAACTGAGTTCCAAGGGCAGCCTCAAGGACGAATAAAGATTGGATGTTCAGTGGCATTTGGTCGGCACGTTCTTATGCCGCTGATCCCAGCATTTACTCTCAAATATCCAAATATTTCCGTAGAAGTGATTCTGACTGATGGTAATGCAGATCATATATCTGAAGACATCGACGTGAGCATACGATTTAAACAACAACTAGAACCCGGACTGATTGCAAGAAAGATTGCCACAGTCCCTGTTCTTTTCTGCGCCTCACCTTCATATTTGGCACGAAAAGGTTTCCCAAAAGAACCAGCTGAGTTGTTAGAACATGATTGTCTTGTATTCCGCATGCCTGTGGATGGTCGTATATTGAGTTGGGGATTTCTTCGAGACGGTCTGCGATATGAGCCTGAAATAAAACCAACCATCATTTGTAACGATATTGATTCGCTCGGCAGCCTTGCCATTGCAGGAGCGGGAATTGCGCGTCTAGCGGCTTTTATTGCAAATGAAGAGATCAAAAAAGGTAGGCTGGTTGCGCTCTTTCAAGCTAACCCACACAACCCTGAATCGATACAGTCTGATAGTGTGCCGTTGGAATTTTATGCTTGCTTCCAAGATAAGCATGCTATCACTAAGAAAGTCAGAGCTTTTGTGGACTACCTGATTGAAGCAGTCCCAAAGTCATGGCTGGATACTTAGGTATACATCAGTTGAAATGCCTTGCTGTATTGGGTAAATATTCACTAGTGGCGCGCGCTTTAACATAGTGCTATATTTCACCGTTAGTACATGATTTAACAATGTATTTGGAGGTAATTTATGTCTGATATGATATTACTGGGTACTCGCAAGGGCACCATCATATTCGATCGTGTAAACGCTAAGTGGCTGCCTCGCCCAATCGCGCATGCGGGTGTTCCGGTGTGCTACGTGGCACGTGATCCTCGTGACGGTACCTTGTGGGCATCCCTAGACCATGGGCATTGGGGACCTAAGTTGTCTCGCTCTCGCGATGGTGGTAAAACTTGGAACGACATTACATCTCTCAAATACCCCAAAGGGGCGCGCTATATCGTCAAATACCTGCCTACGCCAGATTTCAACCCAGAGTCTCCCTCCGCCAATCCAGAATATGCCGATGCTACCGTGTTCAAAATCTGGAATATTACATTTGGAAATGCCGATCAGCCTAGCAGGCTGTATGCAGGCACTATCCCGGGTGGATTATTTGTGAGCGATGATGGCGGCGATAGCTGGGAACTCAACCGACCGCTGTGGAACCATGAAAGCCGCGGTGGTGATTTGTTTGCAGGTGATGCGACATCAGTCAACCTTTGGAACGGCACGCCTGCAAGTATTGATTATGGCATTTTTGAACCCGGCATTCACTCCATCATTGTTGATCCCCGCGATCCGAATCATATGCACATTGCGGTTTCAACCGCAGGGGTTATCGAGACCACCGATGGTGGGAAAAACTGGCACAGCCGAAACCATGGCATGTTAAATGATTACATGCCGAATCCAGAATCTGAGTGGTGTCACGACCCGCACTTTGTGACGAGTTGCCCTAGTCAGCCGGATCATCTCTGGCAGCAAAACCACTTCGGTATTTTTTACAGTGATGACGGCGCAAAGAATTGGAAAAAGGTCAGCAGAACAGATCTTGATGTCAATTTTGGTTTTCCAATTGCGGCGGATGCGAATGACGGGCGCACCGCATGGGTAGTACCAGCGCGTGCAGATGCAGAACGCATGGCGATTGATGGTGGTTTGTTTGTCGCACGTACGACCGATGGCGGGCAAACATGGCAAACTTTTCGAGATGGCCTGCCCCAAGAAAACGCCTATGACATCGTCTTAAGGCATGCGTTTGATGTGTCGGGTGACTGTTTATGTTTTGGCAGTACGAGTGGAAATGCTTACCTATCAGAAGACCGTGGTGAAACATGGCAATGCCTAGGTAACAATTTTCCGCCGATTTACTCAGTACGATTTGGCTGAACGCCATGCCTAGCGTAAAAATGACACAACATCTTTACCGGTTCTTTCCACAATTAAAAGATCGAGTAATCACCGTGCCAGCCGGCTCAGTCGCAGAAATTTTGCTCGCCATCAACGAGATTGCCCCAGGCTTTACCGATTACGTGCTAGATGAACACGGCGCGTTACGTCGGCATGTGAATATCAGCATTAATGACAGCATAGTGATTGATAAAATCAAACTCTCTGATCGTACACCCGATGACGGAACAATTTATATATTCCAGTCCTTAAGTGGCGGCTGATACATTCAGAATTTTATGGAGTAAGACCTAACCTAAAAAGTAAGAATAAACGACCAACGCTGAAATCTTAGCTGTTGTTTTTGCTGAGGCTAGCAGAACCACTTAGACCGCCTGCACCTATTCGGTAAATTTTTTTTATTTGCAAATGTAGGCGATGGCGAAGTTTCATTTATCCATTACAGCGACTAAAGCTAAGCGCAAGACAAGACCGATTTCTACAGGACTGCAATTTGCGGAAATGACAACGTCTTCAATTTAAATGTCAGGTGGATAGCTATTTCCAGCACTAGGTGCAGGTAAAACAAAAATGACTTTGTGCTAGCGTATCTAAATACAGCAATGCCGAGAGTTTCACCGTTAGTATCTGCAGAAAGTAAATGCTACTTTGCTTTATAGTCCAAATCAGAGCCTCCGCTATAACCAGACCATGTTTCAATGCAAATAAATCACCATTATTGACCGCATCTGCCAATGGTCTCAAATCGCGGCATCCATTTTGTTTGTCCTAAATTATTCTCATACGAAGTCTAATTGAAAAAAAGGGTAGATTTCTCTACCCCCATCACACACTTTAATTTAACTGGAATTAAATCTGACTTCTATATTTTATTTGCCAGTTAAAGCGGCTGCGGCATCAGTTGGTGCTGCTGTTTTAACTGCTTTTTTAGTATGTTTAGAGTGATGTTTTTTCGCAGCTTTTGCAGGTGCAGCTTTAGCATCAGCAGTTGGCTTAACTGCTGTAGCTTCAGCTTTAGCTGGTTCAGCTACTTTTGCCGCTTCGACTTTAACTGGCTCAGCGGCTTTATTCGCAGTCGCTTTTACCGCTTCGGCTGGTTTAGCTGCGTCAGCGGCAAATGCTGATGCACCTAATGTTAATGCAAATGCGCCAGCCAATAATGTTGCTAAAAATTTGTTCATTTAAATCTCCAAAGAATAAAGTAAAAATAGGGACTGCATTAGGAATTACTGGCTGACACTTGTTTGAAGCTTTTATCTGTCACCCTTGATTACATCTTATAGAGCAAAGCTGACCCCAAGCTGACAGCATTTGCTTTTTAGTTAATTACTACGAAATTATCTTAGCTCACCAACAGCAGATTGGATTCACAACATGGTTAACTTTTTAGAAGAGTTGATTGGAACGATTACTTTTAGAATTCAATGGGGGTTAGTACGATGTATTAAGACTTAGTAGAGTGGCTATTTGAAACAACTGAGACTAAAGCACTAATTCAAAAACACTTTAGAATAAATCCTAAAGTTGGACGTTATTGTATTTTCAGATAAACACATCACTTTTCAGCAAGATTAATGTGCTTGGTGTTGCTTGATTACAGCAAGTACGTTATTTATATATGGTATGAGCTCTCTCTCTCTAGAAGTCGTTATGGATGAAATGGGTACGACCACTGATTTCTTAACTTATCCAAAGCTCGATAAGTATACTTACGATGAGCACAGGCAACGTAGGGCAGCAATGTTGCATGGATATTGTAGATGAGCGAAGTTTAAATTTCCTGATGCTGAGAACTTTATTGGGATAGGCATTGACCATGCCTGTTAAAGATTACGAAGGAGGATCAGAGGATTTAATGATTTATATATGTAATGAACTAACTCAAGGGTCGAGAGAGGGCGCTGAGAAGTATAGAAAAGAACTAAACATACTTGTAGACGACCCCCGCTTCATGAAGGTTACCAAGATGAGTTCTCAGCTCAAATCCACGCAATACCATCAGACCAAGATGTTAGGCGAGAAAAATAAAAATAAAAAATGAAAGGCTAGAATTGCTAAGGCGTCTCAAAGGATAAATCGCAGAAAATAATATAACCTGACAAATCGCACTTTGTCGCTTTGAGTCAAGTTTGGACACCCAATAATCAAGTAATAATAAAAAAGCCTTAGAAAAATTCTAAGGCTTTTTTATTACATAATGCGAATTAAGATCGAAAAGTTACGTATTTATTCTGCAGAAATACTTACTTAATTTTAGCTAGCAAAGTTAGCTGCTGCAAAATCCCAGTTTGCTAATGAAGCTAAGAACACTTCAACGAATTTAGCGCGAGCGTTGCGATAGTCGATGTAATAAGCATGCTCCCAAACGTCAATAGTCAACAATGCTTTGTCGCCAGTTGTGAGTGGTGTGCCAGCTGCACCCATATTGACGATGTCTACTGAACCGTCTGCTTTTTTAACAAGCCATGTCCAACCTGAACCGAAGTTACCAACAGCTGAAGCTTGGAATGCTTTTTTGAAATCATCAAAAGAACCCCATTTTGCGTTAATCGCATCAGCCAAAGCACCTGTAGGAGCGCCGCCGCCGTTTGGCTTCATGCTGCTCCAAAAGAATGTGTGGTTCCAAATTTGTGCTGAGTTGTTGTAAACACCGCCAGAAGATTTTTTAATGATTTCTTCTAAACTTGCATTTTCGAATTCTGTACCTTTAATCAGGTTGTTCAAGTTTGTTACGTAAGTTTGGTGATGTTTGCCGTAATGAAACTCTAAAGTTTCTTCTGAAATGTGCGGTACTAGGGCAGTTTTTGCGTATGGTAGTGCAGGTAAAGTATGTTCCATGAGAAAGGCTCCTTTGTATTATAAAATCTTTTGAATTACCATTTTGCCATATTTATCTCGCAACGTTGCGAGATAAATGCGTCAGGTATTCTTAAGTGCGGTACTGTAAATTCAATCTTCGTCAATTCTGTTCGGTGAGGATAAGAAATCCTCCTTACATAATGATGCAAAGTTAGGATTTCTTTTTCGCTCTTGGATGAGCTGAATCGTATATGGAGGCTAAATGTTGAAAATCAAGATGCGTGTAGATTTGTGTTGTGCTGATATTCGCATGGCCTAACATTTCTTGCACAGCGCGTAAATCTTGGCTAGATTGCAGCACATGACTTGCAAAGCTGTGGCGTAGCAAATGCGGATGCATGCTGATATTGAGGCCTTGTTTGATTGACCATTCTTTTACGCGATATTGCACCGCTCTTGGTGTAATGCGCTTACCTTGCTGTGTGACAAACAGCGCATTGGGGTTGATATCTGCAATTTTAATCAATGCGCGGCTTTGCAACCAAGTTTGGATCGCACTCACCGCATGGCTGCCCATAGGTACGATGCGGGTTTTGTTTCCTTTACCTGTAACCGTTACCGTGCCTTCAGAAAAATCCAGCATGCCGATATCTAAATTCACCAGCTCAGCCAAACGTAAACCTGATGAATAAAATAACTCTAAAATGGCGTGGTCGCGTCGTTCAAGTGGGCCGTCACCTTTAATGTCGACAAACTTAACTGCTTGATCGGTAGAAAGTGCTTGTGGCAATGTTTTGGCAGATTTCGGCGCACGCAGCCCCATGACAGGATTTTGCGTATAACCTTTATGATGAGTGAGGTAGTTGTAGAAGCCACGCCAGGCAGAAAGTGCACGTGCAATGGTTTTTCCGCTCAGGCCGCGCCCATGCAAGGTGGCGATATAGCGTCTGATTTGTGTATTGGTCACTGTATCTAAAGCGGTATTGTCAGCCAAAGACTCCAGTAATTGGATGTCTCTGGCGTAGTTTTTTAGGGTGAGCGCGCTTAGGCCTCGCTCGAAAGTTAAGTGCTGAAGATAGTCGTCTAAATGGCTCATTACCTTAGAGGTAGGCTGAGAACGAGGCGCTGACTAAGTCGCCTATCCGTTTTAGGTACATTAAGCCCATGTCAGCTTTGAAGCGTTTTTGGTCTTCTGAACCCAAAATGAGTACGCCAAATGCATGTTTTTTATCGCCGTCTTTGTAGAGCGGAATAAATGCAAAAGATTGAAGGTTCTCACCAAGTAAACCTTCCGCTGACTCTGGTTTGGCGCCGCAATGTGGGGCTTCAAGTGCAACTACCCAATCGCTAAAAGTATCACTGACTGGTGCGAAAACAGTTTCTTGCGCCAGTGCTTCATCATTAGGTTTTAACCAAATACGCACTTGAGATTCCTTGACATCAAACACGTGCTGCATACTTTCAGCAATCAGCGGTTGCAGCCTGTTTAAGTCTTTATTCTCAAGCAATTTAACACTGAAGCTATGTACTTTATGGCTAGTAACATCATTTTGCTCACCAAACTCAATCAATTGCGCCAACATCACTTCTTGCACGCGAATTTTGTCACGCTGTGCCAGTTGTTGGCGCTCTGCAAGTGAAATAGCGCCACTACCATGCGGGCTAGGTAAGAAGATTTCGGTCAGTAAGCTGGCATGCTCTTCAAAGAAGTTTTTATATGTGCGCAAATAACTTTTTACGTCGTCTGCTGAAATCGTGTTTTGAATATCTTCTTGCATGGTCGTCCTTGTGATTATCGCTTGTAGTTATCGTAGGTGAGCGCGTTTTTATTAGATTATATTTCGATGTTGCCGGTGAATACAGCCACAGCTGGACCTGTCATCATGACGGGGGAGTTCCCGCCTTGCCAAGCAATATGCAACTCCCCACCACGGGCAGATACTTTGACTGGTGATTGTAATCGCCCTAATTGGATGCCCGCAACTACGGCTGCGCAAGCGCCCGTGCCACAAGCAAGTGTTTCGCCACTACCACGTTCAAATACTCTTAGTTTGATATGGTGCTCATCAATAATCTGCATAAACCCAGCATTCACGCGCTCAGGAAAGCGTGGGTGCACTTCAATTTGACTACCAAGGGCGACCACTGGTGCAATCTCCACATCATCTACAATTTGTACGGCATGTGGATTGCCCATAGAAACTGCTGAAATGGTGATTTGTTGATCGGCCACTTCTAACACATAGCTATTGGCAGCTGCATCAGCAATGAAAGGGACTTCGCTTGGTGACAATCTAGGTGCACCCATATTCACGGTGACTAAGCCATTATTTTCCAATTTTGGCGTAATAATGCCGCTGGCGGTTTCCACACTAATTTCATGTTTGTTACTTAATTTCTGGTCTACAACAAAGCGTACAAAACAGCGCGCACCATTGCCGCATTGTGCAACTTCACTGCCGTCAGCATTAAAAATACGGTATTTAAAATCGGCAACTTTAGACGTTTCGACTAATAGAAGCTGGTCAAACCCAATGCCAAATTGACGATGCGCCAAAGTTTGGATTTGCTCGGCTGTGAGCTGAAATGGCTGATCAATGCCGTTAATAACGATAAAGTCATTGCCCGCGCCTTGCATTTTTGTAAAGTGTAAATTCATCGTCATATTATAAATTGATTGACTGAATAGGCTGTCATTTATTCTTCTTATTTTAATTATATTGTTTAAATAGTTAGGTACAATAACAGGTTAGTCTTTGACCTGTGATTCATGCTTCAGCCTTTAGTATGAGTTTCATTTCATTTTTTTAAATCTTTAGTTCCCAAGGCGCACATTAATGAACGAATATCTTTTTACTTCAGAATCTGTTTCTGAAGGTCACCCAGACAAACTCGCAGACCAAGTATCAGACAGCATTTTAGATGCTATTTTAACCCAAGACCCAACTGCCCGTGTAGCGGCAGAAACCCTAGCTAATACTGGTCTAATTGTACTAGCAGGTGAAATTACCACAACAGCGAATGTTGACTATATCAAAGTCGCACGTGATGCGATTAAACGCATCGGCTACGACAACACAGAGTACGGTATCGACTATAAAGGTTGTGCAGTATTAGTGGCTTACGACAAACAATCGCCAGACATCGCACAAGGTGTGGATGGTGCACATGATGACCCACTAGACCAAGGTGCAGGTGACCAAGGCTTAATGTTTGGTTATGCAGTGGATGAAACCCCACAATTAATGCCATTGCCAATTTGGTTGAGCCATCGTTTGATGGAGCGCCAAGCGCAGTTGCGCAAAGATGGTCGTTTGCCATGGTTACGTCCTGATGCTAAATCGCAAGTGACCATTAAGTATGTAGATGGCAAACCGAGTGCAATCGACACAGTAGTCGTGTCAACACAACATGCGCCTGAAATGACTTTAGAAGCCATTCGTGAAGCGGTGATTGAAGAAATCATCAAGCCCGTATTGCCAAAAGAGCTCATCAAAGGTGAGATTAAATACTTAGTGAATCCTACGGGTCGCTTTGTGATTGGTGGTCCACAAGGTGATTGCGGCTTAACAGGCCGTAAAATCATTGTAGACACATACGGTGGTGCAGCTCCTCACGGCGGCGGTGCTTTCTCTGGTAAAGATCCATCAAAAGTTGACCGTAGCGCTGCTTATGCAGGCCGCTATGTAGCTAAAAATATTGTCGCTGCTGGGCTAGCATCACGTTGCTTGGTGCAGGTTTCTTACGCGATTGGTGTTGCACAGCCAACTAGCGTGATGGTGGAAACATACGGTACTGGCAAGGTCAGCAATGAAGTATTGACTGCATTGGTGCGTGAGCATTTTGATTTACGTCCGAAAGGTATCGTAAAAATGCTTGATTTGCTCCGTCCAATTTACGCCAAAACAGCTGCTTACGGTCACTTTGGCCGTGATGAGCCAGAATTCACCTGGGAAGCGATTGATAAAGCAGCGGCGTTAAAGGCTTCCATTTAAAACAATTGGATTGACTGTGCCATTGCTAAAATGATGCTAACTGACTGTTAGTGTATTTTTAGTGGTGGCATATGTTAAAAGTTGTTTCTACAAAACAAGTTCGATTAGGTATGTTTATCCAAGAGCTGAAAGGTGCTTGGATAGACCATCCTTTCTGGAAAAAAGCCTTCAAATTAGAAGATCCTTCTGATTTAAAAAAACTGCAAGCCAGCGTCATTAAAGAAGTAGTGATTGATACCTCCAAAGGCTTGGATGTTGAGGAGCTCAATGAGCTTGTAAAATCAGCAACTCCTCCCGCCGTAGAAAATTCTGTTGAACTCGTAGTTACTCCGACCCCACCACCAAAACCCAAACAAATTTCGATTGCACAAGAGCAAGCTCAAGCGAAGAAAGTGATTAACGCTTCTAAAAAAGCTGTTGCATCAATGTTTCACGACGTCCGTATGGGGAAAGCCGTTAATGTCGAAGCCGCCATGCAGATGGTTGACGAGATAGCCTCTTCAGTAGATAGAAATCTAGGCGCATTGATTAGCCTAGTACGCTTAAAAAACAAAGACGAATATACCTATATGCACTCAGTGGCAGTTTGCGCACTGATGGTGGCTTTGGCTAAAGAGCTAGGTTTGTCTCAAGTAGAAACTAAAAAAGCCGGTTTGGCAGGCTTGTTACATGATTTAGGCAAGGCCGCTATTCCTTCAGAGATCCTTAATAAGCCTGGTGCGCTGACAGAGGATGAGTTTACTTTAGTTAAACTGCATCCAGAGCGAGGATATGAACTTTTATTAAAAGCTAATATCACAGATGAGGTTACTTTAGATGTGTGCTTACACCATCACGAAAAGGTAAATGGCACTGGCTATCCTAAAAAACTAAAGGCTGAGGAAATCAGTATTTTTGCCAAAATGGGCGCTGTGTGTGATGTCTACGATGCAATTACATCTAACCGACCATACAAAGACGGTTGGGAGCCGGGCGTTTCATTGCAGCGCATGGCGCAATGGAATGGGCATTTTGATGAGGTGGTCTTTAAGGCATTTGTTAAGAGTGTGGGTATATATCCAATAGGCTCTATGGTTAAGCTCAAGTCTGGGCGATTGGCTGTAGTGATTGATCAAAGCCCAAAGTCACTGTTAACACCTATTGTAAAAGTATTTTTCTCAACAAAATCCAAATCACGTATCAATATTGAGTTGATAGATTTATCCAAACCCCATGAGCAAGACTCTATTGTTGGTCATGAAGATCCCGTGCTTTGGGGGATTAGCGACGTCCATGAAATATGGAGCTAGTGCGAGATTCAGTAACAAAATTATTTACTTAGGTATTTTTTGCTATTTGTAAGCTAAAAAATATCGAGTATAATTTAGAAATTCCGAGGAGCGCTGCGAGAGCTGTCATTTTTAATACGGCTTCCCAGGCTCGGAAAATGTTTTAACGGCGCTCACCATTATTAACCGTGCCGGGCACGGGATACGGGTGAGAAAAGCGTTAGCATCTCAATATTATTCCCCATCCCCCCGGTCACACATTCAAGGAAATGAATATGAATACTGTGACCCAGAAAAATTTAGAAACGTTTAAAGACTATGTAATTGCCGATATTGGCTTAGCCGCTTTTGGCCGTAAAGAAATCGCTATTGCCGAAACCGAAATGCCAGGCTTGATGGCAATTCGTGAAGAATTTGCAATCGTACAACCACTCAAAGGGGCACGTATCACGGGCTCTTTACATATGACCATTCAAACGGCTGTGTTGATTGAAACGTTAAAAGATCTTGGTGCTGAAGTGCGTTGGGCATCATGCAATATCTACTCTACCCAAGATCATGCTGCCGCTGCAATTGCTGCGGGTGGCACGCCAGTATTTGCTATTAAAGGTGAAACACTGACTGAATACTGGGATTACACCCACCGTATTTTTGAGTGGACCGATGGTGGCTATTCAAACATGATTTTAGATGATGGTGGCGATGCAACACTATTGTTACATCTTGGTACACGCGCAGAAAAAGATTTATCAGTGATTGCTCATCCATCTTCAGAAGAAGAGATTTGCTTGTTTGATGCGATTAAAGCAAAATTAAAAGTTGATCCTACTTGGTATTCAACTCGCCTAGCTAAAATCATCGGCGTGACTGAAGAAACTACCACTGGCGTGCATCGTTTGTATCAGATGCATAAAGAAGGAAAATTAGCTTTCCCAGCAATTAACGTTAATGACTCAGTGACCAAATCAAAATTTGATAATCTATATGGTTGCCGCGAATCATTGGTTGATGCAATTAAACGCGCAACTGATGTGATGATTGCAGGTAAAGTGGCAATTGTGGCTGGTTATGGCGATGTGGGTAAAGGTTCTGCACAGGCTTTACGCGCACTTTCAGCACAAGTTTGGGTAACAGAAATCGACCCAATTTGCGCGCTGCAAGCGGCGATGGAAGGCTACCGTGTAGTCACTATGGATTACGCTTGTGAGCATGGCGATATTTTTGTCACGGCAACAGGTAACTATCACGTGATTACCCATGACCATATGGCGAAAATGAAAGACCAAGCCATTGTGTGTAACATTGGTCACTTTGATAATGAGATTGACGTAGCTTCACTTGAAAAATACGAGTGGGATGAAATCAAGCCACAAGTTGACCATGTGATTTTCCCGAATGGTAAAAAAATCATCTTGTTAGCAAAAGGACGCTTGGTGAATTTAGGTTGCGGTACAGGCCACCCAAGCTACGTGATGAGCTCATCTTTTGCGAATCAAACTATTGCGCAAATTGAGTTATTTACGCAAACTGCTAATTACCCAGTTGGCGTATATACTCTGCCTAAGCATTTAGATGAAAAAGTTGCGATATTGCAATTGAAAAAGCTCAATGCACAACTGTCTGTATTAACGGATCAACAAGCAGCTTACATCGGCGTGCAAAAACAAGGCCCTTATAAGCCAGATACATACCGCTACTAAGCCACATTAACGCTTATTAAGGAGTTAGCTCGTGAAACTATTATTTGTATGGGTATTAAATGCATTGGCTTTACTATTGGTCACGTATTTAGTGCCAAATATTCACGTGGCTAATTTCACAACAGCGTTACTAGCAGCATTGGTGATTGGCTTAGTCAACATGTTGATTAAGCCAATTCTGGTCATATTAACCTTGCCCATTACTATTCTTACACTCGGACTTTTTATTCTAGTGATTAATGGCTTATTGTTTTATGGTGTGGGTCATTGGCTACAAGGCTTTGAGGTTAAAACTTTAATGGCAGGCATTATCGGCGCCTTAGTGTATAGCGTGTTGTCTTGGCTGTTCGCGGCTATTGTGATTGACAATAAAAAAGACTAATAATAAAGATTAATAAATGAAAAAAACTGCTTTTAGTTTTGAGTTCTTTCCGCCTAAAACTGCGGACGGTATAGAGAAGCTGCGCGAAAATCGTGCGAAATTAGCTCAGTATAATCCTGAATTCTTTTCTGTGACGTTTGGTGCAGGCGGCTCTACACGCGATAGAACTATGGATACTGTGCTGGAAATTCATCAAGAAGGCTTTCAAGCTGCGCCACATATTTCTTGTGTTTCAGCGAGCAAAGAAGAAATTCGTGAATTACTAAAAACCTATCAAGAGCGCGGTATCAAGCGTTTAGTGGCATTGCGTGGCGACGTGCCATCAGGTGAAGTGAGTGCGGGTGATTTTAAGTATGCAGTTGAGCTAGTGGAGTTTATTCGTGCTGAAACTGGGAATCAGTTTCATATCGAAGTGGCGGCTTATCCAGAGTTTCATCCAGAAGCTCGAACGCCTAAGGCAGACTTGCTGAATTTAAAACGTAAAGTAGATGCGGGTGCTAACTCCGCCATTACGCAGTATTTTTACAACGCAGATGCTTACTTTAGGTTTGTCGATCAGTGTCAGACCGCTGGCGTTAATGTACCTATCGTGCCGGGCATTATGCCGATCTATAACATCACCCAATTGGCTCGATTTTCAAGCGTTTGTGGTGCTGATATTCCACGTTGGCTTAAAATGCGTCTGGAAGAATATGGCGAAGATATAGATTCATTACGCGCCTTTGGCGTAGATGTCGTCAGTGAGTTATGTGAAACATTACAAGCTTGGGGTGTACCAAGCCTGCATTTTTATACGCTAAATCGCTCGACAATGATTTGCAAAATCATTGAAAATATCAGCGAAAAGTAGAGTTCACTTATCCCTAAGTTTAAAAATAAAAAAACCGACTTGCTAATGCAAAGTCGGTTTTTGTTTATTGAGTAGCGCATCTTCAATAAATAAATATTCTTTGGTTTTATCTGGGCCAGATTTACTAGCACCCCAAGTGGTCATGAGCACGATCCAGCGCATTTCCTCAATGCTGATGAGTGGTTGTGGTAAGTTCATGGCCAGTTCTAGCACCAGTTCGCGCTGTGCTGTATTGAGGATTTTGGCTTGAACCAGAAACAGTACAAAGCCTAAGCTTTCACCTGTGATTTTTTTCAGTTCATCACTAGTAAATATCCGTGTACTTACGTGATTTGGCGTTTCAAATATATCAGCTTGGTCGGCCATCAGTTCTAGCTGGTTGAACCAATCAAATGCGCCGTTAATATCTTGCTCATCAAAGCCTGCGGCACTCAACTCTCTTGAAAGCGTGCTCTCGTCAGGTCTAAAGTGTGTATCAATGTAATTCTCAAACATATAAACCAATACTTCAAACATGATGTTTATCCTTAAATTAGAGTTATTCTTAAATAAAGTGTGATGGTTTATGCATAAATCAAATTTCTAAATTTTCTTGAATTTAGATGAATCAGTTACACAATTTTTTGATATTTTCCGCCTGCTAGGCTAGCGACACTCCCTTCTAATTCCAATAGCATTAGCATGGATGAAACTTCGCTCACCGTCAAGCCACTTAAATTGACTAAGTTTTCTAACGCAATCGGTTCATAACCCATTAGAGTGAGGATGGCGTGATTAGTTTTAATCTCGTCACTGGATATCTCACTAATATTTGAATCTTGCTTGCTTAGGTCTAACTCTTCGACAATATCTTGCAGGCTATCGACCAATTTAGCGCCTTGCTTGATGAGTTGGTGGCAGCCTTTAGACATTGGTGAATGAATCGAGCCAGGGATCGCAAATACTTCACGACCTTGTTCTGCAGAGAGCCGTGCGGTAATTTGCGAGCCACTTTGCAAATTAGCTTCAACCACCAAGCAGCCTAAGCTTAAGCCGCTAATGATGCGATTCCGTTTTGGAAAGTTTTGTGGTTTGGAGGGTGTGCTTAAAGCGAATTCAGAAATAATCAGCCCGTGTTCGACAATTTGATGTGCTAAATCTCGATGTTTGGCGGGGTAGACAATATCTAAGCCAGTGCCAACGACGGCGATAGTAGAACCTTTAGCTTTTAAGGCGCCTCTGTGCGCAGCGCCGTCAATGCCAAGTGCCAAACCACTCACGATACATAAGCCGTATTCAGACAAACCCTGCGCAAACGCCTCAGCATTTTTTTCGCCTTGCACAGAGGCGTTGCGGCTACCAACAATCGCGATACTAGGTTGGTTTAATAAGGCTAAGTTACCTTTTGCGTATAAAAAAGGTGGGGGGTCAGTAATTTCTAGCAGAGCCTGTGGATACTGAGTGTCAGCCAGAGTGACTAGGTAGTTATTTGGCTGAGATAGCCACCGCAGTGAGTCAGAAAGGCTATCATGATTAACGCCTTTTATGATTTCCGCTGCAATTGCATCTGAAACAACTTCTTTTAATTGGCTATGACTAGCAGTGAAAATATGACTGGGATTACCAAAAGTTTTGAGTAACTGGCAAAATGTTTGTGAGCCAATACCATGAATGCTACTTAAAGCAATCCACAGTGACTTTTCTACAAGTTCTTCGCTGTAGGCGTCATCACTGCGGTTTTCTTGCATAAGCGTTTATATTAATTAAGGTGTTGTTACAGAATCAAGTGTGTTAATTGGTTGTGATGCTTGCATGACTAGGGCATACGATACGTTTTCAAATACACGGAATACCATCAATAAGCCAACACGCTCATCAGGTAATTTAACCATGCCGGGTTCAAGTCCAGATGCTGATTTGCTGTCTTTTGCATCTTTCTCTTTTACATACTCAGGGTCTTTAATAATGGCTCCATATCTATTAACTGCAAGCACGTGCCCAACCTCTATACCGTCTTTAGTTCCACGGCTAATAGAAACGATGCTTTGTGGACCGGCTTCAGCAACACCACCGTAAATCTTGATGATGCGACCTGAGATTGCAGAGTCTGGTGCATGCGGTACAAAGTTGGTAATCACATCATCGCCAGTAGCTACTAATCGGTCTTTAGTGAAAATTTCTTCTTTGGCTTTAGTAATGTCTGCACTTGCTGGCTCGCCATATTTTGTGATTTTGGCATCACCTAAATAGGTTGCTTCTACACCTAACACTTTTTTAGTGTCAGGATCCACTAAGTTATCACCGGGGCGATAAACATACCAATTAAGGTTGCCACCTTCTGCTATTTTATTGATGTACACGCGTGTACCCGGACTAAGTACTACGCGGTTATCCTGATTCGCAATAATTCTGGGTGACTTAGCTAATTGGTCTTTTTCAATCACCAGTGGCTGGCTTAAGAATGGTCCGATTACACTAAGTTGAATGGTAGAAATGGCTGTTTTGTCCAAAGGCTCTTCAACAGCGCCTGGCTGTAGGGTGACTGTTTCACGTAATAATCGCAATTGTGGTGTGCCACTACTCATGTCTAGTACGATTACGTCACCAGGATAAATCCAGTGCGGATTTTTAATTTGCGCGCGGTTTAGTTTCCAAATGCTAGGCCATTGCCACGGATCTTTTAGGAATTTAGCTGAAATTCCCCATAATGTATCGCCTTTCACCACAACATGTCGGTCAGGATGGTCGCTTTTTAGTGCAACAACTTGCGCGTTAACATTGAAGCTTATGCAACAAAACATGAGCAGCGTTATAATATAGCGAAACATATATTGATGACCTCGGTCAAAAATGCATTATAAAATATGCGAATTAAATAACTACTTTAACCGCGAAATTACGTTAAATTTATCACGTAATTCATTAAACAATCAAGCTTTTATGGAAAAACAACTATATTTATAGTAACAATTTAGCTTTTAAGGATGCAACAAGGCTTTTATGGCAATTTTAGACATACTCAATTATCCAGATCCGCGCCTACACAAGGTGGCTAAACCAGTAAAAGAGGTGGATGCAAGCATTCGTCGTTTAATCGATGACATGCGCGAAACCATGTACGACGCGCCTGGCATCGGTTTAGCTGCTACACAGGTGGATCAGCACATTCAGCTTTTAATCATTGATACTAGCGAAACCAAAGACCATTTACAGGTATTTATCAATCCTAAGATCATTGAAAAAAGTGGCGTGCAAGACTATGAAGAAGGTTGCTTATCAGTGCCTGGTGTATACGAAACAGTTACCCGAGCTGAAAAGGTGACCGTTGAGGCTTTAGATTACAACGGCAAGCCATTTACCTTGAAAGCAGAAGGCTTGCTAAGCATCTGTATACAGCATGAAATGGATCATTTGCTTGGTAAAGTCTTCGTTGAATATTTATCGCCGCTCAAGCGTAGCCGCATCAAAAATAAAATGCTGAAACTCACACGTCACAAGTAGTGACTCAGTAAGTAATCCAGATATAAGCCGTCATTTAGGAAAATACTTTGAAAATTATATTTGCTGGTACGCCAGAATTCGCCGTCCCAGCTCTAGCCGCATTAATAGCAGCGGGGCATCAAATCGTCATGGTGCTCACGCAACCAGATCGCCCAGCAGGGCGTGGAATGAAGCTTAAAGCGAGTCCCGTTAAGGTATTGGCTGAGCAACATGGTTTGCATGTATTTCAACCTGAAACACTCAAAGATACAGCCGTGCAAGCACAGATAGAAGCTGCGCATGCCGATGTGATGATAGTGGCGGCATATGGTTTGATTATCCCGACAGTTGTTCTCAATATGCCGAAATTTGGCTGCTACAACATTCACGCTTCTTTGCTACCTCGCTGGCGCGGGGCTGCACCTATTCATCGCTCTTTATTGTTGGGTGATGCCGAAACGGGCGTCACTATTATGGAGGTTGTTCCAGCTTTGGATGCGGGAGCGATGGTTAGTAAAGGTGTGGTGCCGATTACTGAAAGTGATACCACTCAAACTTTACATGATGCGCTCAGTAAAACAGGTGCTGATTTGATGGTGCAAGCAATGGCTGAGTTAGCAGAAAAAGGTTCGCTGCCAGCGACACCACAAGATGAGTCTTTAGTGACTTATGCACATAAGTTAGAGAAGTCAGAAGCGGCCATTGATTGGCAAAAAAGTGCGGTTGAGTTATCTCGTCAAGTGCGAGCATTTAACCCTTTCCCTGTTGCACAAGGCATACTTAAAGGTGAAGTGTGCCGTATTTGGATGGCTACCGCAAAAGAAGGTAAAGCTAAAATCGGCGAAATCGTTAGCGTGCAGGATGGCGTTACTGTTGGCTGCGGCGATGGTTTGTTGCATATTACTGAGCTGCAAGCACCAGGCGGCAAGCGCCTTAGCGCGCAAGCTTTTGTGCAAGGACATAATTTGCAAATTGGCGATTTCTTTAGTTAACTTCATATTGCGGCTGAACTTGAATTTTTATCCTCTGCCATCATTTATCAAACATTAGTTTGTATTAAAAAAGGAGATCGCAATGTTCGATAATTGGCTAAAAACTGCCGTGTTGATGGCGGCGATTGTTGCTTTATTCGGCGCTGTGGGGGCAGCACTTGGGGGTAGTGGCGGTATGTTGATAGCGCTGGTATTGGCTGGTTGCATGAACGTTTATGCCTACTGGTTTTCAGATAAAGCCGTGCTCAAAATGTACGGTGCGCAAGAAGTTAGCCCAGAGAACAACTTTGGTGACAACTTAAAGTTACGCAACTACTACAACATGGTAAAAGAGCTTGCAGAAAATGCGCAATTGCCTATGCCAAAAGTGTATGTAATGGATGAAGCGCAGCCAAATGCTTTTGCCACTGGTCGCAACCCAGAACACGCCGCCGTTGCCGCCACTACAGGCATTATGCAGGTGCTAAGCGAACGTGAGTTACGCGGCGTGATGGCACATGAACTTGCTCACGTCAAACATCGAGATACCCTAATTTCTACTATCTCTGCGACGATAGCAGGTGCAATTTCATCTATCGGCACATTCGGCATGCTGTTTGGAGGAGGGCGTAGTGATGATGGTAAGCGCAGCGTGAGTCCCGTGGTAGCAATGTTGATGATGTTTTTGGCGCCAATGGCAGCTTCATTAATTCAAATGGCGATTTCGCGTTCACGTGAGTTTGAAGCGGATAGAGTTGGCGCAGAAATTAGTCGTGACCCGAAAGCCTTGGCGAGCGCATTGCAGAAGATTAGTGATTATGCACATCAAATTCATAATCCAACGGCGGAAGCACACCCGGAAACTGGGCAGATGATGATTATTAATCCATTGGCGGGGGTGTCGTTTGATAGTTTGTTTAGTACGCATCCTAAGACTGAGGAGCGGGTGGCGCGGTTGATGGCGATGGCTAATATTTAAATGTGTTTAAAGCGATATGAATGTTTCAGAACTACCATTTAATCAACTAATCGGACTAGAGTTAGCTGCTAATGATAGCGGCTTTGAGACTAGCCTGCCTGAAAACCTTCAGTACGCAAATCATCTCGGCACTGTTCATGCCAGTGCTATGCTTGCTCTTGCTGAAGCTGGTTCAGGCGCATTTTTAGCTAAGCATTTTGCTGAATATACGAGCTTTGTACCGGTTGTGAGGCGTCTCGAAGCAAAGTTCCATAAGCCAGCTGTTGGGCAAATATCGGCAAGATGTCCGGTTTCTTCAGAAGTTGTAGAAACTTGGGGTCAGGAGCTTGTGAGTCGTGGGCGCCTGTCGGTAGCAATTCCAGTTGAAGTTGTTGATGCTGCAGGTGTTATGGTGATGTCGGCTATAGTTGAGTGGTTTATTACAAGCGCAAACTAAGTTTAAAACCATACTCGCTGTATTGAGCAGCATTCTTTTTCGCTTCTTGGCGAGTGACTTTCTTTTGTTTAGCCAAAAGAAAGTCACCAAAGAAAAGGTTATCCCTTCCCGCTTAATCCCTAAGACTTTAAATAACTTGAGACGGCAAGCGGAAACTCGCTAACGCTCAGACAGCCGCTTACCGAAAACTCCCATGAAACTGGGCAGCGCAGGCGCGGTAGCAGGCGATAAAAAGTCAAATGCGTTGGAATTTCACGACTGATTGTTTAATGTAAAAATCTATCACTCGTCATTCTGAGCGTAGTGAAGAATCCAGTTTTCGTGAAAATAATGAAAATCCTTTGGATTCTTCGCTACGCTCAGAATGACGGGCATTTGTATTTTTTCGCTTAATTTCGGCTTAAATGGTTTATCGGCGTGCAACTGCGGGCTTAGTCGCTTAGAATAGGCTTTTAGTTGAATTTGAAAGTTTTCTTTGTATATATCTCAACAAATCGCTGCGAATGCTGTGAATCAGGTGTTGTCTGGTCATAATCTTACTTTGGCTTTGCCTGCGGCTTTGGCGGTGTTTCCTAGCGCTACGCCACAACAGCGTGGGGCGGCGCAGGATTTGAGTTACGGGACTTTGCGGTTTTATGGTGAGATTGATGCTTATCTGGTGCAATTGCTAGAAAAGCCGCTCACGGATGACCGTATCAATGCTTTGTTATTAGTCGCGATTTATCAGTTATTGCATGATAAAGCTGACTCGTTCACGGTGGTGAACCAAGCGGTGCATGCGGTGAGTCAGTTAAAACGCCCTGCGCCTAAAAGCTGGGCTAAGGGTTTGGTGAATGCGATTTTGCGTAATTTCTTACGTCAAAAAGCTCAGCTCGCTGCGAAGCTTAAATCTAGCGATGTGGCGGTTTATTCTTATCCACAGTGGTGGGTTAGCAAGCTTAAAGTGCAGTATCCAAATCATTGGCAGGGCATGCTAGAAACGGGTAATCAACATCCGCCTATGACTTTGCGGGTGAATACGCAAAAAATCAGTATGCAGGATTACTTACAGCTACTAACTCGCCAAGATATTGAAGCCAAACATATCGGCGCACAGGCTTTGATTTTAGCGAATCCTGTGCCGGTAGAAAAAATCCCGGGTTTTAGCGATGGTATTGTTTCTGTGCAAGATTTAGGTGCACAACTGGCGGCCTATCTGCTCGAAGCCAAAGTTGGCATGAACGTGCTGGATGCTTGTTGCGCGCCAGGCGGAAAAACGGGGCATATTTTGGAGCTGGCAGATGTAGCTTTAACAGCTTTAGATTCTGATGAAGTGCGTTTGCAGCGTGTACAAAGTAATTTGAGCCGCATGAAGTTAAAAGCGAACCTTTTGGTTGGCGATGCATCAATGACTGATTGGTGGAGTGATGCGAAAACTGCGCCGCAGCTTTTCGACAGAATATTAGCGGATGTGCCATGCAGCGCATCTGGCATTGTGCGACGCCATGTGGATATCAAGTGGTTGAGACGTGAAGCTGATATTGCTTCATTTACTCGTCAGCAGGCTAAAATTCTGGCTAACTTATGGCAGATGTTGGCAAAGGGTGGTAAATTACTTTATGTAACGTGCTCTGTTTTTAATGAAGAAAATCAAGGACAAGTGGATAATTTCTTACAAAATAATGCGGATGCAACTCAATTGCCATTTGCGTTGCCAGATAATTATGCCGCAGCAGAAATCACTCAAATCAATGGTCAGCTTATCCCTACAAATGCACACGATGGCTTTTTCTATGCGTTGCTGCAAAAAAATTAAACATTTCCTCTCTATTTGCTTGCTTGTGCTGTTTGCAACAACAGCGATGGCGGGTAGCAGTAGTATGAACATCAGGAGTGCGTCGCTAGCTGCGCTTGATGATTCCTACGCACTGAATGCAGACGTTGACATGAAGTTTAGCGAGAAGATGGAAGAGGCCATTAGCAAAGGCTTTGAGCTTAATTTCTTGATTGAATTTCAGCTGGCAAAACCCCGTAAATATTGGTTTGACGACGAAGTGGTGACCGTCACTCACCATGTGACTTTAAGCTACCATGCGCTCTCCAGACAGTTTTTAGTGATTCGTGGCGATCAGCAAAAAGCTTTTGTGCGTTTAGATGAAGCGACTGATGATTTATCTGAAATCAGTGACTTAAAAGTATTTCAAAAGTCGGAAGTGGAAAAAGGCGAACACTATAAGGCCGCTGTGTTGATGCGGCTAGACCCTAAAAAATTACCAAAAGTATTGCAAGGCGATGCCATGGGCTCAGATGACTGGAAAATGAGTTCGCAGCGCTTTGAGTGGGTGCCTAGTTTGTTTAAATGATCAATTTTCTCAAATGAAATATGTCGTTCTAGTGAGTGCTGCCTTAGGCGGCTTTTTACTGTACTTGCTATCAAACGCAAGTGCTAATACTGCTGCCTCTGGTGAATACTACACTTTATTAGTCACACTCAATGGCGTATTGGCGACATTTTTGATTGTGTTGATTGGTTATCAGATTTTTCGTTTGTACCGACAAATTCGTAAAGGCGTTGTAGGTAGCCGTTTTACCCTACGCCTATTAACCAGCTTTGCGATGATGGCGATTATTCCAGGCTTAATCGTCTATCTTGTTTCAGTGAATTTTTTAACAAGATCTATTGAGTCCTGGTTTAACGTGAAGGTAGAAGCTGCGCTTGAAGGCGGGCTTAATTTAGGGCGTACAGCCTTAGATATTATGCTGGCAGATGTGAAGGAAAAAGGCGAGAGCATGGCGACCACGCTGTCTTTTCAGCCAGCGAATACACATTCAATCTTGAATGACTTACGTGAAAAAAGCGGCATACAAGACCTGACTTTACTAACGGTACAAGGCAGAATTTTAGAGGTATCAAGTAGTGATTCAGGTAGTTTTTTACCTGAATTACCAAGCGTGGCGCAACTAAGGCAAGCGCGTAAACATATATTGGCAAGTATTGAGCCGATCGGCAATAAAGGCTTGTATCTACGCGTGCTGGCGCCAGTCAACGGTCAAGACTTAACTGGTGAAACGCGGATATTGCAGTTGTTGCAACCTGTACCCAAACCACTCGCAACGACTGCTGAAGCGGTGCAGGATGTCTATCAGGATTACCAGCAGCTTTCATATAGCCGTGCTTCATTAAGAGAAGTATTTGCCCTCACGCTGACCTTGGTGATGATGCTGGCAATGTTGGGTGCGGTTGCAGTGGCTTTCGTGTTAAGTCGCAAGCTATCAGCCCCTTTAACGGTATTGGCAGAGGGTACTAAGGCGATTGCCAGCGGTGACTACAGCACGATGCTGCCCGCACATGGTAAAGATGAGCTTGGCGTGCTGGTTCAATCTTTTAATAGTATGACGCAGCAATTAGATGATGCAACTAAAGCCGCCGATAGCAACCGAGCCCGCGTAGAAGCTGCCCGCGGCTATTTAGAAACTATATTAGCGCATTTGTCGTCTGGTGTGATGGCGCTTAATAAACGCGGAGAATTGCGTACATTTAATGAAGCCGCCATGAATATATTAGGTGTGCCGCTAGAAGGTTATGTGGGCTTAAAGCTCGATCAAATTAATCTTAAACATCCTCGACTAGAGAATTTCTTACTCACCGTAGCCATGAATAGTTTAGATGACGTTGAGCAAGCTGGCACACATAAAGAGGATGCTCAAACGCAAGTGGAATTGTTGAGCGCTCATGGCAAACAGATACTCACAGTGCGTGGAACACGTTTACCTGATGGTGGCTATGTCGCGGTGTTTGATGATGCAACAACTATGATACAAGCGCAGCGAGACGCGGCGTGGGGCGAGGTGGCAAGGCGACTTGCGCATGAAATTAAGAATCCGCTTACGCCGATTCAATTATCGGCAGAACGTATGTCACATAAATTACTCAGTAAGCTCAATGCTGCCGATGCCGAGATGTTAAAACGCTCAACAGAAACCATCGTTAACCAAGTCGATGCGATGAAGCGCATGGTGAATGAGTTTAGTGACTACGCCCGTTCGCCTACACCACAACTGCAAAAATTAGACTTAAATAATCTCATTAAAGAAGTCGTTTCACTTTACGACCAGTCGGGCAGCAAGATCAGCTTGGTATTAGAAAAGCAGTCTTGTCCAATTAAGGGTGATAGCACGATGCTGCGTCAGGTGATCCATAATTTGCTGCAAAATGCGCAAGATGCACTTATAGATCAGGCTGATGCCACGATAGCGGTTCAAACTAAAATTGAAGGTGAAATGTTAGCGCTAACAGTCACCGATAATGGGCTAGGTTTTCCTGAAGATATGTTATTGCACGTGTTTGAGCCTTATGTCACCACCAAATCACACGGTACTGGCCTAGGGTTAGCTATCGTTAAAAAGATTATTGAAGAACACAAAGGCAGTATTAAAATTGAAAATGTACCAAAAGCTATGCAAACAACAGGCGCAATTGTAACAATTAAAATTCCACTCTTGATAGACATACTTAGTCATACAGAATCATAAAGAAGATAGAAAATGGCATCAAAACATATATTAGTCGTTGACGACGAAATTGGGATACGAGAACTTTTGCGCGATATTTTGCAAGATGAAGGCTACCAAGTGCAGCTGGCTGAAAATGCCGCTGCTGCACGTGCTGCACGCCTGCATGAGCGCCCTGATATTGTGTTGTTAGATATTTGGATGCCAGATTGCGATGGTATTACGCTGCTTAAAGAGTGGGCGAATAGCAGCTTGCTGACAATGCCAGTGGTGATGATGTCTGGTCATGGCACCATAGATACCGCCGTAGAAGCAACGCGTATCGGCGCTTTTGATTTCTTAGAAAAACCAATTGCATTACAAAAACTCTTAAAAACCGTCAGTGCTGCTTTAAAACACAGCGAGCAACAGCCTAAATCTGAAATGAATCTCACCAGTCTGGGCAAAAGCCCGATTGTGACAGCGCTGAAAGATAGGCTAGATAAAATTGCTGTGGGCATCAGTCCGACACCAGTTTTGTTGATTGGACCTAAAGGTTGTGGAGCTGAGCTTTGCGCACGCTATTTACAAGACTCAGGTAGCCCTTGGCTGCAACTGACGGACTTTAACAAGCTCGTTGATATGCCTTTAGACATTCTTGAATCGATTCGTGGCGGTATATTGTATATTCCAGAGATCGCCGATCTTAAAAAAGCCGAGCAAAAAGGCTTGCTGCTGTTGATTGCAAAGTCAGAAAAATACCATGTGCGCGTGGTGTGCGGCACCAGCGAGAATTTACCTAAGCTGCAAGCTGAATCTTTATTTGACCATAATTTATTTCAGGCTTTGTCAGCTGTATCTTTGCGTGTGCCAGCTTTGGAAGAGCACAGAGAAGATATCCCTGACTTAGTGGTGGCGATCGCTAATTTACAACTAGAGTTGGCTGGCTTGGAATACCGCGAGTTTGATGTGGCAGCCTTGAATGGCTTGCGTAACGCCAATTGGCCTGGTGATTTGGCACAATTAGATGCAGCTATCAGAAATTTAATACATACAAGTCTTGGTGAAAAAATTACTTTAGATGATGTGAAACGTGTTTTGCATCAGTTTGATGACCCTGAAGTACAGGTGAAAACTGCTGAAATCAAAAAGCCTAAACCAGTTCAAGTTGAAGAAATCAAGACAAGCGCTGCTGTAGACCTGCCGTTTTTAGACCAGCCTTTGCGTGAAGCAAGAGATGATTTTGAACGCATTTATTTTCAACATCACATGAAAGATGCGTCTAATAACATGAGTAAATTGGCAGATATTGCAGGCTTAGAGCGTACGCATTTGTATCGCAAACTCAAGCAGCTCGGGATTAAGATTAAGTAATACTGAACAACTGATTTAAAGACCTAACTCCAAAATCACTGGCGTATGGTCAGAAGGTCTTTCCAGTTTGCGTGGAGCTTTGTCGATAGTCGCGGCGATACAAGCAGATTTAAGCGCATCGCTGACTAAAATATGGTCAATGCGCATGCCAAAGTTACGTCTAAAGCCCATCATGCGGTAATCCCACCAGCTAAAACTCTTCTCTGCCTGTTCAAACAAGCGGAAGCTATCATGTAAGCCCAGTTGTAGCAGTTTTTGAAAGTGCTCGCGCTCTTGCGGACTGACTAATATTTGCCCTAGCCAAGCAGCTGGGTCGTGGCAATCGCGGTCTTCAGGCGCAATATTGTAATCGCCTAATACAACCAGTTTTGGGTACTTCTTAAGCTCACCAGCCAGCCAAGTATTGAGCGCAGTTAACCAGCGCATCTTGTATTCATACTTTTCAGAATCAACCGCTTGGCCATTCACAATGTAAACACACACTACGCGTACACCGTTAATAGTGGCTGAAATCACGCGCTTCTGCCCATCTTCAAAATCGGCAATACCATGTTCGACTTCTGTCATGTCATGCGTGCTTAAAATAGCCACGCCATTGTATGTTTTTTGCCCACTGTGAATGGCGTTATAACCCGCTTCTTTTAACTCAGTATAAGGAAACTTGCTATCTTCTTGCTTGGTTTCTTGCAAGCAAAGCACGTCAATCGGGTTATCGCGCAACCAATCCAATACATGTTGAAGACGAACATTTAAAGAGTTGACGTTCCATGTTGCTAATTTAAATGTGCCTGATTCCACAGCTTTGCTCTCGATAAGGTAAATAACAAACTTGATTCTAACATGCGTTAAAAGCTGGCTACATTTCTATCGCAATGAATTCAAATGAAGCTTAAAGCAATGTGTTAAAGTTTTGCTTTTTTTAAGAGCGTTGATTGTGAAAAAAAGCGTAAATACAGCTGGTTTCAAAGCCGCCATATTTGATATGGATGGCCTGCTGATTGATTCTGAACGCATCATCATGCAAGCCTGTATAAGGGCAGCCCAGCAAGTAGGTATCACTTATACGCATGCCGAATATGTTGAATTAATTGGTCGTGCAGGGCCTGATTCAACGCGCATCATGATTGAACAGTTGAATGGTGTGAGTAACTTCAACCAAGTCATGCAAGGCCTAGATGCGCTATTGGCCGAGCGCAACAACACATTTCCGCTCAAGCAAGGCGCTAGTGAGTTGCTCAAACACTATCAAGCCAGCAATATAATATGTAGCGTGGCCTCATCATCGGCCACGCAACACATTCGTCATCGTTTAAGTCAAGTGGGCGTGCTTGATTATTTTAGCCACATTACCAGTGGGCAAGAAGTCACACACGGCAAGCCCAGCCCAGATATTTACCTGCTAGCTGTTAAAAAATTAGGCTTAAAAGTAGAAGAATGTATCGCCTTTGAAGACAGTGAGAACGGAGCCCGTGCCGCCATTGCTGCCGGCTTAAGAGTAGTGGTTGTGCCAGATTTAAAACAACCAAGTGAATTTGTGGTGCAAAATAGTCACCTTACAATTGAAAGCCTAAATGATTGGTTAGATTTTAGTTTAAGGAATAATAATGCGTTGGAAGCTAATGTGCTGGACAACTAGTAGACTGGAAAGCTAATGGATTGGAAAACTAGGTTGTTTCAGTATTTGCAGCGTTTTTGGCCGCAAGCGATGACTGGTGGCTGGGCTGAAAAGTATCGCGCTGCTGTAGGCGCTTTGTGTGGTATTTTATTTACAGGTTTGATTGCACAATACGCAGTGAACCACGACCCTGTTGCCACCTTTTTCTTGATTGCACCGATGGGTGCTTCATCAGTTTTGTTATTTGCGCTGCCCAGCAGCCCGTTAGCGCAGCCATGGTCTATTGTAGGTGGCAATATCATCGCCGCATTGACGGGTGTGAGCTTCGCGCTACTTTTTCCGCATAACGTGTCGCTCGCCGCTGGTTTAGCTGCTATGTTTTCTATTATCTTCATGTTTGCATTGCGTTGTGTGCATCCCCCCAGTGGCGCTGTTGCGCTTACCGCAGTGTTGGGTGGACCAGCGATTCATGCACTTGGGTACCATTTTGTACTTTGGCCTGTTGCCGTCAATAGCTTTCTACTATTAGCGATCGCTTTAATTTACAACAATCTGACTGGACGCACGTATCCACCTGCTGCGGCTAGTGAAAAGACGGCTTCGCCCACGCAAATGCATTATCAATTCGGGTTTCGTGAAGAAGACCTCAATGCAGCGTTACAGCAGTTTGATCAAATTATTGATATTAACCGCGACAATCTTAAACAGTTGTTAGAGCAAACAGAGCTCAATGCCTATAAGCGTAAACTGGGTGAAATTCAATGCTACAAAATTATGAGTCCAGTGACTTTTGCCCTAGATTATGGACATAGACTGGAAGACGCTTGGGAAAAACTTCGTCAATGTCCTTATCCTGCAATTCCCGTAGTCAACAAAGCAAATCGCGTGATTGGTCTGTTAAGCCATGATGACTTTATGCGCCATGCAAAACCCGAATCATTTGCGCATGTGGAATCACGCTTTAAACAACTCATCCGTCGGTCGCATCGTACCCACAGCACTCAGCCTGAAGTGGTAGGGCAAATTATGAGTACCCCAGCAGTGACCATTCAGCATGACGCACATATTGTCCACATTATTCCGCTGATTACCACGCATGCGCTGCATGTCATCCCTGTGGTGGATGATGAAAAGCGTTTGGTGGGGATATTGTCACAAACCGATGTCATCAATGCCTTGTATCGATAGCCATCTTATTGATTTGATGTCCTGAAAGCACTATTTCAGCGGCTTTAACCACCATACATGCTCAGTAGCAGGGCATAGACCCTTTAAACCTCCAGCAACGGCAGTACTGCCCAGCAAAGTTAAATCATAGTTCGCTTGATAGTGCTGTTTAACTTCATCAGCGCTAATAGAAAAAGGCGGGCCAGCATGCAAGCTTTGGTCGTATTCAAAGCAAATCAGCAGTTGTGGTGCGTGATGAGTGAGCGTGATTAAGTGTGCGGTATAAAGCTTGCGAATATCTACTGGTAAAGCCACCAAAGCCGCTCTGTCGTAAACAGCATCCACTGCGCCCAATATGGTGGATGATACTTTGAAAATATCCCCTACAAATATATCAATATTAGGTGCGCTGTAATGCGTTACTTCACCAAGTGTTTTGATAGTGGGCGTTAAGTTCAGGCTTTTAAATAAATCTTCAATTGCAATACTGCTTAACTCAGCTCCCGCAATGCGATAGCCCTGCGCTAGCAACCATGCAATATCCAAAGTTTTACCACACAATGGTAAAAATACACGAGGACTTATCTTTGGGCTAGATTCTGGTTTTAAATTGAGTGTAGAGAAGTGTTTAACCAACAAAGGATTGGCATCAGCCAAGTGAAAGCCAATCTCGTTCTTCTCCCATTTCTGATGCCAAAACTCGTGTTTCATATCTTTTCGCATTTTGTAGAGTAGAGTTTTAACTCCGCTATGTTGATTTGCTTAGCAATCAACTCGCCATTCCATTATGTCTCAACAACGCATCCATACTTGGTTCTCTACCCCTAAACGCAACAAATGATTCCATCGCTGGGCGTGAACCACCTTTAGCCAACACTTCATCTTTAAAGCGGCTACCTGCTTGCGCTGAAAGCACGCCTAGCTCTTCAAACAAGCTATAGGCATCGGCAGACAGAACTTCTGCCCATTTGTAGCTGTAATAACCTGCTGCGTAACCGCCTGCGAATATGTGGCTGAAACTGTTAGGGAAGCGGTTCCATTTTGGTGGGCGTACTACGGCGACTTCGTCACGAATTTGTTCGATTAAATCTAATGCGGTTTGTTTACCATTTGGGTCAAATTCACCGTGTAGGCGCATATCGAAGAGTGAAAATTCAATTTGGCGCATGGTTTGCATGCCAGCTTGGAAGTTTTTAGCGGCGACCATTTTGTCGAACAGTTCACGTGGTAGTTGCGCGCCTGTGTCGACGTGGGAGGTCATGTGACGTAGCACGTCCCATTCCCAACAGAAGTTTTCCATAAATTGGCTTGGGAGTTCAACCGCATCCCACTCCACGCCTTTGATGCCTGAAACGCCGTATTCATCCACTTGGGTAAGCATGTGGTGCAGGCCGTGACCAAATTCGTGGAACATGGTGATGACTTCATCATGCGTAAATAATGCAGGTTTACCACCGACTGGGGCTGAGAAGTTGCAAGTTAAAAATGCAACGGGTAGTTCAATGCCATTTGCTTTTTTACGGCGCGTAATCGCTTCATCCATCCATGCGCCGCCACGCTTGTTGTTGCGGGCGTAGAGATCTAAATAGAAGTAGGCGATTGCTTTGCCTGCAGCATCGTTAATTTGGTAAAACGCGGCATCGGCATGCCAAAGCGGAGCTTCAGCTTTTTTTACTTGTACGCCGAATATGGTTTCGGTGACTTTGAATAAACCTTCCAGCACTTTGCTTTCAGGGAAGTATTGTTTCACTTCTTGGTCTGAGAATGCGTATTTGTCTTCACGTAGCTTTTCGCTGACATAGCCAACATCCCATGATTGCATATCTTCAATACCAAGCTTCTTAGCATAAGCGGTGAGTTCTTGCATATCCCGCTCTGCATAAGGTTTAGCGCGCTTGGCTAATGTATCTAAAAACTCGGTGACTTGTGCGGGTGTGTCTGCCATTTTGGTGGCGAGCGAGAGTTCTGCGTAGTTTTTAAAACCTAAGGTTTGCGCTTCTTCTTTTTTCAATTTAAGAATGTCGCTGATTAAGTTTGTGTTATCCCACTTTATATTTCCATTTTCATCGGGCCTACTAAATTCAGAAGCCCGAGTTGCGTAAGCGCGGTAAAGCGTTTCACGTAGAGCGCGGTTTTCGCCGTATTGCAAAACTGGCATGTAAGAGGGGAATTGCAGACTGAATTTGTAACCTGTTTTACCAGCTTCTTTTGCAGCTTCAGCGGCGGCCTCAATAGCATCGGCAGGTATGCCAGCTAAATCGGCGACATCTGCAACGTAATGTGCAAAGTCATTGGTATTATCTAGAATGTTTTCTTCAAACTTAGAACCCAATTTGGATAGCTCTTCGCTCACCGCTTTAAAGCGCGCTTTTTGCGCTTCTGGCAATTCGGCACCACCTAGTTTGAAATCGCGTACTTCGTTGTTGATAATTTTTTGCTGGGTAGCTGTCAGGCTGGTAAATGCGGCGCTGGCTTGAATGGCTTTATACTTGGCGTACAGGCGCTCATCTTGTGACATGTCACTGCCGTAATCAGTCAGTTTGGCTAAGTTATCGTTATAGGCTTCGCGCAATTCTGGGCTATTCACTACGGCATTCATGTGGCCAACTTGGCTCCAGGCGCGGCTGATTTTATCGCTATGGTCTTCTAATTTAAGTGCAAAGTTTTCCCATGTTGGCGCCTCTGTTGCAGTAGCTAAACTTTCGACCAGTGCACGGCCTTCTGTGAGCAGGCTGTCAATGGCAGGGCTGACATGTTCAGGTTTGACTTCATTAAATTTAGGTAAGCCAGCCAAGTATAACAATGGATTTGACACAGAATATTCCTTAAAACAGATTAGTTAATTAAGCGTAAAGCAAAAGGGTAGCGATAAGTTTCGCCCTTACTAGTAGAGATGGCGGCAATAATGCAGAAAACAATATTCAGCACCCAAATAATAGGGAAAAATATCAGCCCGATAAGTATCCATGAAAGCACGCCAGCAAGCATATAAGCCAACACCATGGTAATTTGAAAGTTCAATGCTTCTTTTGCTTGGTCTTCAACATATTGGTTCTCATCTTTTTTCAGAATCCAAACAATTAGCGCAGGCACGAATGAGAACACCGTACCGCCTATGTGCATAATTGTAGCGATGTTTTTATCGTCATTGCTTGGCATTTTATCCATGTTGCTCGTATCCATTTGGTTTGTAGTCACTTCATTATTGGTTTCGGAAGACATTGAAAGTCCTTTTGATAGTAGATGAGGCTACTTATGCGCCTCTTATGAACTGAGATTAGTACTTAAATCTGAATTTCGATTCAGTTTAGCTACGAGTGGTTCAACCTTTTCTAGGTCTGTTAGGTTCAGCACTTTGCGTGCATTTACTTTAAGCGTGGTGAGCTGGCTGTGTAGTATTTGTTGTTTAACGCTAAGTATGTGCGATGGGTGCATGGAAAGTTGGCGTAAACCCATGCCAATCAATAGTTTGGTTAGTTTTGCATCACCAGCCATTTCGCCGCATACTGAAACCGATTTGCCTAATTTTTCACCAGCTTTAATGGTCATCGAGATTAATTTTAATACCGACGGATGTAGTGGGTTGTAGAGATGTGCAACGGCGTCATCAGTACGGTCGATAGCTAACGTATATTGAATCAAATCATTAGTGCCGATAGACAAGAAATCTAACTCGTTGGCAAAAGCTTCAGCATTAATCGCAGCTGCAGGGATTTCTATCATGCCGCCTAATTCAATATTTTCATTGAACGGAATGTTTTGTTTCAGCAAGCTGATTTTAGCGCGCTCTAATAATAGCTTGGTTTGGCGCAGCTCTGACAATGTGCACAGCATAGGTACTAATATTTTGATATTGCCAAAATGCGAGGCACGCAATAAAGCGCGCAATTGCGTATGAAAAATCTGCGGTTCAGATAAGCAATAGCGAATGGCACGTAAACCCAATGCTGGGTTAGCGCAGGTGACTATCGTATCAGGGTTCATTTGTTTATCTGCACCTAAATCCAAGGTGCGAATGATGACAGTTGCACCTTTCATGGCCTCAGCAACAGTTTTATACGCGTTGAATTGTTCTTCTTCATCTGGCATTTCGCGCCGATTCATAAATAAGAATTCAGTACGGTATAAGCCTATGCCTGTAGCGCCAGATGCAGCGACTGCAACCACGTCTTCAGGTACTTCAATATTGGCAAATAAATCAATATTCATGCCGTCTAAGGTCACGGCCTTGGTTGATTTAATGCGTTGTAGTTTTTGTTGCTCAAGCTCCCACTGTTCTTGGCGTAGCTTGTATTCAGTTAAGATGCTGGCATCGGGATTAACAATCACCACGCCTTGTTTGCCATCTACAATAATCAACTCGCCATCGCGAATTAGATCGTGTGCTCTTTGTAATGCGACAATAGAAGGTATGTTCAGGCTGCGCGCTAAAATTGCCGTGTGCGAGGTCACACCGCCCACGTCGGTAATAAAAGCTGCAAACTCGTGTTGCTTGAATTGAATAGCATCAGCGGGTGAAATATCGTGCGCAACTAAAATGAGTCTATGCTCCTGACTAGCTGCCGTGATTTTCTGCTCTGTACTTAATTGGCTGGGATGGCCAAGCAGCACTTTAATCACACGTTCTACCACTTGAATAACATCTTGCTTACGTTCGCGCAAATACTCATCTTCGATTTGCTCAAACTGCTCAACAATATCGTCCATTTGCAGCTTGATTGCCCATTCGGCGTTGCAACGTTCGTTCTCGATAATTTTTATTGGTGCTTCAGATAAAGATTTATCTGCCAACATCATTAAATGCGTGCCGATGAAAGCGCTTAACTCAGCAGGTGCATTTTTACGCAAACTTCCGTTAATGGCTTCTAAATCAGCTTTAACTGTGTCTATCGCGTCGGTAAAGCGCTTAACTTCTTCGCCAATTAGGTGTTTAGGCAGCTGATAATGTACCACCTCTAACAGTGCGTTAGAGATCAGGTGTGCTTGCCCAATCGCAATGCCGCTAGATACGCCTACGCCATGAATGCTAAAGCTAGTCAATGTTATCTACCTCGAGAAAAATCACTTTTAGCACTCCCATGAGAGTTACTCGCCTTCACCAAAATAGTCTGCAATCAGGGCTGTAAGGCCGTTAATTGCGTCTTTTTCATCGGCACCATTGGCTTCTAATGTGACAAAAGAACCTTTTGCAGCGGCTAACATCATTACGCCCATAATACTTTTTGCATTCACACGGCGACCATTGCGCGTTATCCAGATTTCGGAGGAAAATTTACTCGCGGTTTGCGTCAGTTTGGTTGAAGCACGTGCGTGCAGCCCTAATTTATTGATAATCTCTACTTCAGTGCTAATCATGCTTTATAAGCCCAGTCATATTATTCTTTATTGTTCTTGTGAGGTCGTATTATGATCAATCAAATAACTAAGTACTTACGTTACAAACCTGTCACAACGCTCTCTATCAAAATGCACAACGCCTTCGCGCCCACCACTGACGGCTTTTTCTACTAATGCCATCAGTGACTCATGTCGGTAAGTCATGGTGCGTACTATCATCGGCATATTGACGCCGGCTACGCCTTCAACCTCACCTGGAACGAGTAGTTTACTCACAATGTTGCAAGGTGTTGCGCCATACATGTCTGACAGCACTAAAACGCCGTCACCATGATTCAGTTCTGCGACCAAAGCCTGCGCTTTTGGCAGCAACGCAATTGGGTCATCCGAGTTATTGACGGCTAAAAAAGCTAGTTGCCTAGGCTCATTACCAATCACGTGTTTTGCGCATTCCTTAAGGCTTTCACCTAAACTTCCATGCGCGATAATTAAAATTCCAATCATGTTTATCTCAACCCTATTTATCTCAACCCAAAGTATTCAATACTAATTTTCTAGCTTTGTTAAATAATTTTAATCAATGACTACATTCTATAAAACGGCGTCTTAAAAGGCGCTTCGTATTTTTTATTTTAATTCGCGGTGTCGCGTTAAGACTTTCTGGTTTGGCGCAAAATATTTAGTCAGTTGCTCTACAAAGTAAACGGAGCGGTGTTGCCCGCCAGTACAGCCTATCGCCACGGTTAAGTAGCTGCGGTTGTCTGATATAAAACTTGGCAGCCATTTTTCTATATAATTTTTGATGTCATTCAACATGTCTTGCGCGTTTGCCTGACCTTCTAAAAACGTTTGCACTTCAGCATCTAAGCCTGTTAAATCACGTAATTTTAGATCGTAATGCGGGTTAGGCAGGCAGCGGATATCAAATACAAAATCGGCATCTAATGGAATACCATGTTTAAAACCGAATGAGGTAAAAAGTAGCGTTAAGCCAGAACTCTCATGGGCTACTGCATCCTTTATCCACGCTCTTAGTTTATTGGCACTAATGTAGCTCGTATCAATGACATGGCCTAGCTTGCCTAAATCACCCAACAGTTCGCGTTCCACAGCAATGCTTTCGGCAAGGGTGGTGGTGTCTTTGCTCAGTGGGTGTTTGCGTCGCGTTTCGCTAAATCGTTTAACCAGTGTCTCGACATTAGACTCTAAAAATAAAACTTGAGTAGTAATACCTTGAGATTTTAATTGCTCAATATGCGCAGGTAGCGTTTCAATCGCCACACTGCGGCTATCAATACTGATAGCTACGCGGTCATAGTTGGTCGTATTTGAATCATCTTGACGATTGTTTTCAGACTGCAAATGCTCTGCAATCTGGGGCAGCATCGTAGCTGGTAAGTTGTCGACACAATAGTAACCGCTGTCTTCAAGCGCATGTAGCGCAATACTTTTGCCCGAACCTGAAAGCCCAGTGACGATGATGAGTTGTTTCATAGCGTTATTTAATTAATTGCTGTTTTTTCATTTCACGCTGCTGGCGTTGGGTGAATTGTTTAGTCGCATTAATGCCTCTCAATAATAGCATGTGGTTGCGTATTGCGACCTCAACTAACACCGCGATATTGCGACCTGCTGCAATGGGAATCTGCACTTTAGCAATCTTCACGCCTAGTACTTCTTCATGCAGTTTTTTAATGCTTAGTCGGTTGAGTTGTTCAGGCGATTGCTTATCTGCCATCACCAACTGAATAATCAAATCTAGCGGCTTCGTTGGTTTGACTGAGTTATCACCAAATAGTGCGCGAATATTTAAAATACCCAAGCCGCGCACTTCTAAAAAGTCTTGTAATAAAGCCGGACAGCGGCCTTCAATGCGTTCTGGCGAGATGCGGTAGAAATCAACAATGTCATCAGCAATCAGGCGATGACCACGTGAAATCAGCTCTAAAGCGAGTTCGCTTTTACCAATGGCAGCTTCACCTTTAATGAGTGCGCCGAAGCCTTGCACCTCCATAAACACACCGTGCGCACTGACTGATTCTGCAACTGCTTGTGCTAGGAAATGGTTCAGAATATCCATCAATTCTGGACTGCGTAAGGTTGAAGTGAAGAGGGGTGTATTGCGACTATTCGCTTCTTCTATCAGCGACTCTGGTACTTTTTCACCGTTGGCTACAATCACAGCTGCTAGGTTGGTTGAATA
The DNA here is from genome assembly GCF_000093025.1 of Methylotenera versatilis 301. Lineage (GTDB taxonomy): Bacteria > Pseudomonadota > Gammaproteobacteria > Burkholderiales > Methylophilaceae > Methylotenera > Methylotenera versatilis. Next base: position 264,438 of record NC_014207.1, read on the forward strand.
TAAATTTGCAATTGCACCATCTGCGTCTGCCGTTTTTAAGCTGCGCAAATAATCCATTTCCGCACAACCTAATACTTGTACCCGATTAGGATGCACAAAGTTGATATGGCCGATAAGTGCCAAAGAGGGTTTTGAAACTGTTTCGCTAGTGAGGGAGTTAGACCCGCCGTTAAGTCCAGCAATCCAATTAAGTTTGAGCTTAAGGCGGGTTTGTTTGAATAGCTCAGCTACGTTTATTTGAGCCATAGTGAATTACGAGTTACAAAAATTATTCAATACTTTGGTGTTTAACTGCGCCATTCGTTTTGTGATGATCGGCATGTTTTTCTTTATGTTTTACGACTTGACGATCGAGTTTATCGGTCAGCATATCAATTGCGCTGTACATATTGTCGTCTGTACAGGCAGCATGTAAATCGTTACCAGGAACATGCAGCGTAGCCTCTACCTTTTGGATAAGTTTTTCTACACTCATGGTCACCTTGACATCAATAACATGATCAAAGTGGTTGCTAATTCGTCCTAGTTTGCTTGTGACATAATCGCGTAATGCAGGAGTTACTTCTAAATGATGACCAGTTAATTGTAAATTCATGACTTGCTCCTTTTTAAGATATTCTCAAAGTTTGAATTTTCCAAAACCTACTGTGTGTGAAAAATATTGAGCACCTTAGATTTAGGACTTTAAAACTTTTCGAACAATTTCAGTTTACTACTTTAATTCACCTCTGTGGGATGCGAATAGAGAATTTTTTATGCTTCTATTATTTGAATTGTGATGAATACTTTCAGTTAGCGATTCATCGTAAAAATTAAAGTGATTTTCTTAAGCTAGCTGGCGCAATGTTGAGGGACTCACGATATTTTGCAATGGTGCGGCGTGCAACGACGATACCTTGCTTGGCTAATAAGTCGGTAATTTGACTATCCGAGTATGGTTTTTTAGGGTTTTCTTGGTCGACCAATTGCTTGATCAGCGCGCGAATTGCAGTGGCTGAACAGGTGCCGCCTGTATCGGTAGCCACCGAGCTACCAAAGAAATATTTCAGCTCAAAAATACCGCGTGGCGTCAGCATATATTTGTTATTAGTGACACGCGAGATTGTCGATTCGTGTAATTCAAGCTCTTCGGCAATTTCACGCAAGACTAAAGGTTTCATCGCCACTTCGCCATATTCCAAGAAGTTGCGTTGGCGGTCAGTAATGGCTTGTGATACACGTAAAATGGTTGAAAAGCGCTGATGAATGTTTTTAATCATCCATTTGGCTTCTTGCATCTGGCTTTGTAGATATTGGCTAGAACTATCGCGGTTACGCTTCAAAATGCCCGCGTAAAGCTGATTGATTTTAAGTTTAGGAATCACCGCATCATTGAGGCTGGCGATCCAAATACCTTTTACTTTTTTGATAATCACTTCGTGCTGAATGTAGTGTTCAGAACCAATAATGCTGAAGGCGCTACCTGGCCGAGGATTTAAGTTGGTAATGACTTGCTGCACACATTTTAAAGTGGCTTCATCGCAACCCAGCTCTTTACGCAATTTGCCAAAGTCACGTGCGCCAAGCGCTACCAAATAGTGTTTTGCCATCAATTTGGCTAACTCTAAGTGCGGTGTGAATTTGGGCAGCAAGTCAAGTTGTAGCAGCAGACACTCGCTTAAATTACGTGCACCTACACCTGCAGGGTCTAGGTTCTGAATATGACGCAGAGCCGTTTGTAATTCTAATACCTCTATTTCCAGCTCTTCTGGCATCTCTTCGACAATTTCTTCGAGTGATGCTTCTAAATATCCATCTTCGTTAATGCTATCCACCAACAGCATGGTGAGCGTTTGGTCGCGCGCGGATAATTGCATGAGTTTTAGTTGTGAAAGCAGATGTTCACGTAAGCTTATTTGCAGCGTCTCTTGTTGCTTGTAATCGCTATCATCATCTGCTGGCGTGCTGTTTTCATCCCAGAGGCTGCCATTGGAATACTCATCGTAATCATCATTGAATTCTGCAGAAAAGTCCGTTGTACTTTGCTCGAATTCAGACGTGCTAGCATCAAACTCAGTGGGTTCGGTTTGACTTAACTCGGCCTTGCCTTCAGTAAACTCAGTGCTGGTTTTCTCAAAATCAACATCGCTGCTGGCTTCATACTCTTGCGTAGTATCGGTGACATTACCATCATTACTCGTGGTGTTGACGGTAACCTCATCCTCACTGTTATCCGTTGCGTTGCCATATTCATCTTCACCATCATCGCCTCTTTCTAGCAATGGATTAGTTTGCATTAGCAAATCAATTTCTTGGTTAAGCTCTAATGTTGATAGCTGTAATAATTTAATCGCTTGTTGCAACTGCGGCGTAAGCGAGAGGTTTTGTGAAAACCTAAGTTGTAAGCCTTGTTTCATAGACGGAAATCTTTACCTAAATACACTTCACGCACTCTTTCATTCTCTACAATTTCGCTAGGATGGCCTGATGCGAATACATGACCTTGATTCACAATATAAGCACGGTCGCAAATGCCTAAAGTTTCGCGCACATTATGGTCAGTAATGAGTACGCCAATATTACGTGCAGTTAAAAAGTGAATGATTTTTTGAATATCTATCACGGCGATTGGATCTATCCCTGCAAATGGTTCATCTAACAAAATAAAGCTCGGGTTAGACGCCAAGCAGCGAGCAATCTCAACACGACGTCGCTCACCACCAGACAAACTCACCGCAGCGCTATCACGAATATGCGTAATATGCAGCTCTTCGAGTAGCGACTCTAATTTTTCGTCCATGGCATCTTCGGACATGTCTTGCAGCTCCAGCACAGCAAGAATGTTTTCAGATACAGTGAGTTTGCGAAAAATAGAAGGCTCTTGTGGCAAATAAGATAAGCCCATTCTTGCACGCATATGAATAGGCATACGACTTAAGTCTTTGCCATCCAATGTGATGCGGCCTCCATCAAGCGCCACTAAGCCAACGATCATATAGAAGCTGGTGGTTTTACCTGCACCATTAGGACCAAGTAAACCAACAACCTCGCCACTTTTGATGCTCAAGGAAATATCCTGCACCACAGTACGCGTCTTGTACGATTTTCGTAAATTTTCTACAACCAGTTCACTCATTTGCTTACTCACAATAGCTATCTTTTATAGTTCTCAATGACTTATTGAGCGTCTGGGCTAACTTCTAAGGTTCTGCTTAAGCGAACATCTTTACCGGTACTTTGATTGTTACTAGATGGCTTATTCGCAGGTTTTGTATTATCAATGGTAGGCTCAGCCGCTTTTTTGTTTTTTGGCTGAATGATGGCATGTACTCTGCCATTGGTTGTTACGCCATCAACCGATTTTGTACCGCCGATGACTTCTGCATATTCAGAGTTTGCGTCATAGCTGATGTAATCGCCATGCACAATATCTTCGCCGCGTTTTACCCAAGCTTTTGTATATAGCTGCACTTTATCCATGCGGCCATCATATTCTATGCGCTGCGCGCTACCCTCCATGTATTCGTTTTTGCCTTCACGTTTTTGTTTAAATGTCGTTGGGTTGCCTAAAGATGTACTGTGCTGAAAGCCAGCGCTGTCTTCACGTACGATCAGTTTATCCGCACGAATAATCAAAGTACCTTGCGTCAATATCACGTTGCCTGAGTAAGTACTGATTTGCTTGGCGTCATCCACTTTTACAGAGTCGGCTTCTAAATCAATCGGCTTATCTCTATCTGCCGCCTCAGCCAGCGCAAAGCTGGAATAGCCTAGCATTGCTAAGCTTAGAAAAACATAACTCATTAATAAGTGATGTTGTATGTTAGTTGATTGCTTACTCATGGCTTCTCCGAATGCGCACATTATTCGTATTAGATTTTTGTAATATAGAAACTGCTTTTTGCGTGGCGGTTTCAGTTGCTTTAGTCGTTTTCTTAACTTCTTTGTTTGGTGGTGCGACCTTAGTTTGCGGTACCTTAGGTGTTGTTGCTACAGTGGCATCCGGACTTACTGTCGTCGGCTTCTCGTAATGTGCACGCACTCTGTGTAATAGGGTTACCGTACGTGTATTCTTTTCATATACCATCCCCGTGGCGTAGATAACCGTTTTAGGCGCTTGTTTAATCACAACCGGGCTATCGGTGCGCACCAAATCTTGATCTGGCAAAATGTTAAGATACTCTGTTTCCACTGTCATTTCACCTTTACCCGCAAATGCTTGGCGGGTAATCTTTACATTATCAACGAGCTGTACTTGTTCACCATCACTCGAGACGTAACCTCTTAATGCTTCAACTTGTGTATAAGGTTTGCCCACGCTAAATTGCGTATAGCGCGGGCGCTGTAAATTGGTCGAGTCATCATCAGGAAAATGCCTCATTTCCGCTGCTGCTAATTTATAGCGCAAGACGCCATTTGCATCTGTTTGTGAAGTCACAAAATTACTCATAATATAATCAGGATCATGCCTGCTACTGCCGTCTAGCTTGGCTTGCGGCGGCTGTACCATATGGTTAATCCATGCTGTGAGCAATGCAAGTACCGACAGTATCACTATCGGGAAAATAATTGCAGAACGTTTACCTATGCCCATTAATAGGCTCATTAATTGGAAATACTTGCTTGCGTTAAAAATTGTGCCATTTGTGCATCAAAAGTACCTTGTGCCTGCATAATCAACTCACAAACCTCTCGCACAGCGCCGTGACCACCAGATTTAGCGGTGACATAATGCGCATATTTCAACACTAAGCTTGGCGAGTCTGGCACTGCAAGCGCAAGGCCGCATTTAAGCATAGGCGGTAAATCTACCACATCATCCCCCATGAACGCGCATTGGCTTGCCTGCAAACCGCTTTTGCTGACCAAGTCGTTAAATGCCGCTAATTTATCTTCCGCGCCTTGATAGAAATGCGCAACGCCAGTACTTTCAGCACGTTTCTTAACGACGTTGGAGGTACGCCCTGTAATAATCGCCATTTCGACACCTGAGGCTTTGAGCAACTTCATGCCCAACCCATCATGCGCATGAAAAGTCTTATATTCTTGACCATCATCACCTATTGTGAGGCCGCCATTGGTCATCACGCCATCGACATCAAGGACTAACAGTTTAATATTTTTAAAACGAGCTAATAGCTCAGCATTTAACGTCTTTATGGTCATCAAACTTAAACTACTTTCGCTAATAAAAGATCATGCATGTTTAATGCACCGACTAAAACACCTGCATCATCAGTGACTAACAGTGCGTTGATTTTACGTTGTTCCATCATCTCAACGGCTTCAATGGCTAATTTACCTTGATGAATTGTAGACGGGTTTTGATGCATCACGTCTTTAATGCCAGAAGTGGCAACATCTACTTTTTGTTCAAATGCCCGGCGTAAATCGCCATCGGTAAAAATACCAATCGGCATATTGTTGCTATCAACAATGGCGGTAAGCCCCAATCCTTTACGTGTCATTTCTAGCAAGCCTTCAGATAGCGTGGCATTGATTGTGACTTGTGGCACCTGTGCGCCAGTGCGCATTAAGTCGTTTACATGAATCAGTAAGCGTCGACCTAGACTGCCACCTGGGTGAGAGCGTGCGAAATCTTCAGCGGTAAAATCACGCTGATCCAGCACACACAAAGCTAGTGCATCGCCCAAAGCGAGTGCAACTGTTGTACTTGAAGTTGGCGCCAAACCTAGTGGGCAAGCTTCTTTGGCCACATGTGCGCTTAAATGTATATCTGCAGCTTTTGCTAAAGTGGATGCATCATTACCTGTAATGGCGATGATACTTGCACCCAGCCTTTTGAGTGGCGGTACGATGGCGAGAATCTCATCGCTTTCACCAGAGTTTGAGAGCGCAATCACAATGTCTCCAGCGGTAATCATGCCTAAATCGCCATGGCTGGCTTCTGCAGGATGCATAAAAAATGCAGGCGTCCCCGTACTTGCCAATGTCGAGGCAATTTTGCCGCCAATATGGCCAGATTTGCCCATGCCGCTCACCACAACACGACCTTTGCATTGTAGAATAAGGGCGACAGCATCAGTAAATTGTCCATCCAGCCTAGTAGCAAGCGCATTGATTTCACTGGCTTCTAGCAGCAATACATCGCGTGCCAACTCCAAAGTAGTTTGCTTCGCGATCGCGGATTCTGAGGCATTATTTTTTGATGACATTTGTTTTAAGCTGCATTATTAATAGCATTTTTCGAAAACTGACATATTTATCGGTTAGTATAAAAGGGAAATCCTCACACATAAAGCCTAAACAAGCCTCAAAAATGACAATTTTGCTAAAATTCGCAAAATAATGTTGTTTTAGGCACACATTTTGCTAATGTAGTTTTTTAGTATCTACTTAATTGACACAAAACAAAAGAACACAACTACTACTCAGATACAATTTATAGCTGATTATGAACGAACCCCTATCTTTAATTTTAATTCTCCTTGTCAGCGCAGTTTTAGCGGTGGCGCTGTTCCGCAAACTGCGTTTACCTGCGATGTTGGCTTATTTCTTAGTCGGCGTGGTGCTTGGGCCGCACACCTCTGGCTTGCTACCAGATAGCGATGCCAACCGTGAGTTTGCGGAGTTCGGTATTGTGTTTCTAATGTTTAGTATCGGCCTTGAGTTTAGCTTGCCTCAACTTTACGCTATGCGTAAAAAAGTGCTCGGCTTAGGTGGCTCACAGGTTTTCCTTACACTTGGTATTGTGATGGGTATAGCCAAGCTGGCGGGCTTAGATTGGTCTGCAGCCTTTGTGATAGGCGCTGCTTTAACCATGTCTTCTACGGCTATTGTTTCAAAGATTTTGGCTGAACGTGTTGATTTAAACTCACGTCATGGTCGCTTGAGTATAGGTGTGCTGCTATTTCAAGATATTGCTGTTGTGCCCATTTTGGTACTTATTCCTGCTTTAGGTGTGGTTGGTACAAATCTAACCGACGTGCTGGGCTTGGCGATGCTAAAGGCGGCAGGCATGTTGCTGTTTCTGTTTACTATCGGCAAATGGTTAATCAACCCGTGGTTTAATTTGGTAGCCGGCCAGCGTTCACGCGAGTTGTTTGTCATGAACGTATTAATGGTCACTTTACTGTTGGCATATGCGACTAAGCTAGCGGGTTTGTCTTATGCTCTCGGCGCGTTTATCGCTGGCATGTTAATTTCAGAAACTAAGTTTAGATATCAGGTGGAATCTGATATTTCAGCGTTCCGTGATATTTTTCTAGGATTGTTTTTTATCAGCGTTGGCATGCTTTTAGACGTGCAGCAAATTGTCAATAATATCGGTGCGATTTTATTGGTGTTGTTTGCGCTTGTGTTGTTTAAAGCCGCTATCGTGACTTTGGTGGTCAGGCTGGTGAAATATGAAAGTGGCGTAGCGATTCGCACAGGCTTGATTCTGGCACAGGCCGGTGAATTTAGCTTTGTGATTTTAGCGCTAGGCGTTGAGCAAAAACTCGTCAGTGGGCCAGCGTTGCAAGTCATACTCGCCGCCTCGTTACTTTCTATGGTGATTGCGCCGTTTCTTATTCAGTACAACGGACGCATTGCACGGAAGTTGGTACAGAGCTATAGCCGTAATAGTGGGCAAGTTGTACAGGATATTGATGATGTTGGTAAGCACTTACATAACCATGTGATTATTTGTGGCTATGGGCGTAGTGGTCAGTATCTCGCACGTTTTTTAAGAGAAGAAAACATTCCTTATATTGCTTTGGATATTGACCCCTCGCGCGTCCTAGAGGCGGCTACAGCGGGTGAGAATGTCATGTTTGGTGACGCAGCACGACGCGTAGTGCTAGAGGCGGCAGGCGGCGCAAGGGCTAAAGCCTTGGTGATTAGTTATGCCGATAATCGTGCCGCCATGAAGATTCTGCATATCGTACAAGAAAATTACCCGCAATTACCCGTCATCGTCCGCACGGTGGACGACACCAATATGGAGGCGCTACGTGAGGCAGGTGCCGCTGAAGTTGTACCTGAGATTTTAGAGGGCAGCTTGATGTTAGCTTCTCATGCACTTATGCTGCTCGGCGTGCCGTTAAATCGCGTGGTGAAACGTATTCGTATATTCCGTGAAGAACGCTACAAGTTGTTTAAAGGCTACTTCCACGGTATTTCAGATGCTGAAAATGAAGATCTGGCAAACCAGCAAGTGAGGCTGCATTCTGTGATTATTTCACCGGGTACATTTGCCATTGGCAGAAACTTGGCTGATATGCATCTGGAAAATTTTGACGTAGAAGTGAAATCCATACGTCGCCCAAACTCTAATGGCTCACAGCCTAATGAAGAAAGCATATTGGCTGAAGGCGATGTAATCGTTCTACTTGGTCAGCCAACAGGCTTAACCAACGCACAGAATGCTTTGCTGATCGGGCGCGTAGCCACTAAATAAAAGATGTCTAAATGAATAAGAGTGTAGTAATAGTAGGTGGCGGCATTGTTGGCTGCATGACCGCGATGGAGTTAGTCGATCGCGGCTGCAAAGTCACTATCGTAGAGCGTAATCAAATCGCTAGTCAGACTTCTGGCGAATCTTCATGGGCAGGTGGCGGCATTGTTTTCCCGCTATTGCCTTGGCTTTACTCTGACGCAGTGAATACACTTACCAGCTATGGCGCGAAGTTTTACCCAGAAATCTGCCAGCGTTTATTGCGCGAAACAGGTATCGATACCGACTTTGAACAATCGGGGTTTTTATTGCTGCCAAACTTCGATACTCAAGCAGCTACTGCTTGGTGTGCAAATAACCAATTACCTGCTCAAGCCGTCAAAGCATCCGCTTTTGGCGTGCAATCGCCCAGTGGCGAAGAGGCATTATGGCTACCTACGGTATCTCAAATACGTCCACCATATTTCATGCAAGCCATGCGTAAATGGCTAGAGAAAAACAAAGTCACTATGTTAGAGCACACCGAGCTTGTGCCGCTAAAAGAAACACAAAAGCTAAACGAATGGCAAACAATTAATGGCAAAACTATCAGCGCAGATCAATTTGTAGTCACATCTGGCGCATGGAGTTTTGAACTGCTAAAAGAAACCAGCGCCAAACTTAATATCAAACCCATGCGTGGACAAATTCTGCTGTATAAACCCGAAAAAAACCTTGAGCAGATTGTTTATAGAGAAGGTTTCTACATGATCCCGCGTCGCGATGGCCATTTGTTAGCCGGTAGCACGCTAGAAGATGTAGGGTTTGACACTACAGTGACGCAAGAAGTGCGCAATGAAATTAGCGCAAAAGCTGAGGCGATTATGCCAGCACTAAAAAATCAAGCCATCCTCAAGCACTGGAGTGGTTTGCGACCTGGTACCCCCGAAAACCTACCAACGATTTCAGCACATCCAACCATAGAAAACCTTTACCTGAATACCGGACATTTTAGATATGGTTTAACGATGGCGCCAGCGAGTGCTAAGTTGGTGACAGCTTTAATGTTAGGTGAAAAGCCATTGATAGATGCGGAGCCTTACCAGTGTAATTAGTAGCATCTGTTCTTGAATATACGCGCCAAGAATTTATAACAGCCGTCATTCCCGCGCACGCGGGAATCCATTTTAATGGTGGTAATGAGTGCTAGTTTATTTGCGTTAAAGCACACTGGTATACTTTAGTAACAGGTCGCTTTCGCGCGACGCACGAGTTACTTTCTTTTGCTTAGCCAAAAGTAAGTAACCAAAGAAAAGGCTACCCCCTCCCGCTTGTTTCCTGCTCTGCTCAGCTTCATGGGCGGCAATCGGAAACTCACTTCGTTCAAACAGCCGCTTGCCGAAAACTCCCCTGAATCCGAACAGAACAGGCGCGGTAGCAGGGATGGAAAGGCGCTGAAATTTCACGCGAGCTTATTTAATATTTAAATCTATCAAACTCCGTCATTTCGACGAAAGTCGGAATCCAGTGGCTTTAAATATGGCGGAAATTTAATGTTGTAACGTTTGGTTTATGTGAACCTACGTTAAGCATCAGTATCTATGCGTTAAATATTTATCCGTTTCAATTGACGGCATGAAAGAAGGCTTTCTTGCTTTATTTAGTAGTTCGTAATATTCAAATTTACCATACTCATCTAAATTTTCAGGTAGTTTGTAGCAGTATCTGATTTCGTCTAACCGCTCGAAGCGTTGCAGATAAATTGCATGGATATAATGCATAATTCCGATATGGACTTTTGCACTTAACTCACAAAGCTTTGTAAAGTGATAGCCACCAAAGTCATCAAATAGCCAGTTATCAATGTCTTCTAAAATCATAATTTCATCAGCAGGAGTTATTTCAGTGCCGCTAGCTTTGTATATGCCGACTAACTTTTTCAAGATGGCGCTCGATCTAAGAATCGAATGTTTACATCTATTGCCAATCAAATAAATCGCGTCTTTTCTAGTAAGCGTTATAGTTAATTCTTTCCCAATACCGGCTGAATGAATTTCATATTTGAATACCTGATCAAGCCAAAATATGAAAGACTCAACAGAAGCCTTTAATTCGTTTGTACGATTCGAATTAAAATCTAGTTGAGGTGAGTTAGAGATTTTAAGTAATAAATCTAAGAGATTATCACCATCTTTTTTACTTGAAATAATCTCTTTGTTAACGCCCGCTATCACATCAAGAAGTAAAATGAAAAAATATTTTTTTGCAGTTGTGTCTTGAGGTAACACTGAGTTTACTAATTTAGTTCTATCTTCAGGAAAGCAGCAAATCGAGTAGTTAACATAGTTTTCTATGAGCTCAATTGATGAGTTCAAAATACGTATTTCTTCTTGTATGTTCATGATACCTTTGCCGTCACTTAGTTAGGTAGGGTGAGTTTGAACCCACGTCTATCGGTACTTACAGGACTCAGCGCATGAGAATGACCCTGCAAAGCAGTCCTTATACTGGACATAAATTGGACGGGAGTGCTTTCTTAATTACTTATAGTGTCAGTAAGTTAGTGCTTACTATGGCGCTACCCATTCCCCAGACTTGCCGCCATGTTTTTCCAGTAGCTTGATTCCGCTTATCGTCATACCTCTGTCTACAGCTTTACACATATCATAAATCGTAAGTAAGCCCACGCTCACCGCGGTGAGTGCTTCCATTTCTACGCCCGTTTGACCTGCGGTTTCAGTGGTGGCGGTGCATATAACGGATGTGTTTTTATCGTCTATCTCAAAGGTAACGGCTACCTTTGTCAGACCAATTGGATGGCAAAGTGGGATTAAATCAGAGGTGCGTTTTGAGCCTTGAATCGCGGCAATTCTTGCAATGCCGAGTACATCGCCTTTTTTGGAATCACCGCTTTTTATCAACGCTAATGTGCTGGTTTGCATTGTAATCACGCCACTGGCAATGGCGATGCGCTTGGTGTGTGCTTTGTCGCCTACGTCCACCATATGTGCTTGGCCGCTGTTGTCAAAATGGGTGAGGGTGTTTGCTGCGTCGGTCATTTTTTGCTTTCCACTGATAATCATTTTATGGATGATTATTTTTATGATTCCTGCTGAACTAGCTTCGTAAAGTAGCTATCATAACAATAATGAAATTAAAAACTATTGTAATTGCAATTTTGCTGATAACAAACAGCACGCTAGCGCCCAATTTGTGGGCGCAATCCTATGATGAGCCTGTGTTAACTGGTAAGCCTTATGAGGCGCCAAGGAGCTTTGACTTGAGTTTGCCAGAGCTCGGCGATGTTTCACAAACCGTGTTAACGCCACTTGATGAAAGGCGCATTGGCGAGCAGATTATGCGCGATGTATCGACCAGTGACGAGGTGGTGCAAGACGTGGAAATTATCGATTACTTGAATAACTTGGGTAATCGACTGGTTTCAGCTAGCAGTGATAAGCAGCAGAAATTCAACTTTTTTGTGGTACAGGATAACTCAATCAACGCTTTTGCCATGCCGGGTGGTGTAGTTGGCGTGCACACGGGTTTAATCTTAGCCACGAATACTGAGTCTGAACTTGCGAGCGTATTAGGTCATGAAATTGGTCACGTGACACAGCATCACATGGCGCGTATGTTGGCTTCGCAAAAATATGACACGTTTAAAAATATCGCGGGGATTGCGCTAGCATTGTTGGTTGCGCGAGCTAATCCAGATTTAGCGAGCGGTGCGTTAACAACGGCTTCGGCAGTAGGCATACAAAATCAGTTGGATTACACACGTGACCATGAGCGTGAAGCTGACCGCGTTGGTTTGCAAATTTTAGATAGTGGCGGTTTTGATGTGCGTGCAATGCCCGCATTTTTTACCACTTTGCAACGTGGTACGCGCTTTGCTGAAGGTAGTGCGCCTAGCTTTTTACGCACACATCCGCTGACCAGCGAACGTATCGCCGATGTGACTAATCGCGTGTCGCAAATGACTTACAGGCAGGTACCTGATAGCGTTGAGTTTCAATATGTGCGGGCAAAACTCATTGCCAATAACGGTTCGGCAGATACTAATATACAGGTGTTCGAGCAAAATATTCGTGAACATAAATATACCAATGAAGCCGCTGAGCATTACGGATTAGCCGTAGCTTATCTGCGTAAAAACGCTCTGCCGCAGGCTGAGAAAGAAGTGGCGTGGCTGAAAAAGAATGCACCGCAGCATGCCATGTTAGAGAACCTAAGTGCGCGTCTGCAAGTCGTAGAGAATAATCCGCAACAAGCAGCCAAACAATATGCCGCTGCACTTAAGTTATACCCAGATAATCGTGCCCTGATTTATGGTTATGCTAACCACTTTTTGGCGATTAAGCAGTCTGATAATGCGATAAAACTGATTAAAGAAAAGCAAGGTTTGTATCCTAATGATGCGCAGTTTTACGATGTATTGGCAAAAGCCTATACTATGCAGAATAAGCTTTTGCTAAGCTATCAGGCACAAGGCGAGGCTTATTTTAGAAAGTACGATCTTGCGCGGGCGATTGAGCAAATGGAGTTAGCAGTGAAAGCCAATGATGGTGATTTTTATCAAAAATCCATTGTTGAGGCACGCTTAACGGAATTGCGTCGCATGCAAGGCGATGTGAAAAAAGGTTCATGAGGCTAGAAAATGCAACGTAGAGATTTTATAAGGCTCATATCTGGTGCTTTTGCCCTGGCTTTTATTGCGCCCATGAATGCGTTTGCCGCAATATGGAATAAGGCTGCGTTTGAAACTACTAAGTTAAATGAAGCGGAAAAAAACTTAGAAATTAATGACGAAAAGCCTAGCGAACATATTTTGATTACCTTGCCAGATAAAGCGGAAAATGGCGCGATTGTTCAAATTGAGGTCAAAAGTAATATTCCCAACACTGAAACTATTTCTATTTTAGTAGAAAAAAATCCAACGCCGCTCATAGCGCACTTCAAATTCAGTAACGGCACCGAGCCTTTTGTGGTTACGCGCATCAAAATGGCAGAGACTTCAGATGTAAAAGTGGTTGTGAAGGCTGGCAATCAATATTTTACTAACGCTAAAGGCGTCGTCGTGCTAGAAAACGGGTGTGGTTAAGGATGGTTATGGCATCTGATAATATGAAAATGCGCGCTCAATTAAAGGGTGATGCAGCTTCTGTTGGTTACACCGAAGTAAAGGTTCTGATGAGCCATCCCATGGAAACTGGGCGCAAAAAAGATGATTTCGATAGATTGATTCCTGCGCATTTTGTGCAGTTAGTCACGGCAACTCTAAATGGAAAAATAGTGCTGGAGGCGCAGTGGGGAACGGGCATCTCAAAGAATCCGTATCTTACTTTTAGATTAACTGGCGCAAAAATTGGCGATACTATTGCTGTGACTTGGCATGACAATTTAGGCGAAACAGCTACGCAGAATATTATTGTCACTTAATAAGTTTAATATAGACATGCTGTAGGTTGATAAGTAAAATTTATCACAACCATTAGAATGATATATTGGATTTAATAAATCTAACGCTCTATAATCATTTTCACCAATTAAGAAGTTTCAAAAAGAAACATTTTATTAAGCTGTATTTTATTTAACCGAAGTATTTATTTAACCCACAAATAAGGAAAAAAACTATGTCATTAATCAATACACAAGTTCAACCATTTAAAGCACAAGCGTTTCATAACGGTAAATTTATCGAAGTGAGCGATGTGAGTATGAAAGGCAAATGGTCTGTAGTGATTTTTATGCCAGCTGCATTTACATTTAACTGTCCTACAGAAGTTGAAGATGCTGCTGATAACTATGCAGAATTCCAAAAAGCAGGTGCTGAAGTGTATATCGTCACAACAGATACACAGTTCTCACACAAAGTATGGCACGAAACTTCACCAGCAGTAGGTAAAGCACAATTCCCACTAGTTGGCGATCCTACACACCAATTGACACGTGCGTTTGACGTGCATATTGAAGAAGAAGGTTTAGCATTACGCGGTACTTTTGTGATTAATCCAGAAGGCGTGATTAAAACAGTAGAAATCCACAGCAATGAAATTGCACGTGATGTAAAAGAAACACTACGCAAGTTAAAAGCAGCTCAATTTACTGCTGCTAACCCAGGTCAAGTTTGCCCAGCTAAATGGCAAGAAGGCGCTAAAACAATCACGCCTTCACTAGACCTAGTAGGCAAAATCTAAGTAGCAAAACCTAATTAAGATTTAAGTCTTAGTTTTAGGCAGTATGCTACGCCTTTATAACACCATTTAAAGGTGTAGCCCTTACAAAAGCATTATTCAAAAGATAATGCTTTTTATTTGTGATTTACATTGATGGATTATTGCGTTTGATGATGAATCATTCGTTAGCCAAAATGGGCTGACACAACTAATAAAGAGAATAATCATGGCACTAGAAGCAGGTATCAAAACTCAATTACAAACATATTTAGGAATGTTGCGCGAGCCTATCGAGCTTGTTGCTTCATTAGATGACAGCGCAGCTGCACAAGAGATGCGTGAGTTACTAGAAGAAATTACTAGCATGTCAGACAAAATCACGCTGACAAATGGCGATGATGCCCGCAAGCCATCATTTGCGGTGAAACGTGCTGCTGCACACAAAGATGCGGGCCAATCAGTTGGTGTGCGCTTTGCTGGTATTCCTATGGGTCATGAATTTACCTCACTCGTATTGGCATTACTACATACTGGCGCTCACCCCATGAAATTAGAGGCTGAAAAAATCGCGCAAATTGCAGCGGTTGAAGGCAAGTTTCATTTTGAAACCTATATTTCTTTAAGCTGCCACAATTGCCCAGACGTTGTGCAAGCAATGAACATGATGGCAGTGATTAACCCCAACATCACCCACGTGATGATTGACGGTGCGCTTTATCAAGATGAAGTTAAAGCTAGAGAAATTATGTCTGTACCAACCATTTATTTAAATGGTGAAGTTTTTGGCGCAGGTCGTATGGAGCTAGACGAAATTTTATTGAAAATCGATACTGGCGCAGCAGCACGCGAGGCTAAAAAAATAGATGCACAAGCCCCTTATGATGTTCTAGTGGTTGGCGGTGGACCTGCGGGAGCTTCTGCTGCTATTTATGCAGCACGTAAAGGCATTAGAACGGGTATCGTGGCAGAACGTTTTGGTGGTCAGGTGATGGATACGCTAGGCATTGAAAACTTTATTTCTGTGCAAGAAACCGAAGGGCCGAAATTAGTTGCCGCATTTGAAGAGCACGTGAAAAGTTACGATGTCGATATTATGAACTTACAGCGTGCTGTGAGCCTGTCTGAACCGGGTAAAGATGGCAATAAAAATATCGATTTGATCGAACTAAAATTAGAAAGCGGCGGTACCCTAAAAAGTAAAGTGGTGATTCTAGCGACAGGCGCTTGTTGGCGCGAGCTGGGCGTGCCTGGTGAAAAGGAATATCGCGGTAAAGGCGTGGCCTATTGTCCGCATTGTGATGGCCCTTTGTTTAAAGGCAAGCCTGTTGCAGTGGTGGGTGGGGGTAACTCAGGTGTTGAAGCGGCGATTGATTTGGCAGGATTTGTGGCACATGTGACTTTATTGCAGTTTGATACAGTGCTAAAAGCCGATGCAGTGTTGCAGAAAAAACTACATTCTTTGCCTAATGTCACTATTATCACCAGCGCGCAAACGACTGAAGTGACTGGCGATGGCACTAAAATGAATGGCTTAACTTATACCGACCGCATTACTGGTGAAAGTAAGCATTTAGCGCTTGATGCGGTATTTGTGCAAATTGGTTTGTTGCCCAACAGCGATTGGTTAAAAGGCACGGTCAATTTAAGCAAGTTTGGTGAGGTTGAAGTAAATCATCACAACGCGACTTCATTACCTGGCGTGTTTGCTGCGGGCGATGTCACAACTACACCTTATAAGCAGATTATTATTGCGATGGGTGAAGGTGCAAAAGCCGCGTTGGGTGCGTTTGATTACTTAATTAGGCAGTAATATGGTTTAAGTTTTAGCACATAAAAAATGGCGGTTTAACCGCCATTTTTTATGTATGCAATTTACTGTGCTTAAAGTTACAACAATGGCTTAATTGGTGTTAATTGCAATGCTGCGACTTTACGACGTTTCGCACCTGTCGCATATTGGTCTGGATTGTCAGTGGCTGCACTCCAGCTATTTTCAGGCTGCATATCGGTTTCAATGGCAGTTTGCACATTATTAGCCAATGCTTCATTTTGCACAATCACACCTACTTCGGTATTTAAATTTTGTGAGCGTGGATCAAAATTAAAAGTGCCGATAAATACTGTTTTAGCATCAACCACCATAGTTTTAGCATGAATCGCGAATACTGGTGGCTTGGCATCTTTAGGCAAAACGTGTTGCACCAATTTTTGTTTAATTTGCGGGTCAGGCTTATATTCGTAAACTTCGATACCCATTTTGATAAGTTGATCACGCTGGTTACGGTAGCCACTAAAGGCTTCTAAATTGTCAGTAGAAGCCAATGAGTTGGTGTTGATGCGCACTTTAACGCCACGTTTTAACGCGTCTTTAAACAACTTCTTCGCTTGGCTAGACATGACTAAATAAGGTGATTGAATCACAATTTGCGTTTGCGCATTTTCAACTAATTGCGCTAATTTTTGCGTGGTGAAGCCACCGCCACCCATAATGTATTTGTAATTGTTTTTACCTGGTGTGTCGCTAATAAACTGAATCGGTGTCCAAATGATTTTTTCGGCTAGCGCAGCAAAAGCTTTCGGCATGTCACTAATCGCCTTGCGATTCTCAGGCGTAAAATTTTCAGGTGAGTTAGCGTAATCGTGCAAGTCACTGTAGATTTTCTGGATTTCATCATCTTTGACAGTGACGTGTTTCTGCATCAGCCCTAAGCCATCATACAAGTCTTCCACTGGCGCGCTAAGTGGACTATGCCAAAACTTTTCGAAGCTTGCTTGCATGTCTTTTGCCACATCGCCAAGCAGTAAGGCATCGCGGTCGCGGAAGTTATATTTTTGGTTATAGTCAAAATATTCAGCGGCCATATTGCGCCCGCCAGTAATAGCCAGTTTGCCATCTACGATAAAAGTTTTATCGTGCATGCGCTGATTAACACCGCGAAAATTCACGACGATATTCATCAAGCGTTTGTAAAATGGCGTGCCTACTGAATGTTTTGGGTTATAGATGTGAATCTCGACGTTTGGATGTTTAGCGAGTGCCAGTAACGATTTATCAGGCGCATCGATTAATAAATCATCAACGATGACGCGTACTTTCACACCTCTATCAGCCGCACGCAGTAGGGCTTCTGAGGCTAATATGCCAATGTTATCGGTACTCCAGATGAAGTATTGTACTTCGATAGTTTTCTCTGCGTGGTCAGCCAGCCACGCGCGCGCCAGTAAAGCATCTTCGCCTTTATCCAGCACATAGATGCCGCTTTGATTAGGGTGAGCGGCAATTTGATTGTCAATATAAGTAAGCTCAGGAGTGGCGATAGCCATTTGCGCAAAGCAAATAAACGCAACCGCTAATATTTTTAGTGCTAACTTAAAGTCAATCACTTGTTACTCCTTATTGTCTTACAAAGACTTTAAATAGGACTTAACGTCCTGCCATACTCAATGCTACTGCCTCAGCGATTCTTATGCCGTCAACACCCGCGGAAAGAATGCCGCCAGCATAGCCAGCGCCTTCGCCAGTAGGGTACAAGCCTTTGGTATTAATGCTTTGCAAGTTGTCATCGTTACGTTTAATCCGAATCGGCGATGAGGTGCGCGTTTCAACGCCAGTGAGTATCGCATCTGCCATATCGAAACCTTTAATTTGTTTAGCAAACTGTGGTATCGCTTCACGAATTGCCGTAATCACGTATTCAGGTAGAACGGTATCCAAGTTGGTCAGATGCACGCCGGGAGTGTACGAAGGTGTGACTTCGCCAAATTGAGTTGAAGGTTGATTCGCTAAAAAGTCGCCAACTAATTGTCCTGGTGCTTGGTAAGTACTGCCACCCAATAAGTAAGCTTGGCTTTCCCACTTGCGCTGTAATTCCATACCCGCGAGTGGATGACCTGGATAATCCTCATCAGGCGTGATGCCAACTACTATACCAGCATTCGCATTACGCTCGTTACGTGAATATTGACTCATGCCGTTGGTTACCACGCGACCCTCTTCAGATGCCGCAGCTACCACGGTGCCACCTGGGCACATGCAAAAGCTGTAAACACTGCGACCGTTACTTGCGTGGTGTACCAGTTTGTAATCAGCAGCGCCTAAAATTGGGTGTTGAGCGTTAGGACCGTGGCGTGCGGCATCAATAAGTGATTGCGGATGTTCGATACGGAAGCCGATGGAAAATGGCTTGGCTTCAATATAAATACCGCGTTTGTGTATCATCTCAAAAGTGTCACGAGCGCTATGCCCAACAGCCAGAATCAGGTGATTCGTGGCAATGCGTTCACCGCTAGCCAGCACCACGGCTTGCACTTGATTGTCTGTAATCTCAATATCTTCGACTTTACATTGGAAGCGTATTTCACCACCAAGCGCGATAATATTGTTACGCATTTCTTCTACCATACCGACCAACCGGAACGTGCCGATATGCGGATGACTGACGTATAAAATCTCTTCTGGCGCGCCTGCTTTAACAAACTCATTTAATACTTTGCGACCATAATGGTTAGGGTCTTTAATTTGGCTATATAGTTTGCCGTCAGAGAATGTGCCTGCACCACCTTCACCAAATTGCACATTAGATTCTGGGTTAAGCTTAGATTTACGCCATAAATCCCAAGTGTCTTTGGTACGCTCACGCACCGCTTTACCACGTTCTAGTACGATAGGTTTGAAGCCAGATTGTGCCAAAATAAGCGCAGCAAAAAGACCAGCAGGGCCTAAACCGACGATTACTGGTCTTTCTTTAAGTGTTTCTGGTGCTTGCGCTACAAATTTATAAGAAGTATCTGGCGCAAGTTTAACGTGTGGATCTTTACCTAATTTGGCTAACACTTTAGCCTCACCGTTCACCGTGACATCAAGCGAGTAGACTAACAAAATTGCATTGGCTTTACGCGCATCTACACCACGTTTAAAAATGGTATATTCGACTAAATCAGCCTTATTAATTGCCAGTTTTTTAACAATGGCGGCGTTGATTTCGCTGGGTTGATGGTCAAGCGGTAATTTGATTTCAGTGATTCTAAGCATGTTATGTTTATTTGATTTGGCCTGATTGGTGTGTTTAGATAGTGCTATTCATTTTAAATATGTGTATAGACTATTTGTCGAATGATAACTGATGTTATAAAAGATTGCTTCCAAACATTAAAATTTTAAAGAATGCCTTTTTAAAGAGCTCCTGATGAATAAAGCTTCAATCACACTATCAAACACCTTCAATCGGTTTTTTGATTCAGAAAAATCAAGTGGCATTTTGCTGATTGTCTTTACGCTCGTTTCGATTCTGCTGGCTAACTCACCCATAGGGCATGAGTATTTAAGTCTTTGGCAAATCCATGTCGCAGGTTTAAGTCTAGAACACTGGATTAACGATGGGCTGATGGTGATATTCTTTCTGCTGATTGGTTTAGAGCTGGAGCGCGAGATTTACGTCGGCGAGTTATCCAACTTCAAAAACGCGTTACTGCCCATTTTTGCGGCCATTGGCGGCATGCTAGTTCCCGCGCTGATTCACTATTCATTTAATCAATCAACGCCTACACAAAACGGTATCGGCATACCCATGGCGACTGATATTGCGTTTGCACTTGGTGTTTTAGCTATACTAGGTAATAGAATCCCAGCCTCGTTAAAAGTGTTTGTCGTGGCTTTTGCCGTGATAGACGACTTAGGTGCAATTGTATTGATTGCAGTTTTCTACACAGCTAAATTTTCTGTGAGCTATCTGTTAGCAGCTTTATTGGTTTGGGCGGTGCTGATTTTGCTCAATCGACTATTTCGAGTGATGTCCTTACTGCCGTACCTCGTTGGTGGCGTTATCATGTGGTTTTTTATGCTCAAATCAGGCATTCACGCCACGGTAGCTGGCATTATGTTGGCATTTGCCATTCCATTTTCTGTGAAAGATGACGATCAGAAGTCGCCCTCACATAAGCTAGAACATTTTTTACACAAACCCGTTGCGTTCATTATTCTGCCAATATTTGCCTTGGCAAACACGGGCATCACCATAGAGGCTGGTTGGATGAACGATTTAATGAGTGCTAACAGCCTAGGTATTATGTTGGGCCTGATACTCGGTAAGCCATTGGGCGTAGGTTTGCTTTGTTTCGTTGCTGTCATCACTGGCATCTGTCACTTGCCAGCAGACTTGAAATGGCGACATATTATTGGTGCGGGCATACTCGGTGGGATAGGATTTACCATGTCCATTTTTATCACTAATCTTGCATTTCCTGCCAGTATTGAAACCATTAATGCCGCCAAGATGGCGATTTTACTGGCCTCACTTTCAGCAGGTGTGCTTGGTTTTATTTGGTTTAAGCTATTTACAAAGATAGCAACCAGCGATTAGGTATTCTTAATGCTGCGAAGGTGGTTCACTTACCTGATTTTTTGGGTAAACTCTTACCAGTAAAATGCGAGGTCCTATCATTTTCTTCACCACCACATCAAAAGCCGTGAATTGTACACGCTGACCTTCTTTAGGAATGTCGCCAAGCGCCCACAGTACAAGCCCTGCGATGGTATCGGCATCTTCTGATTCAATATCAATACCCAATGTGCGCTCTAAGGTATTCAGTGGTAATGAGCCTTTGCCCAGCAACGAGCCATCGTCTAATTTAGCCCATTCACTTTGCGATTGCCTGAATTCATCACGAATATCGCCAACCAACGCTGACAGTAAATTATCTAAGGTAATGTAACCAATCGGTGCTGCATCTTCATAGCCGACCACAGTAAAATGAGGCGCACCTTTTTGTAGTTTTCTGAATAACGTCATGGCATGCGTGGTTGGCGGTACTTGTTCAATTGGTCGTGCGAGGCTTTTAATATCAGTAAAATCGGCATCTTTACGCAAAGCCACAAAAATGTCTTTAATATGAATGATGCCAGTCACGATGCCATCGCCATTCACAACTGGATAACGGCTGTAGCGATGTTGCAAGATACGATCCATGTTATCGTCAAATGAATCTTCTTCGAATAACGCAACCACTTCACTAAACGGATGCATTAAATCCGACACTTCCAACTCTCTAAAGTCAATGGCTTGTGCGAGCACTTTCCATTCATCATCGCTAAATTCGTCACTGGCGCGTGAGCTGCGTAAAATCAATTTCAGCTCTTCGGAGGAGTAATGTGAGTCGTGTCCCGCTTTGGTTTTCAGTTTCAAGGCACTGATCACAATATTTGAGCTTTGGTTAAGCAGCCAAATAGCAGGAAACATCAACCAATAAAATGCATACAAAGCGGGCGCTGTCCAAATGCCGACTCTTTCGGACATACGAATAGCCAATGATTTTGGCACCAGTTCGCCAAGTACGATGTGCAAATAAGAAATGGTAAAAAAAGCAAAAATGAAGGCGATACTGTGAATGAGTTTTTGACTAGAAACGCCAATATGTAAGAGCAAGGGTTCGATTAGCGCTGCAAAAGCAGGCTCGCCTATCCAGCCAAGTCCGAGTGAAGATAATGTGATGCCTAGCTGGCAGGCAGATAAGTAGGTATCTAAATTGGCATGAACTTTGGCTAACATTCTGCCGCGCCAGCCTAAGGTTTTTGCAATCGTGCGCACGCGGGTGCTACGGAGTTTAACTAAACTAAATTCTGCTGCTACAAAAAAACCATTCAGTAATACTAATAGAAATGCGATAAAAATTAATAAAAAATGAGTGCTCATGTCCGCCTTAGGCTTCTAAATTCAGTTGCAGTAACTGTCGCAGCAGAGGCACAGTAACGGGCTTTTTAGTCGTGAGCGACCATTCGTCTAGGGCATCTAATGTTGCCATTAAGGTCGATAAATCACGTCTAAGGTAACGTAAGCAGTAGTCCACGACTTCGGTGGGTAAGCGTATACCACGCTCCGCCGCATGATTTTGCAGCGCCAAAGCTTTTTCGGCATCGTTGAGTGGATGTAGCTGATACACCAAACCCCAAGCCAAACGGGTAGCTAAATCGTCACGCAGTCCCATTTGTGTTGGCGCATGCAAACCAGCGGTTATAAGTGTGCCGCCACTTTCCTTAAGTTGATTGTAAATATTAAATAAATCAATTTGTGCATCATTGTTTAGCAAATGCACATTGTCTACCACCTGCATGCCTATTGCCTCGCAGGCCGATAATAAATGACTTTTACCACTACCTGCTTCGCCCCATAAGTAGATAAATTTTGACTGAGCAGAATTGCTAGCGACTGCGTTTAAACTAGCAAGTGCCTCGTCATTACGCCCAGCGATAAAGTTAAGTAGCGTGGGCGGAGCCGCAGGCTTGATGTCGAGTAAGAGCTGTTTCATGTGCAAAATTTGGAGTGCCTTTAGTGCGATGACTAGTTGAGATAAGTATCGCTATTGAGGTAATTGTCTTTGGTGTGACGCAAGCCAACAGCAATCGCCGCGCTCACTGGTAAGGCAAGTAACACGCCAGCAAAGCCAAATAATTGACCGCCAGCGAGCAAAGCAAAAATCACAACAACAGGGTGTAAACCGATGCGGTCGCCAACTAATTTGGGCGTAAGCACCATGCTTTCTACCAACTGGCCTAGGCTAAATACAATCAATACTGGAATCAATTGGCCGAAACTGGTGAACTCAAGCGCAGCAACAACTAAGGCTAGAACTACGCCCAGTGCGAATCCTAAATAAGGCACAAAGCCTAATAGGCCAGCCACTAAGCCAATCGGCAAGGCCATATCTAATCCTGCAAACCACAGGCCTATGGCATAAAAAGCGCTCATGGCGAGCATGACTGAAAGTTGTCCGCGTAAGAATTCAGCTAACACTTGGTCAATTTCACTGGCAATATTGGTTGTTTTATCATGCCATTCACGTGGAATCAGCTGACCTATGCGTGCTACAAAGATATCCCAATCACGCAATAAATAAAACAGCACTACAGGTAAAAGTAATATATTCGCAATAATGCCAATGAGCGCCATGCCGTTATTGCCTGCCATCATCAACACATCGCCAAGTAGTCCACCAGCAGTTTTCCAGTTTTTGGTGATGATGTCTTGAATCTGTGCGCCATCAATGGCAAAACTAATACCAAACTTGCTTTGTAACCAGGGTTCAACCGTAGTGCGGATATTGTTGATGGTGCTGGGTAAGCGTTCAGCAATCAACAGAGATTCTTTTTGTAATAGCGGAATGAGAATAAGCAGCAGTAAAGTGATAATGCCGAAAATACCTGCCATCACCAGCACGGTAGCCAGCGTGCGACCTATCCTAAATTTACCTACACCAACCAAGCAAAGCCTATCAACCAGTGGATCGCACATATAAGCTAGAATCGCTGCGACTAAGAATGGCGTTAGTATTGGAAGCAATAAATAAATAATAAATGCAAAAATCGCAGTAATAATTAACCAGCGATTATCGATAAATAGATTTTTTGCTGCTGTTTTTTTGGGTTCAGTCGTCATATAGGTTAAAATTATACTTAAACGTGTATAGGGTACTTCTATAAATTAAATTTTCGTCATTATACTGTGTTGCTCACAAAAAATTACTCCTTATATATCAACTATATACTGCGTCATAGTTTTTTGTTCGCGCCTTGTCTAATTTAGAAACTTTAATTTATAAAAGCACCCTTAAGCAAAAGCATTCAAAAACCTTTATTTTTATTAAATATTATTACTAAGCGAGAGCCGTTTTGACCACTAATTCTTCAAACACTACATCAATTAGCTACCGCGATGCGGGCGTGGATATGGAAGCTGGCGATGCGCTAGTTGAGCAAATTAAACCATTTGCAAAACGCACTATGCGTCCAGAGGTGTTGGGCGGCATCGGCGGCTTTGGGTCATTGTTCGAAATGCCGAAGAAGTTTAAGAATCCTGTGCTGGTTTCTGGTACAGATGGCGTGGGCACTAAGCTTAAACTAGCCTTTGAGCTGAATAAGCACGATACAGTGGGTATTGATTTAGTGGCCATGAGCGTGAACGATATTCTAGTGCAGGGCGCAGAGCCGCTATTTTTCTTAGACTATTTTGCCTGTGGCAAGTTAGAAGTTGGTACTGCAGCACAAGTGATTAAAGGCATTGCCGAAGGTTGTGAGCAATCTGGCTGTGCTTTGGTGGGCGGCGAAACTGCTGAAATGCCAGGTATGTATCCAGCTGGCGAATACGATTTAGCAGGTTTTGCAGTAGGTTGTGTGGATAAAGAAAATATTATCAACGGCACAACTATTGCAGCCGGTGATGTAGTACTAGGTTTGGCTTCAAGCGGCGCGCATTCAAATGGTTACTCATTGATTCGCAAGTTGATTGATAAATCAGGCATTGATTTTGAGTCAGATTTTCATGGTAGAAAATTCAAAGATGTAGTGATGGCGCCAACGCGTATTTATGTGAAACCATTGTTAGCATTAATCGCCGCAATGCCAGTCAAAGGTATGGCGCATATTACAGGTGGCGGCATTACTGAAAATATTCCGCGTGTATTGCCAGCAGGTTTAACGGCCGAAATTAAAAAAGGTAGCTGGACCATGCCGCAATTATTCACATGGTTGCAAGCACAAGGCAATGTTGCCGATTCAGAAATGTATAAAACTTTCAATTGCGGCATTGGTATGGCCGTCATTGTGGCTAAGGAACAGGCAGCTGCTGCGCAAAAACTACTACAAGATGCGGGTGAAACTGTATTCGAAATTGGTCATATCCGTGTGCAACAAGTGGGTGAAGCACCAACCGTTGTAGTCTAAATATTTTGATGGCGTGTATCTAAAAGCTAACTTGATGCGTTAAGTGCTAGTGAGACTTTTTTGCAAAGTCATATTGAGGAGTTTTCGTGCTGAGTCAAATTGGAATTTTTAGAACCATTAGAGTGCTAAGCCTAGCATTTATTTTCACCACTACATCTGCTTTCGCAGCGCAACAGGTGAACTTGCCTAAGCGTATTCAAGCTGATTATGTTGTCACCAAAGACGGCACGCCGTTTGCAAACGTCCGCGAACAATATGTGGTGACAGGTAACACTTATAAAGTGGAAAGCACGACAAAAGGCATAGGTATATACGCCTTGCTTGGCGTGCGAAAACTTAGCAGCACTGGGAAAGTCACTCGTAAAGGCTTAGTGCCGACTCACTTTGAGTTGCATCAAGGTAGCAATCCGAATAAAGCCTTGTTTTCAGATTTTGATTGGTCGAGTAATACTTTGCGCATGTTAGGCAAGGGCGAGCCTCAAACTGTTCCGCTCACAGTTGGTACACAAGACTTAGCAAGTTTTGCCTATCAATTTATGTTTCTATCTAGACCGTTTAAAAATGATATTACGGTCACACTCACCACAGGTAAGAAGCTTAATCAGTATCAATATAAAGTTAATCCAGAAATTGAACAGCTTAACGTCGCTAGCAGCCAATATAAAACCGTGCATTTAGTACCTGCCGACTCAGATAAAGGACAATCAGATACCAAAGAGCTTTGGTTAGCGGCAGAGAAGAATTTCATATTGGTCCGTTTTCTAATGGTAGATTCTGATGGTGCAAAACTAGAGCAAACGCTCACTGAGTTACATGTGGATTAGTAGTCCTTGGGTTAAATTAAAGTCGTTATACCAAGATGCTAGCTACAGAAGGCTAGCACTTGCGTTAGGTTTGTCGCTGCTACTGCATTTATTTCTAATTGGAAAATTCAGCTTTAATCTGCCAAACTTAAATGAACAGCACGATTTAATTGAAGCTCGATTAGTGTTGCCTAAAGCTTTACCTAGTCCAGTTTTAAACCCACCCGCAGTAAAGAAGCCAGTCGAAAAGCAAGTCGAGTCTAATAAACCTATGGAGCAAAAAGAAGAAAAGCCACTTGAACCTGTAGCTCAAGTTAATCAGCAACCGGCGCTGTTGCCAGAGCCTCCGCCAACTGAAACCGTGACTTCAATCGAGCCGCCAGAAGTTGCGCAACCCATCGTTGAAAATCCAGTAGAAGAAGCCGGATTAATTGCTAAACCTAAACCCTATCAATATATTGAGTCTGAATTTGACGTATATGCTGATAAAGATGATGTGCCCAATAGATCAATAGCAGGTAGTGCTAGAGTTGTGTATCAGCGATTACCAAATAGTGAGCGGTATCAAATAAAAAGCCTAATCCAAGCCAAGGGGTTGATTTCTTTAGTCATACCAGTCTTGCTACAGACTAGTGATGGTTATTTCGATGGTATAGGTTTACAACCGCAGCATTATTTCTATAAGTTTGGTGATAAAAAGGATAAAACCTTCAGCGCTGACTTCGATTGGGAAAGTAAAAAACTCACTTTGCATAGCCAAAAAGGCGATCAAACTTTTGATTTGCAAGCTGGTACACAAGATTTATTGAGCTTTATGTATCAGTTTATGTTTGTGCCACCTCTGCAAAATATGCAGTTGAACATTACCAATGGCAAAAAGCTTGGTATTTATGATTACATTTTTGAAGGTGAAGAAACACTTACCACTAAGTTAGGCGATATCAAAACTGTTCATATCTCGAGAATGGCGCCAGAAGGCGAAAAGAAAACAGAATTGTGGTTAGCCTTAGATTATCAGCATGTACCTGTTAAAATACGTGAAACTAGTGGCAATGGTAATATGTACGAGCTAGTGATTACTAGTTTGGATGCCAGACTAGAGCCTTTGCCGCTACCGTAAGTAAGATTTATGGCTTAATTCATAGCCAGCGTATATATTAAAGAGAACCAAATGACCCCCAACCTAATACGGCAAGCTGCTGTAATGTTATCCAATTTGCTTGAATTCAATAGCCCTGCAGATGCCAAGTTAAGCGAATTTTTTCGCAATAATCGTGACCTAGGCACCAAAGAGCGTGCTTTTGTGGCGGAAAGTGTTTATGGCGTTTTGCGTCGTTTACGATTTTTAAGTGCCGTGACCGCTAATGATGACAATGATCCTGATGATGCGCGTAAATTGGTGCTAGCTTGGATGCTACGCATACAAGGGATGAGCATACAGAAAATCGAATCGATGCTGACTGAGCAGCAAATCGAGTGGGCGCATACCATTAAAGCAAAATCGACTGAAAATTTACCGTTGGCTGTTCAAGCGGATGTGCGTGATTGGCTATGGGAAAAGCTAGTCGCGCAATATGGCGAAAAAGAAGCACTCACTATCGCACGTAGCATGCATGATGCCGCCACTCTAGATTTACGCGTGAACACTATTAAAGGCACGCGCGATGATGTGATGGCGAAATTTATTGCTGAAAATACTTCGGGCGAAAGCAATGTCACTAAAACACCATATTCGCCGATTGGTTTACGCATGCCATTACGCTTGAATATCAGTCGCCATGTCATGTTTACTGAAGGTCAAATTGAAGTACAAGATGAAGGTAGCCAAATTTTAGCGCATTTAGTCGCGCCCAAACGTGGCATGATGGTGGCAGACTTTTGCGCAGGTGCGGGCGGTAAAACTTTAGCCATGGGTGCTTTAATGCGCAATACTGGCCGTTTGTATGCATTTGATGTGTCAGAAAAACGTTTGCACAGCTTAGGCCAACGACTAAAACGCTCTGGTTTAAGCAATCTGAATGCACAAAGCATCAGCAGTGAAACCGACCCAAAACTTAAGCGCTTGAATGGTAAATTTGACCGTGTATTGGTTGATGCACCTTGCACAGGATTAGGCACTTTGCGTCGAAATCCAGATCTTAAATGGCGCCAAACACCACAAGATTTAGCTGAACTGACAGTGAAGCAAGCGAATATTTTAGCGCGCGCGTCTAAACTCACTAAAACAGGTGGACGTTTGATTTACTCAACATGCAGCTTGTTGCGTGATGAGAATGAGCAAATCGCTGAAAACTTTTTAGCGACACATCCAGATTTTAAATTGCTCAATGCAGCTGAAATTTTAAAACAACAACAAATTAACTTAGATACGGGCGATTATCTAAAATTATTGCCGCACTTACATAATACCGATGGCTTTTTTGCAGCCGTATTTGAAAAAACTGATGGCACTAGCAAGCCTGTCAAAGTAGCGACATCAGTGGTTGCTGTGGATGAAGCTATATTACAAACGGCCTCGACTGAGCCAAAAGCTAAAAAGGCTGCAGCAAAACCCAAAGTAACTAAACCTAAAGCGGCGAAAGAAGCTGCCGTTGAAGAGACTTTAGACGAAAAGACTACAGTAAATGAGGTCGTGGTTAAAGAAAAGGTAGCAAAACCAAAAGTTGTTAAGGAAAAGACTGTAAAAGAGAAAATAGTCAAAGAGAAAGTGGTAAAAGAAAAAGTCGTCAAGCCCAAAGCCGTTAAAACGAAGGCTGTTAAAGAGTAAGCATCATGAAACTGCCTAGCCTTAACGTCCAGATATTATTAGGTGCAATGTTTGGTGTTGGGCTAGGTTTGTATTTTCATTCCCTAGGGGCTGAAAATCATATAGTGCAGACAGGTCTCTACATGTCAGGGCTAGTCGGTACGCTGTTTATTGATTTGCTTAAAATGATTTTAATCCCACTGGTATTTTGTTCTATTACCGTTGGCATTGCTAATTTACGGCAACATCAGCAAATTCACCATGTCTGGGTGACTACCTTACTGTTCTTTGTCAGTAGTATGGCTATTGCGATTGTTGTGGCGCTAGCGGCGAGTAATTACTTTAAGCCAGGCGCTGGCTTACATTTGGCGATGTTTCAAGATGCCATGCAGAATTTTGAAGCTAAGCAACTACCTTTACCAGAATTCTTTGCCCAGTTTCTTCATGGCTTATTTCTAAATCCTTTTACGGCCTTGTCACAAGGCAATGTACTAGCGGTAGTCACATTCGCCCTTATTTTAGGCATCACGCTGGTCATGGGTGGTGAGCGTTTCAAAAACATACTTGCCCTACTGCAAGAAGGATTAGAAGTGACCATGCATATCGTGAGCTGGGTGATGCGTCTAGCACCACTAGGTATCATGGCGCTTCTGATCAAGTTAATTGCGGTGCAAGATGCGGCAATGCTGAGTACTTTAGCAAAGTTTGTAGCGGTCATTATTGGCTCTACCTTATTTCATGGTGTGGTGATACTGCCATTGATTTTGTATTTGTTTACTGGCAGGTCACCCCTCTGGTTTTGGCGCGGCGCGAGAGAGTCCCTAATTACCGCTTTTGCTACAAGTTCAAGCTCTGCCACGCTACCTGTTACTTTACGCTGTACCACTCAGCATTTGCATGTTAAACCTGAAATTGCAGGGTTTGTAGTTCCGCTTGGCGCAACTATCAACATGGATGGCACCGCATTGTACGAGGCCGCAGCGGCAATATTCATCGCTAATTTAGCTGGTATAGAGCTTAGCATGGCGCAGCAACTCATTGTGTTCTTTACCGCCATGATAGCTGCGATGGGCGCACCAGGCATTCCAAGTGCTGGCATGGTCACCATGGTGATGGTGTTGCAATCGGTTGGCTTACCTGCAGAAGCCATTGCGATTTTGCTGCCTATTGATAGGCTACTTGATACCTTACGCACCGCCGTGAATGTTGAAGGTGATATGGTGGGTAGTTTGGTTGTACAAAAGTTAGTAATGCAAAAATCAACTTAAGTCCGCAATTTTCTTAATTGCACGCGCTAGCCTTTTACAGGGTCTAACTGTGTTTTCAGGTAAGGTTGACGTGGGGATGATGGGCTTAGGATAACTTCCTCATAAAACTTAATCATCCGTTGCGCTTGCAGTGTTGCAGTCCATTTATCCAAGGCATAATTTTTTGCCCGATTACCCAGTTCAAATCTATGCTCAGGATTTAGCAGTAATTGACGCACTCTTTCTGCAAATTGAGCTGTGTCGTCAGGCGCAATCAGCGCGCCTTTTCCTTCAATTAAAATAGAGGCTGTACCTAGTTCGGCAATCGCTACTACTGGCGTAGCTTGCGCCATGGCCTCTAACAGAACCAAACCTTGAGTTTCACTTTTAGACGCGAATACAAAAATATCAGCTGATTCATAGCAGGCATTCAGTTCTTTGTTACGGTCTAAGTAGCCGATAAATTGAACGTTCTTTTCTATCTCTAAGGTCTTGGCAAGTTTATGTAAACTCGCCTCCGCAGGGCCTTCACCAGTCACTACCAATAAAACATCAGGCCGTTTCTCCGCGAGTATTTTGGTCATCTCTAATAAGAAATCAATATTCTTTTCAAATGCAACACGGCCTACATATAACAACATAGGTCTATCTAGTGGGATGCCATATTTCAATCGAAATGCTTGGCCATCTGCGGCTGCAAAGCTACTATCTTGCAAGCCAGTTGGAATTACCTCAGATAGTACGTTAACGCCGTATCTACGCAATACATCCAGCATGGGGTTTGATGGTGCGACAATCGCATCTACCGCATTGCATTGGCGTTTTGAAATCATTCTTGCGATACCACGTGCGATGGACTTGGGCATCCAAGGCAGGTAATGATGCAAATAATCCTCAAAGAAGGTGTGATAAGTTTCTATACATGGAATATTCAGCTGTGCTGCAAGCTTAAGCCCTAAGTAATGCGCCACAAATGGTGTGTGCACGTGAATGATGTCGTACTTTTCTTGCTCAAGCGCTGGTAGTAACTTTACCGCCTCGCCGTATTTCATGAGTTTATCTTCGGGGTCAAAATAGATGCTGCGTGCTGGAATGCGCTTTATCCACGCTTCATCTTCTGTCACCACATCATAATCCGGGGCGATTAAATGCACTTCGTGACCTAAGTTTTGCATTTGCAAAACAAACGTTCTGATAGAAGTTGATACGCCATTAATTCGCGGAAAATAGACATCTGAGATAAATAGTATTTTCATAAGTAGAGTTCGTTTAATTAAATCAAGTAGTTAATTAGTAGATTGTTAAAATGAACGATAGCGACCCAATATGACGGTTTGATGAAAAATGCCTTTAAAATTTTCACTAAATAGTCATATATCTGTAACCAATACTTAATCACAGCGTGGCAAATTACACGCTATGCAAATACCAAAATTCATTAAGCATTATTATTGGTGGTTGCCGTGCTGTCTGTATTCAGTGGATGCGAATGCTTGGGGCTTGGTGACACATCTCTATTTTGCACAATCATTGCTTTGGGCGATGCCGTTGTTGGATCCACGTTTGCAACGCGCAATCAAAAACTTTCCTGAGCTAGTGATGGCGGGTGCTTGCTTGCCTGATTTGGCGATTGTGAGTCCTCACTATCGCCAAACTCACCTGTGGAAGCATGGTCATCAACTGATGCAATCTGCGCGTACAGAAGAGGAGACTGCGATTGCCATTGGCTATATTAGCCACTTATATATTGATGTGATTGCACATAATCATTTTGTCCCAGCCCACGAGGCGATGTGGCATAAAAATGAGGTATTCACGCATATTACCTCTGAGTGGGCGATGGATGGACATTTGGCGCCGCTGCTGGATATCTCAGCAAAGCAGCTTTTAAATAAACACCAAGCCGTGATTGCTGCGTTTATTTCTATTCAATTTGAATGCCCAGAGCATGTCACCACGAAGGCTTTAAAACGCCTAGCATTCTGGGATGGCGTATTACGTGCAGTCAGGTTGCCAACGTTGATTTATAAAGCGGTACAGGTGGTTGATAAGCGCGTGTTTAAGCACTTTGTTTACTATGTGGCTAAAACGCAAGTGGCTGTGGCAGATATTGGTGAGGTACTTAATGGTAAGAATCCACTATTAGAACCTGAACTCAAAAATCTAAGTGTGGATCAATTGGATGTTTGGCGTGAGCAATGTTTAAAGCACTTATATATTGTGCACTCAACGCCGATTCAATATTACCAAAAGACTTTAGTTGAAGATGCTTTTCATTAGTAGTGTATAAATTGCTAAACTAGCAGGAATGACAATCTGGCAATCGTAGCGCCAATCAGCGCACCAGCAATCACGTCACTAGGGTAATGCAAACCTAACACCACACGAGATAATCCTACTATCACTGCGAACGGTACAACTATGATAGCGAGTTGCGGGTAGTAGCCAATTGCGACTAAGCTAAACACCACTGCGTGCAAAGTGTGGCCAGAGGGGAAGCTAAATTTATCAAGCGGCGTTCCCGTCAACCAAATGTCTTGATGCACTTCGTATGGACGCGGTCTTAGGGTTTTACCTTTTAACCATTTGTATAGCAAGGTTCCGCTTAAACCTGCCAGTGCCATATGTAACACAGGCGTTAAACCTTCGGCGCCATATACTATCAAAATACCAGCCATTAAGCCGTACCAAAATATGCCATCACCAAGTCTGCTGGCTACTCTAAAAAAATTACGTATCAACCTGTATTGGCTGGTGTGGTTTACCGCAATACATAAAAAACTATCTAATTGATGCATACGACTGATATATAAGCGCATCTTGAATGACATCATAACCTCCTGTTTCTATTATTCTTTCCTTTTAGTATGAAGGCTAGAATGTCATTGAAATGTGAAGGATTGATGAATGGATTGTGAAAGTTTGTTGAATGTTGATTTGCTAATGACTTAGCTACAATGACTATGCTCTTTTAAGAATGGCACAATACGCGCTTTGGTATCAGGGTGCGATGAAATCATTTCCGGCATTGAACCGCCGCCGCCATGGCTTTTTTCTAATCTTAATAACAATGTAGCAAATGATTTGGTTGGAATGCACGCAGTTTTTAGTGACTGTAGCGAGTAATTGTCCGCTTCAGTTTCTAGTTCTCGAGAGTAACTCATATTCATCATTAACGCTGGTAAGCCAGATGCTATGCTGCTTACGTCACCTGTGATGGCGATGATAATCAGTCCTGAAATTGTTCCCTGTAAAGTTTGGCGCAAGGCATGCCGGCCTTTTACATGGCCTAACTCATGCGCTAACACTGCGATGATCTCATCGTTATTTTTAGCTAAATCAATCAGCTCATCAGTGATGACCATATAGCCGCCAGGCAGAGCGAATGCGTTAGCGCCAATGATAGGGCTTTTTCTAAAATTTAATTGGTAGGCAGGGCAGTTGTTAGTTTTAGTGCACATGGCGGCGAGTGCCGTCGTGATGTCTTTTTGTTTAGACACTGGTATTTTTGAGGCTTCAAAATAGCCAAGTCTTTTACTGTCTAGTGAGTCTAAGGTTTGTTTACCTAAGTCTTTTTCCATGCTGACAGGAGTTGCTAATGCGGCATATTTAGCAACGACAGGCACGCCATATTTAAGTAATGCCGCACTTGCCAGCGCAATACCAACAAAGGCGATAAGAATCACGAATTTATGGGTTTCGGCGTAATGCACACCTTGCCAAAATCTATTGGCTGGTTTTGCAGGTAAGCAGCGCTCTAAGTCTTTAAAGTCTGTTTCTAAACGGCTATCGTCAGGTAAATCGATGAGTCGTTTGCCACTTCCAAGCCTGGCTTGTACGTGACAATCATTGATTAATACTTTGATTGGCTGACTACTGATAGTTTCATCAGGATTGGTGACCGATACTGTGAAAGTAAAGTGACTGTCTACAATGTCCACCAGCACCCGCTTGGCGCGTGCGCTGATGCCATCGTAATATTCTGCTTCAAATTGCACGTGACTGATTAACCGAATGAAATATCAACATCAAACATATCGGCAATTTCTTCACCTAATGCACGTGATGCATCTTTTTTCTCACCTACAAATTTATCCCAATCTGTTTCGCCTGTGAGTGCTAAATGATTAGCCGTATATTTTGCCATACGAATATGTACCCAAGGCGTCGCAAGACCTAATGTGCAGATTAAAGCGATAGTATTGGTGATATAGAGTAAGAGTAAATCGCGCATACGTTGGTTACTAAAGAAACCGATATGCTCAAGCGTGGTGTTGTTGAAAACGAGATTATGAATACGAGATTTCATGTAAGCCGCGAATGAAAAAATGACTGCAAGATAAAGCAACATGGCAATTAAGCCAGCTAATATTGCTGCTGCAATACCCCATTTACCAATCAGCCCAGCAAATGCACCTGCTAATGAATCTTTTTTAGGTGTTGTCATGCCTGCATCAGGATTATTAGCTTCAGCGGCCTTAATCAACTTGTTATATTCAGCAAGCTCTTCGGGGGTTAAGTTTTTGAGGTATTCTGCTTCAGACATGTTTGCATCAGCTGTTGCGGCGTCTTCAGTAGCGTAATTTTCAGTTGTAACAGGTTCAGTAGTGGTCACGTCGGCTACTTTAATAAAACCACCCGTGTCCATATCAGCCTTTACACTAGTTGAGGCTTGAGAGAAGTGTTGCGTTTGATATGAGCTGACGTGACTAGCCGCTTTAACTTTATAGTGTTGATAAGCAGGAATCGCAATCGCAGCGACAATACCTAGTAATGGAATGATAAAAATAACGAGATAGATTTTGTAGAAGTCTTTTACTAAAGCTTCCATTTTGAAATTGCTCACACCAAATTTATGACCAGAGATCACAAATTTTTGGGTGCGTTGTGCTACAAATGGAATAGCCAAACCTAATGTGACGATGATTAATAATGTGTAGCCAATAAACACTTTTATAGCCTCGCCGTATTTGCCATTAAAATCAAAGCGTAAACCACGGTAGCTAGAGTTACGTGCATTAAACATCATGCCGCGAACAATGATCCAAGGAAGCGCAAGAAATAATATAAATGCCATCAAAAGACCAAATGCTGGGTTAATACCAGACACCACGCTGTAAATCACAAACAGAACAAAGGCGATAATACGGCCTTTTAGAA
The DNA here is from genome assembly GCF_000093025.1 of Methylotenera versatilis 301. GTDB lineage: Bacteria > Pseudomonadota > Gammaproteobacteria > Burkholderiales > Methylophilaceae > Methylotenera > Methylotenera versatilis. The sequence continues at coordinate 299,640 of NC_014207.1, forward strand.
TATTGATTGGGTTCGCGTGGTAATCAAAACCAACCCCATCGAGCAGCGTATTATTGTAAAAATATTTTTTACGACGCACTTTTGCCCAAGCTGAATAAATACCTAAAGTGACAATGGATAGCAGTAAATTTACAATCCAAATACCAAAATACTCCCCTGCTTTTCCCGTAAAGACCACGGGCGTTTGATTTTCTGACATATTTTTCCCTTAATATTATTTGTTTTTTTTCAAGTAAGGCATCTTAGAGCATACCTGCAATTAAGCAGATGTGAGATATTAGCACCAGTATGTGCTTTGTCCAATACAAGCCAAAACAGTACCAATCGGCTAGTTTTTGATAATATAGATTGAATATAATTGAAGATAAAATGCCTTATGCAACATTTTAGAAAAGCAGTTTTAACAGATGTTGAAGCTATCGTGAAATTAGTCAACATGGCTTATCGAGGTGAGACTAGTCGTGCGGGATGGACAACTGAAGCGGATATTCTTGATGGCTTACGTACTTCAGTGAATGAGGTTGAACACCTCATTGCGTCTGAAGACACCATTGTTTTGCTATGCTTGAATGATGACGAATTGCTAGGTTCAATCTGCGTAGAAAAAGAGAGTGCCATTGCGCATATTGGTATGTTTGTGGTGAGTCCTACTATACAAGCGAACGGTATTGGTAAGCGCTTACTCACTGAGGCTGAAAGCCTCGCGCAGCATATGTGGGGCATAGAACAATTTCAGATGCATGTGATTACGATAAGGCATGAATTAATCGCATTTTATGAGCGGCGTGGTTATATGCGCACTGGAATTCTTACAGATTTTCCAGTTAATCCAGAAGTTTGGCAGCCTAAGTTGGCAGGTCTGCAATTAGAAACGCTAGAAAAATTCATCCCAAAATAAAATGCTATTTCTCCGTACTCTTGACCTAGCTAGGCTGTGCGGGTAAAGTACTTAGACTTATGACAATCAATCACGACATTACCGTAACTGCGGTCATTCACAACCGAAAGGCATTATGGCTACTGGTCATTTTATGCTGCGGTTGCTTTGATCTAATTTAGGTCGTCATAATTTAGCAACCGTGGGCTCTCCGCGGTTGTTTTAGTCATTCATCCCATTGAGCCCCAATTTAAGGGCAGTACATGCAATCCCACACTAAACAAGCCTCACGCGATGCCTTGATTGGCGCATTGATGGTGCTGGCTGCGGCCGTCACTGTGTCATCTAAAGCGATTATGGTGAAACTCGCCTATGCTTATGCTGAACCATTCCCCGTAGACGCTTCTACACTAATCGCTTTGCGCATGGCATTTTCAGCGCCGTTTTTTATTGCATTGGCGATTTGGGCGAGGGCATCGGATGCAGTGCCAACAATATCAAGCCAAGATGCTTGGGCAATTGCTTTGTTGGGTATTCTAGGTGGCTATGGCCCGATGCTGTTAGATTTTGCAGGTTTAGTCTATGTGACTGCTGGATTAGAGCGAATCATTTTATATATCTATCCTACCATCGTGGTTTTGCTAAGTGCGGCGATGTTCAAACACCATATCGGTAAACGCGTTTACTTTGCTTTATTGGCCACCTATGCGGGTGTAGCTTTGGTGGTTGGGCATGATGTGCTTACCGTTAAATCGGGCTCCGCAGAAACCATACTCGGTGCAAGTTTGGTCGCTGCTAGCGCCGTGGCCTATGCTGCTTATTTAATCGCGAGTGGCAGATTGATTCCACGGGTAGGCGCTTCGTTGTTCACTGCTTATACGATGCTAGCAGCCACCGTAGCAAGCGCGGCGCATTATGCTACTACCTCGCATCAGGTGACGATATTGCATTTGCCTACGCAAGTTTACTTACTTAGCATGTTAATGGCGGTGGTTGCCACAGTGCTTCCTGCAATTTTGTTGAATGTTGGCATCCATAAAATTGGCAGTAGTAAAGCCGCACTCATTAGCTCAATCGGCCCAGTATCGACGATATTTTTAGCCAGCATATTTTTGGGTGAAGGTATTACCTTACTGCAATTAGCGGGTACGTGTTTGGTATTGATAGGAGTACTGGTGATTAGTTTAGGAAAAAAATAGCTGCACCCTAATCAGTCTGTAAGTGGTGTTATCGGTTTAGTTTTTTTAAGCCTACCCATGACTAACGAATAAGCCGCAGGCACTACAACTAAGGTTAACAAGGTTGACGAAATCATCCCGCCAATAATCGCGACTGATAGCGGTTTGTTGGTTTCAGAGCCCGCGCCTAAGCCTAGCGCTGCTGGTAACAGCGCTAGAATAATGGTGAGTGAGGTCATTACAACTGGGCGCAGGCGAATAGGGCAGGCTTCCTTAAGAGCGTCGTTAATACTGGCGCCTTTTTCTACCAGCTGATTGGTCAGGTCGACCAGCAGAATAGAATTTTTGGCGACTAAGCCTATCAGCAATACCAAGCCTATCATTGAGTAGATGTTTAAAGTATTGCCTGTCATAAGTAGGGCAATCAAGCCGCCAATGATGGCGAGCGGCTGTGCCAGCATGATGAATAGTGGCTGTATAAATGAGTTGAACTGGCTGGCGAGTACCATATAGAGCAAAAGGAAACCGAGAGCGAATACAAACTTGATGTTTTTCATGGTTTTGCCAAACTCTTCTGCTTGGCCTGTAAGTTTGAGCGTGTAATCAGGCGGCACAATTTTGGCCGCGGTGGCTTTAACGATGTCGACAGCTTCGCCAAGAGGAACCGCGGGATTTGCATAAAAATTGACTGCATATTGCAAGTCATAGCGACCAATCACAGCGGCGCCTAACTCTTTACTAAAGCTTGCAACTGCGTCGATTCTGACTAATTCACCAGTGCTGCTGCGTAGATAAATTTTGTTTAAATCAGCGATGCTTTCAAGTTCAGAGTCATTGGCTTTTATGCGGATGTCGTAACGCTGGCCGTCGCCATTCAACTCATTGTATTTGGCTATATTGATGCCGCCTGCATAGAGTGAAACCGCTGTAGCGATATCATTGGCGCTAATGCCAAGAGCGGATGCTCTGGTGCGGTCAATCTGCATATTGAGTTGCGGTAAGTCTAGCTGAACATCGACATCGACCTTGCCAATGTCGCTATTGGCACCTAACTCTCGCTGTAATAATTGCGAAATGCGGCCAATTTCTTGCAAATTTACCCCAGTGAGATTGAATTGGAGTTTTTCTGACCGTTGACCTCGCGTGATCGAGCTAGGTGAGGGAATAGCGCGTACACCAGGAATTTGATCTAATTCCTTTTTCAATTCCTTAATCAGGGTTTGTTGGCTTTTAGCGCGCTCTTCTTTTGGCTTTAAACGTACATTGACGTTGCCTTGGTTAACTTGTCCACGTGAGCCTGCGCCTATCGTGGCAAAGTAACTATCTATCTCACTTTTATGCTTAGCAAGGGTTGCCTCTACTAATTTTAAGCGTGAATTGGTGTAGTCCAGACTTGAGCCAAGCGGTGTTTTAATATTGATGGTAAAGCTTCCTTCGTCGGTCTCTGGTACAAAATCTTTCTCTACATATTTAAGTGAGTAAAATCCGCTCACAGCGACAAAGATCAGCGTGATTAACAACACTAAGCCACGATGGTTGAGTGATGAGTAAAGAAGCTTTTTGTATACTTCATCCATGCGACCTAATATGCGACCAACCGCTTTGTAAAGCGCATTTTCATTGTGGGTGACGCTCAAATACCGCGAACACAACATAGGTGTAAGTGTGAGAGAAACCAGCAGCGATACCAGTACGCCGAATGTCACCACCACAGCAAACGATTTAAAAAACATGCCGATAATGCCATCCATAAAAATCACGGGTGCGAAGATACAAACGAGTGAGGCAGAGGAGGCTAGTACAGCAAATACCACTTCGTTACTGCCTAGAATAGTGGTTTTGGTACGGAATGCGGCAACGGCTAGTGGATTTTTTAAATCGGCTGCGCTAATACCTTCGCCAACTTCACCTTCCATGTGACGCAAGATGCTTTCACGCACCACAATGGCATCGTCGACCACCACGCCAATCAGCAATAGCAAGGCAAGCAAGGTCATGCTATTAAAGGTGTAGCCGGCAAAATACATCACGGCAATTGCGCCTAAAAGTGATACTGGAATTTCTAAACAGATCATTACAGTAGAGCTAAATGAGCGCATGAAGATTAATACAATCAGCGCGGCAAATAATGTACCTTCTACCAAATGCTCTTTAAGTGAAGCGACTAATTGGTTGATGAAAATACCATCATTAGTGGAAATTTCCAACACCATGCCTGCTGGTAAATTCGGGCGAACGTCTGTTTCTAGTCTGTGTTCAACTTCTTTAATAATGTCGACAGTGTTGGCATTGGCGATTTTTATCATACCGATACCAACCGTAGGCTTACCGTTATAACGCGCTATTTGGCGGTTATCCGAAATGCCATCCTCCAGCGTTGCAACATCTTTTAGGCGGATAGGCGCACCCGCTTTATCAACAATGACCATGTTGGCTAGGTCTGTCATTTTATGAAACTCAAGATCTAGTTTTAGCAACTGTTCTGCTTGTGAACTCACTAAAAATCCACCTGGAAGCTGCACATGCTCACGATTAAACGCTGTGATTAAGTCATTGGCGGTGAGTTTGTAGGCCGCCATGCGCTCAGGCTGAATATAGACGCGAATCACACGATCTCTACGGCCACCTAAAGTGACTTCACCTACGCCATTGATGGTTTCAAATTTCTTTTTCAGCACATTACTGGCGTATAAGTTGAGCTGTTGTATGGTGCGATCACCACTCAATGCTAGCCAGATAACGGGTGATGCGTTGGAGTCAACTTTTTGTACTACAGGTGGGTCAGTGTCCGTTGGTAAACGACGCACTACTTGATTTACTTTGGATTGCACCTCGTTGTAAGCCACATCAATATTTTTACTCAGTGCAAAAGTAATGCTGATGCTGGAGACCCCTGGCGACGAGGCGGACTGAATATGCTCAATACCCGGCGTAGTGTTAATGGCAGATTCAATGACACTAGTAATGCTGGTATCAATCACGTCAGGATTAGCGCCGCGTAAAGTGGTATTGACCGTGATGACAGGGAAATCAATCGATGGCACGCGGTCTACACCAATGCGCTGGTATGCAATGATGCCGAAAAGAATAATCACGCCAGAGACCATCCAAGCGAGAACGTGGCGTTTAATGGATAGTTCAGGCAATGTCATGTGCTGTTTACTTTAGCTTTAAGCGTTACGGTGCGGTTTTTTTACTAGGTTGATTGGCTGCTTTATCGGTATTTGCACCTGCTGAAACATCCGCAACTTTAATGGCAGTGTCGTCAGTTAAAAACCCAGCGCCATCAACAACGATAGTGTCATTTTCATTGACACCGCTGAGCAACTCTACCATGCCATTTTGGTGCGAACCTGTTTTCACAACGGCCTGATAGGCTTTGTTATTGCGCACTACATAAACGACTTCGCCAGCAGGGCGCAACACGATACTTTGCTCTGGCACCATCATTGCGGCAGCCTGTTCACCAAGCACAACGGTACCCGTCACACTGGCACCAGGCTGCCAATCTGGCGAACCTAGTATGTCAGCAATCACATCAACGGTACGGCTGCCTTCAACTATCATTGGTTTTAAATCGTGAATTGTACTTTTAACGACGGTTTCACTGGTTGGAGAAGTGAGACGTACTTCTAAACCAGGTTTGAGTTTTGCTGCAATGTACTCAGGAAAAGGCAGGTGTGCACGTAGATGCTGCTTAGAAACGATCATAATGATGGGGTCACCCACTTTTACAAACTCACCGTCATCAACCAATTTCTTTTCAACGTTGCCGCTGGCTGGCGCATAGATTTTGGTTTTGCTACTGCTGTGGTTAATGCTGCCAACACGGGCTTTAGCACCAACTAATTGCTCTTTTAATACATTCTGTTGCGCCACTTCATTATCAACCGCATTTTGCGAGATAAACTTCTTATTCACCAATGCTTGGTTGCGCTCAACGGTTTTGACTTGGTTCGATAATAACGCTTCAATACGCGCGACTTCAGCTTGCGCTTCGTTACGTTGCATACCGAAGTCAGATGCATCTAACGTAGCAACGAGTTGGCCTTGTTTGACCGCTTCACCAGTATTCACATGAATTTTAACGACGCGGGCAGCGACTTCAGCAGAAAGTGTGGGATTTGTTAATCCTTCAAGCGTACCAATAGCTTCTTCACTGGTTTCAACGGCTTGATTTTTCACTTGAGTGATCGTCACCAGCGTTGGTTTTGCGCTTTTTTTATCGGTTTCAGATTTTTCTGAAGAGGCATCTTTAGCGCCACAAGCAATTATTAAGGTAGAAAGTAATAC